>CAYMWO010000159.1:0-7150 GCA_964393905.1 uncultured Bdellovibrionales bacterium | reverse complement strand
GCGAAGGCAGCGAAGCGCACAAGCGAAGGAGCGGCGGACCAGGCCGGATCCATCGGGGGGCAGGGCACCGATTCCGGATCGGCCGGTCGGAGCGGCACCCAAGGAGCCGACCGATGGCAGCGCGTCGCGAACTCGCCATCGAGCCCCGATCCCAGCGAACCACTGCCCCAGGAGCCCTGATGAACCTCGAGCGTCGCACCTACCGCTTTCCCGCGCGAGACCGCACCGGTTGGCTCCTCGGTCTCCAAGCAGCTCAGTGCCTCATCCTCGGATCGGGAGTATTCGCCAGCGGAATCCTGCTGAACCTCGGAGCGCCAGGGGCATTGATCCTCGGTGTCATTGCCGCGTCGATCATTGCTGCCTTCGCTCCGATCGCTGGCCGACCTGGCTACGCCTGGCTGCCCGTCGCCGCAGGGTGGCTGTACGGCGGTCACCGGCGCCGCAACTGGACGGCCAACGTGCCGAGGAAGCCACTTCATGCGGACCCCCGCGCTGACCCGACGCTGCAACCTGAGTGGCCGCCATTCCTCGACGGAATCGAGCTACAGGAGTACGAGGGTCTGCGCGCAGGGTCGACCATGGTCGTGGTGTCGGACCGTCGCTCGGGAAGCGCCACCGGACTGCTACGAGTAGCCGGACGAGAGTTCGCCCTCATCGACCGATCTGAACAGGACCGCCTGCTCGCCGGTTGGGGCGACGCCTTGGCGGCGTTCTGCAAGGAACGCTCACCGGTTGCTGCTGTTCGATGGTTCGAGTGGTCGGCTCCTGCCGACGCGTCCGAGCACCTGCGGTGGGCACAGGACCGAATCGGACCCCGCGCCGATCCGTCGATCGTCGCCGGCTACGAGCAGATGGTTGCAGCGGCCGGTCCGCTATCGACCCGTCACGAGACCATCGTGACCGTCACCGCCGGGGGACACGCCGGCCAGAAGGCCTCGGCGGGACGACGACGGCGAGAACGGGCACTCGTCGACACGTTGCGCGACGAGCTGCGCCTGTTGTCGGACCGACTGGTCGCGACCGGACTCGTGGTCGAACCCGCACTCACCGTCGCACAGACGACCAAGTTGCTGCGCAGCCGGCTGGACCCGACGACCGCCGGCGGCACTGTCACGTCGGGGTCGTCGACACTCGCAGCACTGGCAGGGTGCCGCTCACCGGGGAATCCGGGGCCGATGGCGACGCGTCACGAGTGGACCCATGTCGCTGTTGACGGCGCGGTGCACGCGTGCCTCGCAATCGTGGAGTGGCCTCGGTTGGAGGTTCCCGCCAGCTGGATGGAAGCGTTGCTGCTGCACGCGGGCGGGGTCCGCACGATCTCGTTGCACCTGGAGCCGGTGCCACCGTCACAGAGCCAGCGTCGTGTCGACAAGGACTCGACCCGGTTGATCGTCGACGCCGAGCAGCGGTCCCGTTCCGGGTTCCGAGTGGGTGCCCGTCACCGACGCGCCGAGTCCGACGTCGCGGAGCGCGAGTCCGAGCTGGTGTCGGGCTACTGCGAGCTGGAGTTCTGCGGACTCATCACTGTGACTGCCACCGACCTCGAGCAGCTGGAGCGGTCGTGTGCGGAATGGGAGCAGGTGGCGGCGCATGCAGGACTCGAGCTGCGACGGCTGAACGGTCAACACGATGCCGCCCTCGCCTGCACACTGCCGATCGGACTCGGGCCCTCCCGCCGGAGCGTCGAATGAGACCGACGTTGGGCATGGCCCGACACCGGGCGACGACCGCGCACCTGTGCTCCGCGTATCCGTTCGCCGCAGAACTCGGGCTCGGCGTCGGCGGGGTCCACATGGGCACCAACCTGCTGACGGGCGGTGGCGGGTTCGCGTTCGACCCGTTCGAGGCGTACTCGCAAGGGATCGTGACGAATCCCAACATGCTGATCGCCGGAGAGCCCGGCGTCGGCAAGTCAGCGACCGCCAAGACGTTCATCCACCGTTCGGTCGGCGTGTTCGGCCGCTGGGTCGCGATTGCGGACCCGAAGGGCGAGTACCTGCCACTGGCCGACTCACTCGGCCTGACGGTCATCAAGCTGCATCCCGGCGGCAGCACACGAATCAACCCGCTCGACGCCGGCCCGTCTGCCGATGTCGATGAGGACGAGCGGGTCCGGCGGCAGTCGGAGATGCTCACGGCCCTGCTGGGGTCGGTCCTCAAGCGGGATCTCGACCCGGCTGAGGACGCGGTGCTGGGCGGGGCACTTCGCCGGCTGGGCCAGAGCGGCATCCAGCACCCGACCCTGTCCGACGTCGCAGCGCTCATGGCGGCGCCGACCGCCGACATGGTCACCACCACCATGACCGACACCGAACTGGCCAAGGCGGTCGAGGCGATCCCGTTCGCGCTCGGCAAACTCCTGGACCGGTCACTGCGCGGCATGTTCGACGGGCCGACCAACGTCGAGATCGACTGGCACGGCCCCGGGCTGGTCCTCGATCTCTCGGCGGTACACCACGACAACGACGCGCTCACTCTGGTGATGGTCGCTGCGACCGCCTGGCTCCAGGCGCTCATGACGACATCGGGTGGCCCTCGACGAATTCAGGTGCTGGACGAAGCGTGGGCGTTGCTCGGCTCCGAGCGCACCTCGAAGTACCTCCAGGCGTGCTGGAAGCTGTCGCGCTCGTACGGGGTCGCAAATCTCGCGATCGTGCACCGGCTCTCCGACCTCCGATCACAGACCGACGACGGCACCTCGGCATCGAAGGTCTCGATGGGCCTGCTCGCCGACACCCAGACCCGCATCCTGTTCCGCCAGTCCACCGACCAGGTCGCCGAAGCGGGAGCGTTGCTTGGGCTCACGAGCACCGAGTCAGACCTGCTCCCCCGCCTCGTCAAAGGCCGAGCGCTCTGGAAGATCGCGGGGCGCAGCGCGGTCGTCGCGCACTCCATCGGAGCTCATGAACGGGAGTTCTGCGACACCGACGCAGCGATGGTCGGCGGTTGACGTCGAAGGGTCACGCTCGACCAGGTCGAGGAGCGCAACAGCTTGACGACATCGAGGATCTGCTCGCCACGGCGCTCTTCGCATCGGCCGGCGTCATTTCGGCCATCTCGCTGATCGTGCTCGGGGGAGCCCAGCTCGCTGCGATCACGTTCGGCGACGGCTCGTTCTCCGCAGGTCTGACGGACAGCGTCGAGGCGCTCGTCGCGCTCCCCTCCAATCCGTCGGATCCCGCCTCCGCTTGGCCCTCAACCGTCGCGACCCGACTCCCGGGGCCGATCCCCTACTGGTTGTGCACCTTCGCCGTCTTGGCTGCCATCGCCTCTGCCGGCGGGTTCGCAGTCCGCTGGTGGCTCGGTCGGCGTGGGCGGAGCGGGGCATTCGGCGCGGGAGAAGGTGGACTGGCCATGCCACGAGACACGCGCACCCTGGCGGTTCGTCATCCGACGCCAGGACGGCTGACCCTGGGCCTGCAAGGTCGCCAGCTACTCGCCGCGGAACCACAGGCGAGTCTCGCCGTCGTCGGACCGACCGGCTGCGGCAAGACCATCGGATTCGCCATCCCCGCGCTGCTGGAGTGGAACGGCCCGATCATCGCAACGAGCGTCAAGACCGACCTCCTTGATGCCACGCTCACCCACCGCTCAGCGGCCGGGAAGGTCTGGGTCTACGACCCGACCTCGTGCAGCGGGCTCCCAGCTGCAACCTGGTCACCGCTCTCCGCCTGCAGCGACTGGCGCGGCGCGATGCGCGTGGCGACCTGGTTGTGCGAAGCGGCGCAGCCGAAAGCCGACACCGTGTCCGATGGCGACTACTGGTACTCGCAGGCCCGCAAGGGTCTCGCCCCGTACCTGCTTGCCGCGGCGACCTCGGGCCGGACGATGAGCGATGTCGCCCGCTGGATCGACCTACAGGAAGAGGCCGAGGTCCAGGATGCACTGATCGACGCGAGCGGACTCGAAGCTCAGGTCGCCATGCTGCGGCGGACCGGGCGGGTGGAGGAACTGGAGGACCAGCTCGCCGCCGAGGTCGAGAACGCTGTCATGGCGGATGCACGCGATCGGTATGGAGGGGGTGACAGTGGTCGGGCTGACAAGTGGCTCAAACAGGAGCTCTGGAGCTGGCCGGTCGAGGTGCAGATGCAGGTCGCGCAGGAGATCGATGCCGAGCTCAATCGTCGGGTCGAGGAAGCGCTGAGGGCCGAGGCCCGACCGACGCGCCTGTCCGACGGGCCTCCGAACCCTGCGCTGATCTCTGCCCAGGCACTGTGGGGGAAGGAGAGCCGACTGAAGGGTTCGGTGTTCGCCACCATGGAGAACGTGCTAGCCGGCTACGCCGACCCGGGCGTCGGCGACGCAGCGGCCAGCAGCGAGATCGACATCGACGAATGGCTGAGCGGCGACAACACAATCTTCGTCATCGCCACCGCTCACGAGCAGGCGCGGCTACGGCCGGTGCTGTCGGTCCTCATCCAACAGGCGATCCGCGCCGCGTATGACCGGGCAAACGCGCGCGGTGGGATCCTCGAACACCCGTGCCTGGTGCTGCTGGACGAAGCAGGCAACATCGCTCCGCTGCGCGACCTGCCCGGCTACGCGTCGACGGCTCGCAGCCACGGGATCACGTTCGTGTCGATCTGGCAGGACCTCGCGCAGATCAAGTCGATCTACGGCGAACGCGCCCAGACAGTGCTCAACAACCACCGAGCCAAGCTGTTCGGCGCTGGCATCGCGGACGACCCCACGCTCCAGTACGTCAGCCGGCTGATCGGTGATGAACGTCGTACCGAGGTGAACCGATCCGGTGACCTGCACGGCCCGAGACGCTCCGTGTCCGAGCACACCTCGTGGCGGCGCTTCGCCCCAGTCGACGCGATCCGCCGACTTCGCACTGGCGACGGCATCCTCGTCTACGGCTCCCTGCCTCCAGTGTGGCTACGCCTTCGGACTCCCGCCGCTAGCGACAAGCGTTCACGGCTCTTCGGATTTCACGCGTGAAGACGATTCTCGGCCCATCGACCACCCACCGCTTCCGCCGTGTGGCTTGGCGAAATGGATGGTCGAGCCTTAGCAAGCGATGCGATGACTTCGGCGAGATACCCACTTCGTCGAGCGTGATCGCTCGGTCCATTCGGTCACTCAGGAATGGTCATGTCGTCATGAACGTTGACCGAAGCGAACTCGACGGATTGGCCATCGAGCAGCCAATAGTGGATTCGCCGAGCGCTCGGCACTTTGATCTCGACATAGCAGCGGCGAGCTTCTGCTTGATCGCTTCCTCGCCGCTTGGCCGGACTGTTACCACCGCTTCCGGTGCGCAAGGGATGGTCTTCGCGGCGCGATAGCAGGTCAGGCGCTGCAGACACTACGTCGGCGCAAGCCTTGAGGATCTTCTGGCGATAGCTGTCGCCGTGAGACTCAGCGGTTGAGAGGAATCGCGGGCCCAACGAGAAAGCTCGCGGCCGAGAACCCTCAACAACTCCCCTGTTTCGCAGCTCTTGGTCTACTGCTGCCCGAAAGTCCTCCTCCGGCGTGGACGATCGATCTCCACCGGACTGCGAGGCGATAGCCGTCAGATAGAGGCCTTTCCAGTGGTCCCGGTCGTACTCCACTCGTCTTGCTCGTTCCTCCGCCTCGCTCCGGCTGGCCTCCGCCTCCTGCATCAGCTTCTCGGCGGCCTGCAGATCCGCTGTCACCGCAGCTCTACTGGGCAGAGTTTCATGCGGGGACGCAGCGGCGGAGGCCGCGACACTCTCGTAGTTCGCCCGGAGGCTCAGTATCTCCCGTTCCCGCCTGTTCCGCTCTAGCCGAGCGAGCCGAGGATCGGGCGACGCGGCGAGCAGACCCGCAGAGACGATTTGCTCCTTGATTTGGCGGACTAGCCCGTGCGCAGACACATCGCCAGCCCACAGTTTGTGGTCCCACCTACTCGACCCTGGCGCAATCCCCGGCCACCAGATCCTGGCTGCGCCGCCGTAGACGTTGAATCCCTCCGGCAGCAGTTCGCCGAGCCTCCAAGAGGCACTCGAACGAACGAAGGCGATGTGGCAAATGCCGATGAGGTCTTCGACAAAGTCGCCGCCGCTAACGACATCGTCGTCTCTTGGTGTGTAGCCGATTACAGGAAGTCGGCGCTCGGGGTGCATCAAGAGCGCCGCCAGCTCCTCGACGTCGGGTGGGTCTACCACCCAGACATCGGCCGACAGCTCGCGACCAGCGTCCACCAGCGACAGTTCTTCGGATTCGACGAGGCGCCGAACAAATGACGGCGGCTTCGCCTCGCCCTGCACCGGAAGTAGCGTCCCGTCGACTCGACTCCTGTCGACCTCAACGGCGAGTGTTGTCGTCCCATCTGCCACCACGCCGACATCAACGGTCCAGGAAAGTCCGGAGTCGGACGGGTCCAAGTGCGTGAGCGTCAGCTTCCAGGCAGACAGGTCCGCCTCGTCATCTTCCAGCAACTCCGTTCGAACTGTGCCGCGACGAGTTCGCTCATGATCCCCGCTGGATAGCGGTTCGTCTATGCCCGCCCAGGTACCGACGACAGCGGCCACGCTGTCGATATCGGATGGCAGCTCAGATTGTCGATCAACCACCGCTGCGTTCATTGCGTAGACCAGTGCCATGCGGCACATGAAACCACGCTGCAGGGACAATCTGCGCCGATCCTGAAGTCGCCCCAGTCCTCACGCGCTTAGGAGGGTATGGGACGTGATGCGCCGACGGAGCTACTGACCGATCCACGTGCGAGCGACCTGGTCGTCGCGTGCGAAGCGGCGTGGCGAGCAATCCAGTCGCATCATCGCGAGCTTCCCGACGTCGTGATGTTGCTCGGCACTGGAGTCGAGCGTGGACGGCTCGTGAAGCTCGGCCATTGGTGGGGCGGTCGGTGGCTTGCCGACGGCGAGGTACGCGGCGAGGTGCTGCTCGCCGGTGAGGCGCTGCACCTGGAACCCGAAGCGGTGTTCGAGGTGCTGCTACACGAAGCCGCACACGGCATCAACGCTGCGAGGGGAATCAAGGACACCTCCCGTGGTGGCCGCTACCACAACGCCAGATTCAAGAGCACCGCCATCGAGGTCGGCCTGACCGTCGAGCTGATGGACCCGTACGGGTTCGCCCAAACGGCGATGGGCCCAGCATCGCTCGACCGGTACGACGCCGACGTCGCCCGGCTGGCCGCTGCGATGCGCATCGCTCGGCG
>CAYMWO010000158.1:0-7165 GCA_964393905.1 uncultured Bdellovibrionales bacterium | reverse complement strand
GGGGCCGACGTGGGCGGCCCGCCCGCCCGGGCCGCGGCGACGAGCGCCGCGACCTCGGCGACATCCGCCGGATCCGTCTTCGGATCCGCCGGGTCGCAGTCGATGACCCGCGCGATGGCATCCGCGTCGAGCGCGGAGCAAACGGCCTGCTCCTTGACGGTTTGAATTTGCAACGGAGAGAGCGCCATGGGAAATTCTCCTTCCCCAAAGGGGGATAAGACGAGGGGTATGGCAACCCCCCGTCAGGACTCGGAACGAAAGAAAGATTACACAGAGCCGGTGCGAACACACCGACTCCGGGGATTGCGAGTTGCCTTGCGGCATCTGCCTCGGGCAACCCGGTTAGTTAGTCTTTTAAAAAAAACCAACTAACCGAGTCGCCACAAAACTAATGCCAAACATAGCGCACTGCATTCACCAAAATTTTCTCTTTCCAATTGAGAACTTAGAAAATCTAAAACCTTAAAAATATGTCATTTGTACCGTATGCTTGAAAGCAGTGACGGTTAACTCTTCTACTCGTAACAGTTCCGTGAACAGTTGCCTGAAGACGGAAATTTTAAAGAACAGGGCATTCTGGGCCTTAACTAAAGAGTTATGCCGTGTATTGGGGCCTATGTGCGGTTTGTTAGGGTGCTTATGCGGCTGATTTTATTAGGATTTAATCCGCCTTAGATAAATCTCACCCATTTCGTCTATCCCGTCATAACAACTTGTTGGGAATTCGATATCCCCAACTCTCTGTTGTTCTTTGATTTCTTTGAATGGCCAAGGCTAAGAGCCTGGGCACTTCAACTCATATGGGTGAGACCAGGATTAATTAGGTTTTTTCACTATTCCAGTTCATCCCAAGTACATCACCACGATGTTGCCGCGGTGTTGGGAGTAGAGAGAGCGCTCGCGCTCTTTCTGCTCCCGACATCGCATGGCGTAGCCGCAAGGCGAAGCTAATGGATGATACGGGAATGACCCGGCGCAAGCCGGCCGCACTGAGCGGAAACTCAGAGAGCTATATAGGGCTTCGGCCTTTGATGCTCGAACCGACCCGGCGAAAGCCGGCCGCTTGGGCGGAAACCCAAGGAGACCCTGACATGAGCACTTCCCCTGGGGCCACGGCCCCGAACGACACCATCCCCTTCAGCCTGTTCCGGTTCGTTGTTCTCTTCAACCGTTCGCGCGGCGCTTTCGCGGCGCTCGAGGCGGCGAAGGCCTTGGGCCTCCTCGGTACCGCCAAGTACGACGTGAAGGATATCGAGCGGATCTGGGGGGAATTCAAGGTCCGCGGCTTGAAGGACCTCTCCCCCACCGACCAGAGGAAGGCGGTCGGCCGCTGCGCGGGGAGGACCCCGTTCGGCGACGAGGTCATCATCCGGAGCTGGGGGCTGAACCCCGACGACCCGGACTTCAAGGCGGCGGTTGCCGAGGAGAAGGAGCGTCGCGCCAAGGTCGGCGCGGCCGCGAATGCGGCAGCGCAGGCTTCCGAGGCGGGCGCGAAGGGCGCGGACTTCTCGACCGCGGGTGATGAGCCCGAGGCCGCGACCCCCGTCACCACGACCGTCGAGACGCCGGCGGTGACGCCGACGTCCCGCCCGGCCCCCGAGGCCGCGGCGACGACGGAAGCGCCGCCGCTCCCGAAGAAGGTCATCAAGCTCCCGACGGGCGCGCCGATGTCGGCGCGCTTGGCCTTCGAGCTCGGCCAGCCGGGAGGGGACAAGAAGTGGGCCCCCAAGGCGGGGGCGCGTGCCGCTGACAACGGCACGTTCCTCGAGCACTACCCCGCGGCTGCGCGGATGCTCGAGAACCTCGTCCCGAGGGGGCAGGGCTACACGGCCCTCGGCCTCTTCCTCACGGT
The DNA here is from genome assembly GCA_964393905.1 of uncultured Bdellovibrionales bacterium. Classification (GTDB taxonomy): domain Bacteria; phylum Bdellovibrionota_C; class UBA2361; order SZUA-149; family CAYMWO01; genus CAYMWO01. The sequence goes on along the minus strand of CAYMWO010000158.1, from coordinate 5,313 downwards.
GCTGAGCGGCCCCGAAGCCGCCGCAACGGCGGCGGCGGAGGAGCTGTTCGAGCTCCTCACCGAGGACGAGAAGCGCTTGGCCTCGGCGGGGAAGAGGATCTGGGGTGAGCGGATGGAGAACACCGACGCCGTGAAGGCGTTGGTTACCTTCACGCTCATGGTGGTCTACAACGGCCACCCCCGGAACCTGGCCGACGTCGGCTGGGCGTTCACCCTCTTCGCGGGCGACATCGACAGCCCGGAGGACCTGCGGCGCCTGGTGATCGCGGGTTCGAGCTTCCACGCTCGGACCGTGCCCGTCATCCTCAGCCTCCTGAAGAAGGCCGGGTACCAGTGGTACCAGAAGCCGAAGCAGGAGGAGCCGAAGGCGGCGCCCGCAGCGGCTCCGGCCATCGCCGATCCGGCGATGGAGGCGCGTCTCCGCAAGGAGATCGAGAAGCAGCTCCGCGCGGAGTTCGAGGCGCGTGCGGCGAAGAGTGTCGCTGCGGCGTCGGTGGCTTCGGCCCCCGTGTCCGTGCCGGCCCCGAAGCTGGCCGCTCCCGTCTCGACGCCCCCCCAGGCGACTCCCGTCCAGCCCCCCGCCCCGGCGCGCAAGCGTCCGTGGTGGAAGTTCTGGGCCAAGTAGTCGCCAGCTACGGGCATTCGCGAGAATCCCCGTAGCGAACTGTATGTGGAGCGGCGTGTGTGGGTGACCACGCCGCTCCACTTCTCATTTTTTAAAAAGGACCATAAATCCTGGGCTCACCCCCCACTTCCATTCCTGCATTTCCTGAGTTTTAACTTCCGTCTGTTCCTACACGCAATTTGGGCTCCATCTCAAATTTTTCACAACTTTTCCGTGCTCGCAGTAGCGCTTCTACAGCTCCGCGCGAAATGACCGCGAAAAATTCAAGCTGAAACCCAACTTGCGCGTCTCACGACGACGGAAGTTAAAACTCAGGAAATGGGATACTGGCTAAAAGAAAAGGAGGAGCAGCTTGCAGCAGTCGGCTTTCGGCTCTCAGCTACAGCCGTCGGATTTCGGTGAACTGATATCAGATTCAGTAATCGGAGCACTGGAATCAGATTTCCGAAACCGGACACCTCCCCCCAGGGCGCTACCACTGCGAATGGCAGTAACTTGATTAGGCACGACTTATGATTTCTAGCGACTGTAAGTAACTACGCCGCCTTCTTCCCGGTACCAGTTTTCGCAAACTTTATTTCAATTCCAAGTTTACCAAGAACAGAGGTGATACTAGACAGCCGCGGATTACCGTCCTTTGACAACATACTGTAAAGATTTTCTCGGTTAAGTTCAGTGGCCTTTGAAAGCTCAGTCATCCCGCCGTGTGCTTGCGCGATATCGCGAATAGCCAGAAGGAAAACGTCTTCGCCCTCTTCGAGAGCAGCAGTAAGATAGCCCGCTGCGTAATCAAGGTCTTTTAGATCCTCAAGCAGCAATTCTTTATAATCAACTGTTGGCATATCGTTTCTCCGTCTTATAGTCGGCCCAATAGCTCTTAGCCTTTTTAATGTCAGAATCTTGTGTGCTCTTGTCACCACCGCAAAGTAAAATAACTAACTCTGATCCCTCTTGCCCAAAGTAAACGCGATAACCGGGACCAAAGTCGATTTTAAGCTCAGAAACCCCTTCGCCGACGGACTCGCATTTACCAAGGTTTCCGAGTCGAAGCCGAGCGAGCCGTGATTGTATCTTTTGTCGACCTCGTTCGTCGCGAAGAGCCCTTAGCCACTCCGAAAAAGGAACCCTCCCGCTTCCGTCAACGTAAACCCTGACTGCTTTTTCCGTAGCTTCCATGCGATTTCAACTGTAGTTCATAAACTACAGTTTGTCAATGCTAAATTTTAGAAAATCTGAGCAACTCATGCGAGCACCGGAATATCCGCACTCCACTGCCGGGCCATGACACGATCCTCCACTCAACCCGGAAGAACGCTACGAGAAGCCCTGGGGGGAGGTGTCCGAACGAGACTGCGAACGGGGTGGTCCTTGGGGAGGGCGAGACGTAGGAAATCTTCTTGCCGGCCGGGCACCGGCCGAAAATGCAAGAAGAGTTCCGGAGCGAGCAGGTGGGCGCCAATAGCGCGAGAGCGGTCTCGTTCGGACACCTCCCCCCAGGGCGCTACCACTGCCGCCCAGACCACCAATCAAATCTATAGATTTATGCTTGTTTGGCTCTCGCCTTCATACGGCGCGCCGCCAGTAGAATGTTGCCAGGCATGATAAGAGCTCCGCACCAACGGCCCGGACTCGACAAATGAGAACCCGCGTTTTAGCCCCTCGTTCTTGTAATCTAAAAATTCTTCCGGCGTTACCCAACGGTGAATCGGTAACTGCTTATCCGTCGGCTGTAAATACTGCCCCAAAGTTAGGATATTCACATCCGCCTTCCTAAGCTCATCCATCACCCCCAACACCTCCTCCCGACTCTCTCCCAACCCCAACATCAACCCCGACTTAGTCTTCACACTCGGGTACAACTCTCTCGCCCAACGCAAAATATTCAGCGACCGCTTAAAGTTCGCCCCCGGACGCACTCTTCGATATAGCCTCGGCACCGTCTCCAAATTATGGTTCAAAACTGTAACGAACCCCGACTGTAAGACCGTCTCTAAACTCTCTCTCTTCCCAGCCATATCCGGAATCAAAAGCTCAATCGCACAGCCCGGATTCTGGTGCGCAATCGCTCTAACCGTGCGGTTAAAATGCTCCGCTCCCATGTCTTCCAAATCGTCGCGGTTAACGGAAGTTATCACCACATGCCGAAGTTTAAGTTTCGCAATCGCAGCCCCGACTTTTACCGGCTCCATAGGATCCAGCGGACTCAAATCCGAAAGCGTCCCGTCTTTTACCGCACAAAACGAGCAGCGCCTCGTGCAGAGCTCACCCATGATCATAAAGGTCGCCGTGTGATGCGACCAGCACTCGCCGATATTCGGGCAGTGCGCCTCTTCGCAAACCGTCACCAAACCCAAACCTTTAACCACCTCGCGGGTCTCGTCAAAGTGCGGTGAGTTAGGCGCTTTGGCTTTAAGCCATTTTGGGCGAGTAAGTTTTCTATCAAGCCCCGCCTCCACCTCAAGCGAGAAAACCGAAGCTATTGCACTTACAACCGCGTGTTTAACTGACTCCATCTCCGGGACCGAAACTCCTCGTTCGGTAAGAATCTCCTGCAGCGAAGTCATGACCTCACCATCTTGTCCGCAGGGGGAGATTGCGCGGAAGTAGGTTAGGTCGGTAAGGACATTGAGCGCGAGGCCGTGGTAGCTCACCCACTTTCTTACTCCCACCCCAAGGGAGGCGATCTTCTTACTGAACCCAGCCGAGTTCTTAACCCAAACACCAGTCAGCCCCTCGCGAGCGAAGGCCTCTATCTCGAACTGCGATAGCGCCAAAATCAGCGCCTGCTCTAGTTTTCGAAGATAAAGATGCACATCTTTGCCGTGTGCCGTGAGCTCAAAGATGGGATAGGCCACGAGCTGTCCAGGGCCGTGAAAAGTCGCCTCGCCGCCGCGGGCGATTTCAATCCAGTTAACCTCTTTGTTCCCTGGTAGAACCGGTTTCTGAAACTCAACCCCACGCCCGACAGTAAACACCTCATCGTGCTCAACAAGCACCAGGTAATCCGGTAACGTCGCATCCGCCACCTTATTCGCCAACAGATTCTCCTGTAGCGTAAGCGTAGCCGAATACTCCTCCCGCCCCCTGTCGATTACCTTCAGCCCGGCCATTCTCTTCTTTTCCTCTTCTCTGCGTCTCCGCGTCTCTGTGTGAGAAAATCAGCTTCTCCAAACACCCTCGTTCCCTAAGCCAACAACAACACCGGCTCCTCTAAGAGCCGCTTAAGCTCAGTCAAAAATTCCCCAGCCACAACGCCATCGATAATTCTGTGGTCAACAGAGAGCGTCACGCGGAAGCACTCTCCTGCCACAACTTTTCCGTCTTCTATGACCGGCTCCTTATCAATGCCGCTTACTGCCAGAATCCCCCCTTGGCCGGGGTTGATGATGGCGGTGAAGCTCTCGACTGAAAACATTCCCATGTTCGAGATACTAAAAGTCCCACCCAGCAGGTCATCCGACTTCGGACGCCCCGAGCGGGCGCGTTGAACGAGCGCGCGGGCCTCGCTGACAATCTCTGAGAGTGGAAGCGCATCGGCGTTTTTCACGACTGGAATTAAGAGCCCATCTGGGATTGCAGTCACAATGCCGATGTTGATATCCCCCGGCTGAGAAATACTACCTTCCCGATACGAGCTATTAATCCGCGGCACGGTGTGAAGCGCCAAGCCTACGGCTTTGATGATTAAATGGTTATAGGTGAGCCCTTCATATTGCGGCAGCGGCTTTAGAGTTTGCCGTAGTTTAGTAAGCGCGCCGGAGTTGATTTTTGTAGTGACATAAAAATGCGGAATCGTGGTCGCACTCTGCACCATACGTTCCGCAATGGTTTGCCGCATTTTGGAGAGGGGCTGAGCCCCGCTTTCGGTTGACGGTGCTCGGCTTACTGCCATCGGCTGCCGGCTTTCAGCTGTGGGCTGGCTGCTGACTGCTGGCTGCTGACTGCTGAAAGCTGGTGGCCGGGAAGCAGTAGCCGCGGCCTCAACATCCTTCCGCACAATTCGACCACCTTCACCCGACCCTTGAAGGCGTGTAACATCAACGCCGTAGCTCTCTGCAACATTACGAGCCAGCGGTGAAATCTTAACCCGCTCATCGGAGTGTGCTCCGTTTATCGGTTGCGGATTACTTACAGCCGCGGCCGATGGTCTGGTTACTGACGGCTGATAGCTGACAGCTGAAGGCTGAGAGCTGACTGCCGGTTGCTGAGTGCTGACAGCTGTCGCTTGAACACTGACCACCTGCGGACTGACCACTGCCTTCGGAGCGCTCGGCGCTGTTGCCACTTCTCCGGCCTCTCCAATTAACGCAATCACAGTCCCGACACGCACAGTCTCTCCCACCGGCGCATGAATTTTTAAGAGCGTCCCTTCATGAAACGACTCAATCTCTAAATCCGCTTTGTCGGTCGCGACCTCCGCTAACGCGTCGCCACGGGAAATTTTATCCCCCTCTTTTTTAAGCCAGGTTAGAATCCGACCTTCGTTCATGGTGTCGCTAAGTTGCGGCATTGTAATTTCAACAGCCATCGACCCCAAATCTCCGTAATTTTGGTGCAAGATTAGTTTGGAAGGGGATTCTACAGTGATGGGGTATCGGCTAGCAACTGTTAGGGAAAGAGGAGATTATTCCTGCAATAAATGCCCAATCGGATTTCCGCTAGGTGCCGCGACTCTCTTTGTTCTTGCT
>CAYMWO010000157.1:0-7173 GCA_964393905.1 uncultured Bdellovibrionales bacterium | reverse complement strand
TCTACGAGCTCTAAAGGCACGAACTTTTACATTCGTAGCACTCCACCCTAGAAGCTCTGCCGCCTCGTCGATTGAACACTCCTCGGCATAGAGAAGGGTAATCACTATGCGGTCAGCCGCGCTCAATTTACCGAGCGCCCAAGTAACTATCTCCCTAGCCTCTCGTCTGGATTCTAACGAGTTGCTAATCTCTCGTGCTCCAGCGTTTAGTAATGCGGCCAATCTCGCTACATTCTCGGCACTCAGATTTCCGCCAACAAACTCTCGCCTTCGAGCCCTCTCCCGCCAGAAATCATAACACTCGCGGACCGCCAGCTTGGACAGCCAGTGACTAAACGGACTCTCCCCCCGAAAATTCCGGAGTCCCCGCCAGGCTCTAATGAATACTCCCTGAGCTACCTCAGCCACATCTCCAATCGGGACATGGCGCGAGACAACGGCGAACACCCGGACCTTGTGTCTCTCTATGAGTTGCTCGAAAGCGTTGTTATCGCCTCCGAGCACCCGAGTAATAATCCCGGCGTCGTCTAACTCTGGCATAAGCGGCAATCTACACCCATCAACCTAAAAAAGTCCCGCATCTGAGCTAAACTAGCCGGAATTGGCGCTACCAAAGTTATTTGGACGCGTGGGTATCAATCCAACTGTCCAGTTTACCGCGCATCTCCTCTCGACGACTGCTGAATTTCTCTCTTTTTCCGGATTTCATCGCCGCGAATTGTTCCTTCTGCTCAGCTGTCATAATTGGCCTCAACTCTGACATGCTCCGCGCCCGCAAAACTGCCAGCTCCTCATCAGCCTTGGCAACTTCTTTCGCCGCAGCTCTTACCGCCTGTTCATTAAACTCATCAGCGTTTACTGCTTGCTGAAGATTCTTCCGAGCCGTAAACATCTGCTCCATCGCCTTTTTGGTCTCACCTCGATTAGCTTTCATGATATCCGCAGCTTTAGTTTTCTGCTCCTCGGTAAAATTCAGTTTCTCAATGAATTTTAGAAACCCTCCGCCATGCCTTGCTCCGCCATGCATGCCATGCTCACCATGACCACCCTCACTAGGACCCTCAGCAAAAGCAGTCGAAGCTAAAAGTCCGGTAATTGGTGCTGCAAGAAGCGCAGTTAGTAATAAGCTGTTTAATATTCTCATCGATCTTCTCTCCCTTAATTATTATTACCAGGGCCCAGCCCCTTACCCTCTTAGTCGCCTCCACTCTGGTTTTGGTTACAACTTATCAACTGCCTAGAACCATAGGGTATTTATCAATAAATTCGACGCTCTCAAGCAAAACCTGGATTTCCGCAGGATGTGCCGCGAAACATTAGCCGTATCAGGCACGACAATAGGGGTGGGAGCGCAAAGAGACTCCAGCATTGAAATTGATTAGCAACTAACAGAACAGGAAAGGGCCCATGGCACCAATATCCCCCTCTTCGACAAATAGTAGCGGCAATAATGATAGCGGCTTTCGTTGGTGGGCCACGCAACCAATTTCCTCGCGGGGTAATAGTTGGATTGGAGAGCAAAGGGAGCTGCGAAATCCGGTAGCGGACAGGCAAACTTTCATCTCGCAAGGAAGACCACTGTATGCAAACCAGGGGCATCAAGCGGAGCCCGTATCCTTCTGGCAGAGGACTAAGAATCTCTTTAATTGGGGCACCACTCAGGCCACAAATCTTCTGGATTTCAGCTTAGATATTGCGAGCGGCGGAGCAAACTTTCTTAACACCAAATCGGACAAAGTTCTTGATGTTATGAGCGAAGTTGGTGGCTGGAGCCTAAGGAATGAATTAGTTCCCAAACCAGGGTCGTTTGAAGACACCGCTCTTAATATTACCTTAAATGCGAGTGGACCGACTGAGCAGTTTGGAAACACCTATAGCCTCACCCCAAGTTTCATTGGACGGTTAGGTTCAGCAGTTGATGCGGCGACTGGGTTGCTCTCCACTTTTGAAGCACTACATAATGAGCGTGAAACCGGCAGCGTTCTTTATCCAGAAACCATGAAGGCCACGTGGACGACTTTAGCAAAAAGTAGCGCCGCATATGCCGGAGGAAGTCTAGCGGCGACGGGAACTTTGGCTGTAGCGGGCTTACTGGGGGCGGGACTATTTGCCACGGGCGCCGCAACGATTGCAGTCGGCACGGCAGCTGCAGTTGGAGCCGGATACGCCACCGGGAAATTCCTTGAATGGTTTGACAGTCTATAGACTGGGGCTGGCAAACTTGCCCTTCGGGATTGAGCTACCTTCAATCTGAGCCGGTCCCGCAGGGCGCAGAATATTGCAATATCTTGGGTAGCCCGATTCTCTAATAACCCCCAGATATTACAAATTAAGTCAGATTTTTACTCCAATCTGTAGCTATCCTGCCGATAATACATAGGAGAATTGCGTAGGTCCCGAAACTTTCGGGTCGGCACGGTTCTCGCTTTAGCGCTCTGTGCCCCCGGATGTGCTCCTTGCCGCAGCACCCTGGATAACGCGGAATGCTTTCATCCGAGATTAAGGAAGTTTAGGCCTATGTCCTCGACAATTATCGAGCGCGCTTACGATCATGTGGTTACAAATTGGTTCCCCGTTCAGAGTGAGGTTCTGGAGCGTATTCAGAGCCGTCTGGCGGCCGGCGAATATGACGCGCACCGCAAAGAGCTGACAAAGGACCTTAAGGAAGATTTCTCCCTCTTTATGTTTTGCCTTAAAGAGCTCACCGGCTTACTGGAAACCAATAAGCTACATGGCGTGCCTCAGCCCCAGAATAGCACCCCAATCGACATGATCGAGTCCAGCGATATTGAGGTCCTGAAAAGCATACTTGCCGCTCCGCCATCGGTGATTTCAACTCACTCCATGGCTGACATCAATGAGCTTCAGACACTTCGCTTTCGCGATTCGATGCTCAGCGCCAGCGTTGCTGAATTACTGGCTGAGAAGACGGATATCGACCCGGACTTGGGTTTCTCATGTGGATTGTTGCGGCAACTCGGCCTGACTCTCATATCATGGAACTACCCTCGGGTTTATGCTCGCGCTCTTGAGAATCTTCCAGCCAACTGTACTTTAGATACTGCACTGCAAAAGGTGTTAGGCTTTTCGCCATCACTCTTAGGAATCACATGTGCTCGACGCTGGAATCTGTTACCAGAAATCATGGTTGCCTTAGGGGATAAGGAGCGCCCAGTCGCTCCGGCTTTTGGCGCCCCCGTTTTTGGTGATTATAAAACCTCGGCTGCCGAAGCTGATATTGCTAACAAGCTCGCCAAGATCTGTGAAGTTGGAGAGGCACTTGCCAGAGCAAACGACCCGGAGCATTACCCAACGGCCCTTGCGGACTGGAAAATTGCGGAAGAAGCAATTATTGAACACCTTGGTCCGGATGGGATAAGCGCTGTTTTTGATCGCGCTAAGCACAACTGCAAGAGTTACGCTAAGCAGTCTCCGGAGTTAGTGGCGTTTACGCAGACAACTCCAGTAGCGGAGAAAATTGCTAACTCGCAATATGCAAAGGTTTTAACCGAAAGAAACGTGCACTTAAAGACCTGCCCGAAAGAGCTGCGTGATAAAATAGTGGAACTTTATCACCATCTGAGTGCGGATAAGATTTCGCAAGAGAACCTCCGCGTCTTCGTGCATGAGGTGATTCCCTATGCGGGCTTTAACGCTGGCTGTATCTTTATGCTAGATCCGGCAAAACGAGTCCTGGCCCCAGTTATGAAGTTAGGAGCGCTCCCGAAGGAGCGTCTACGGTCAGTTGGATTGAGTTCGGTCCTGGCCCAGTTTGATATCGTGGCCTCCGCCTATTCCTGCAAATCCCCGCTTCGTGAGCAGAGCGCTCCTCAAGGCGGAAAGCGCAAAACCGGAGTCGCCGGTGTGGTTGGGAACAACACTCCTGTAGGGGTTCTCTACTTAGAGACCGAAACAGAGGAACGCTCCGGAGAGGAAGTAGACCCAATGCCAAGCTTCCGTGCGCTGAGGCAAGCATTGAATGATTGTCTGAATCTGGATTAGAGCGTGGCTTGCGGATTTGCTGCCCAAAGACCTAACTGCGTTCGGAGCATTCCTTCAAATTCAACCGAGCTATCGGAGAAAGCTGCGCTAAACGCCTCGTCTTCCCCTACTCCCGCGCCGATTGCCGATAAGAACTTCTTCATCGCACTGTAGCCATGAGAGTTCACTAGACTTCTCACCGCGAATAGCGATTGGGCGTAGGCCGCTTCTAGATCGACCTGACCCAAGCCCAGAAACCCCTGCTGAAGTCGGTGTAATGAAATAGGCGGTGACGAACTCAGGTATTTCCGTAGGAGTTGCGCTTGTCGGTTATGAGAGCTGCCCTCAAAGTGCAGCGCCAGACCTTCGTCAATCCAGCCCGGCGTTTTGCCATTGGAAAGTTCTTCTAGGGCCGCGTGCATCGCCTCGTGCCTAATCGAGCTTCTCACCTGAGGGGAGTTTACAGTCGAAACAGGCAAAAGAATCTCGCCGTTTTGATATATCGCTGTCACTCCCTTATGCCGAGCGCCAACCCTACTAAACTCCGCCTCGGTCGGGACTCTCAGTTTTGGTAGGTTAGATAAAGTTGTTCCAAAAATACGACTTAACTCGCTCCACGAGTCTTCAAGTGTTTTCTCATGTTGAGCAAACGCCGGTTCGGCTTGTCCAAACTGCATGAACAAACCAAACGCGACGTTTACAAGAAGTAGTGAGAAAGTTTTCAACTTGCCTCAGAACCGAACTTAAAATCGATAACTAACCGCCAAGCGCACCCGAGAGTCCGCCACAGTTTGCAAACCACTGTTATCTATTTCAAGGGGGAAATCCACTCCCAACTCCGCTCCCAAAGCTGAACCCCAGGTAGCAAATAGCTGCGGCCCAAGAAACACAGAGGTCACCGAAGTATCATCGGTTTCTTCTCCGCGAAAAGTGTCCTCGCCTTTATCCTCCCCCGAGAACGCTGCTTGTAAGGCTAAAGTATAGTTATCGTCCACCACAAGAAAGGCACCAGGCCCCGCCTGCCAAAGGAATGCATCAGCATACTCGTAGCCAAACCCTCCCTCGTTTCGAAGTAGGTACTGCAGACTTCCCGAAAAGAAGAAGCGGCTTTTTTGCAGGAATAACCCTGTCCCAAAAAAGAGGTCTACCGAGCCGCTTCCCAGCGCCAAGTCATGGCCATGTACCGCGCTTGGTATTTCTGCGTCGTGGATATGCCCCTCATGAGCAAGTTGCGGGTTAAAGCGTGCGTGCTCATGTTCGTCATGCCCTGCGTGAGCATCCTCCATTACCGCCTCATCCATATGATGATCCTCTACGGGGGCTGCCGGCATTTCCATTCCACCGTGACTATGCCCCTCAGCTGCCTCCTCTCCCAACCGCTGCGCATCTCCCGTGGGAAGCTTTACCCCAGCACTTACTCGCCAAATCGCCGTTACGTCACCTTCTTCGTAAAGCACCGGCGTGTAATTACCGATTAATGAAATATCCCCCAGACCAGAAACGGAGCCATCCTCCTTTTCTCCGCCCTCAATCCGATCATACGACCGATAAATAAAGGGCAGGCTAAGCTGAACTCCGACCTTTTCAGTAATTCCATAGTTCAACCCAACCTGGGTGATAAAGCTCTCAAAGCTTTGGTTCCCTGGATTCTCAACTTCATCTCCTTCAAACTGCAACTGATCATAGTCCGTATACTGCTCGGCAACCGTCAGCTTAAAACTACGAGGAACTTCCTTCTCGATCTGAATGGCCTGATGTATGGCACATAAATCACAAGCTGATGCCTGCTCTACCATAATCACGGAAGACACCACCGCCACTCCGAGTGCGGCACAAAATCGCGATTTCATAATTCACTCCTATCCCAATAACTGGGAATTAAAACTTACCGTCCTGGTTAAACACACAGGAGATTTAATTGATTACCTAACTTATTCTTAATGTCCGTTAACTAGGCTAGGAGGAGCACGACCAAGTGGGGAGGAGAAAAAGGCAACTAGAGCGCCAGTTTCCCGCAGAATGATCGGAACAAAATTCGAAAGGTGAGGAACTTCAATCCTTATATAATCCGTCCCGAGGACGCTCGAGCTTAGCTGCCGAAGCTGAGCGTAGAGACAGATCTTCTTGGCGGATTTAACCGGGTCATTACAATGGCAATTCGAGGACGGAAGTTTAGCGATAAGCGCTATCACTAAAACCGCCGTGGCAGCTAGTATACGAACGCCTGTTGCTAAATTCCATTTACTCATCGTAGGGCCTCTATACTACACAGCACCTGACGCAGCAACGCGAGAACCCTTAGAGCCATAGCGAAACAACTTATAGAACTCAAACCAAACAACAGATACGAACCCAGCCGTAACACAGAGCATGGCTTGATAAAGATCAAGCGGCGCAAACCGGAAAATATCGCGCAAAAATGGGACGAGGTTAATGGCTGCCAGAATTAAGAGTGTCAATGCAATCATATTGGCAACCATAGGATTCTTGTAACCAATGGTCTCAGTTATTAATCGAGTTCGCGAGCGATCGACTAGAGTTAAGAAAATATTTGCGAATACTAAAGAGTTAAAAACCATCGCCCTAGATGTCTCTTCGCTAAGTCCAGTATGCATACCGAACTGCAAAACCCCCAAAACACCGGCCAGGATAACCAAACCCTGGACGATTCCCACAAAAAGCTCTTTGAGAGATAAGAAGCCGCTAATTTTTTTTCGTGGCGGAGACTTAAGCGTGTCTGCTCCCATCGGCTCGTTTTCATAAACCACGGAGCAAGTGGGGCCCATGACCAGCTCAAGAAAAATCACATGCACGGGATCGAAAATGACATCGTAGCGCCAATTTAAAAATAACGGCACCGTAACTACGCCAACAATCGGCACATGTATGGAGACAATATATTGGATGGCTTTCTTAAGATTGTTATAAATTCTGCGGCCATTCCCAATCGCCGCAACCATCTTAGAGAGGTCGTCATCGAGCAGGACTAAAGAAGCGGCCTCCCTGGCAACCTCTGTTCCCCGCTTGCCCATTCCCACGCCGACATGTGCGGCCTTTAACGCCGGACCGTCATTAACTCCGTCGCCCGTCATCGCCACAATTTCGCCGTTAGCTTTAAGCGCCTCAACTATCTTTAGCTTGGTTTCAGGAGAGACCCGAGCATAGATATCTATGGCCTGAACCTGCCGCGCC
>CAYMWO010000156.1:0-7236 GCA_964393905.1 uncultured Bdellovibrionales bacterium | reverse complement strand
GGGCGACGCGCACGTGCTCGGTCTGCGTGAGTAATTCTAATATAGTCACAGACAAGATATTGTTTTGCCAGATCTGCTGCGCTAACGTTACCTTGTAGATTGTAAGAATTAATTCGATCTAGCTGGTCCGGGCGTCCTGCACAAAACCGCTTGAATAGCTCAAATTCTTTTGCTTCTCGTTCACCTGAGATAGCCGGTTCTGTATCAAAATGCTTTTTCCATGCCAGAACATCCACTTCATCTGGAGCCATTCCTATATCGTGAAAGAAAGCACTTAGAATAAGAAGCATAAGTTCAGGAACAGATAATTCTCGAATTTGGTCTGGCGAGAGCAATCTTTCCATTAAGCCCAGGACACGGAACAAATGATCACCATCGTGAAGCGTGAACTCCCCCATATGTTTCAGGATTGTTTTTGTTCTTTGAAATGCGTAGAAGGTTGCTTCCTCAACGAGCGCGAGCGCTTGAGCCCCAGCGGGATCGCTACCACATTTGCTTTTAAACGCCGAAAATATAAGGCTTTTCTCTAGACGGATTTTAGTTTCGTCACGCCAGTCATCGTTAACCATTTGCTCTTCCTCGCTTGCCGCTATAGCGGTAGTCTAGCTTACTATCAAACACTTGGATTCATCGGTTGCTAAGCGAACGATACCATCGTTTCTTGGGCGGGTTCTCTGTATCGGTATACCGAAAACATTCGACCAAATCATCAATGGATTGAAGCACACCAAGGAGAACGTGGGCGGTAATGGGTGTTCCCCCTCCAGTTTCGTAATGGGTTACATAATTTGCAATGATCGCAGGCACGTGCCGATTACTGAAATCCGTTTGCTGCTGTGTGTCGAGAACAAGGACGTTGGCCCGCCTATGAAGGTCAATTGCTTCCTTGATCGCCGATAGGGCATTTCCTACAGTCCGGGAGTCGCTCTTAATGGCATAATCAGGTGGCACTGGTATTCGCACCTTAGAAATTATCTGGGACAACTGGAACTCAAGATACTGGCGCACCAGAGGGGCGCCGACATCTACCTGTCCTGAAGACAGGTGGCCGTGTGCTAGCGTCCTCAAGCGGAGTGCGTCTTGTTGATTCGCATACACTTTGCCTGTAGGTGCAGCCCCTTGAAGCTTTTGATGATGCCAGCCCAGCTCGTTACTAATTCGATCAAAGTATTTTTCCAAAAGGGAGTCGTGACTCAAAACGATAAATTGCAGTCCATCAGCATTGGCAGGGTATTGCAGCCTTGTTCGGAGCAGCTCCATTAACGCAAATTGGTGACCTCCATCGAAACTTGAAGTTATATCATCGAGAACAACAAACCGTGCTGGTCCTTTCTGGGTCGAGGCCGCCGCAAGAAAGATTGAAGCAGCTACTGCATTACGATAACTTTCAGAAAGAACTGCTCTAGCGGAAACGCCCGCTTCACCGTAAAAATTTGCAAGACTTAGATCGACATTTTCACTATTGGCAGCCCTAATGAGTTGAGGCCTCATGTCAACACCCCCACGCATCAGGTCTGTGAAAAAACTCTGATAATCAGTTTGAATTTGTCTGATCCTCTGTGCGGACAGTTCTCTTTCAGCGTTTCCTACAGCAGATGCCGCACCTGTGATAAAGCTACGCCAACGCTCACGCCAGGCACGATGTGTCAGCAATTTCGCTAATTCTTTCTTATCCGTCCTAAATTCCTTAATAGCGTCACGGAAACGAATGCCCGCTTCTAGCTTTTGTGTCAGCATTACGAGAGAGGGGGGTAGTTGTGATTGTAAACTAGCTTGGAGAGACCTCATTTCAGCCAGCCTTGAAATCCTTTTGCCCTCTGAGATCATGATGGCCTCGACTGCCTCATGAAGCCTGCCTTCGGATAGACTATTTTGGTTTGCAAGGGTTCTAATCTCGCGGCAATGCTTCATATCATCGGACAATGCAAGTTGAGTCGACGCCTCTAATATTTCCGCTGCTAAAAGCCACGCACTAGATAAGAGTTGAGTTTTCAATCCGTCGCTAAGGGCATTGGCCTCTTGATAGGTTTCTAGGCGTGCCTGGAGATGCTGAGCCAAAGGTTTTTGGCCAGTTTCATCACAAACTGGGCAAAGATTGGGATTGGGCCAATCGCCCCCTTCAACCACTGCTTTTGCGGATTTATACAAGTCTCTTAATGTGGAATTACCAACGGCATTCACGGCAGTATCCCGATTGCGAGCGGCAGCAAGCAAAGCCACTGTTTCAACTTGGTGTTCGGTAGTAATGGCACATTTTTCTAAGGAGTCTATGTCTTTAAGCGTCTGAGTATATTGCGCTCTCTTAGCTCCTCCCTCCGCATCAACAATTGCTGCCCTCGCAGCATCGGCATCGAGGCCTAGTATGTCCTTATCTTTGAAAGCATCCGTAAGAGGAGGTACAGAAGCGAGCGAGGCTGTTACTTCAGATATGCGTAGCAACTCGTCATCCAGATCTTGAATGGCCGCACCTGTTACTTCTTCATATGCTTGGTATGCTGCTAACCGTACTCTTCGAATACGTTGTTCTACTATCTGGATTTGTGTTCCGAGTGCTGTGATTTGCAGGTCGGAATTTAGCGATCTGGTATCGCTTGCTCGCTCTAGTGCTTGTCGAATACTTGCAAAACGGGTAAGACCAATAAGAGAAGAGAATGCCCTGCCACGTTCAAGGGGCTTTGCATTGATAAAATCTGAAAATGTCGAATAGTCTATAAGCGTAAAATCAGCGGCCAGGCTGTTCAAAAATTCCGATGGATTGGGGTGACCTGTAGAGCTAGATACAATTCTCTGCCCGGTGTTATTGCGCGTGACGGTAACTTCAACAGCAGGTGTGGCATCATCACTTGAAAACTCTAGAGTGATAGTGCCGAGCTCTTGGGAATGGAATCGATTTATATAGTATGTTTCCGGCTGTTCTTGACGCTGCAAAACATCAAGTTTTGGCAGGCCGCCAAATATTGCATAGCAGATTGCTTCATGGATCGATGTCTTTCCGACACCATTTTGTGCATATACCGAGTTAACACATTCGGGTTTGAGTTGGATTGACAGTGGATCGCCTTCATTGTTGATTCCGCGAAAACCTTCAATGTCTAGCCGGGAGAGGAAATACCTCGTCATGATTCCGCCCCTCGAATCTCTAACTCTGCCAGACCTTCAAGGGCAGTTAGTATGAGTTGGTTAAAGTCCCGTCGGGCATTTGTGCTATCTGATAGCAATGTGGCGAGAGACTGAAATAAAATTTCAGAGCATTCACTATCTTGCCGCTGAAGGTGATTTCTAAGGCGTTGAAGATTCTCTTCCCAAGGTTCGTTTATATCAAAAGCAAAGGTATCTGGCATTTCCTCTATCTCCACTCTATTTATTCTAATGTCTTAACACATTCAAAAGTCCGCTTTGGTTCGAGATTGTGTGTAAACGGGAAAGAAATTAGCTGTCAAAACCACATGCGAGTTTTCACACAGTCTCGCTCGTGGGATGATATTCATAATACCCTGAATAACCATTAGCTCCCATATGAGCAATCGAACTCTTCTATCCTTGAAAGAGAATGTCTAAATAATGGCATTCCACTTCTGGAAAGATTACCCCTAAAGCCTGGATAAATCTAGCGACCATCCTCGTTGTAATAAATATTAAGAAAGAAGCAGGCTTTTACGGGCCTGCATCATGTCTCCATTGATCGGCATAGCGTTGGTTCAGCTCTCTTGAGATGTTCTCAAGAGAGGCCAGGGCATTGCGCCGCTCAGCACTTTCGGGAGCGCTTTGGACGAGCGCGTTAAATACTTTGCAGTACAGACCGCGAAGTTCGAGGAGGC
Source organism: uncultured Bdellovibrionales bacterium (assembly GCA_964393905.1). GTDB lineage: Bacteria > Bdellovibrionota_C > UBA2361 > SZUA-149 > CAYMWO01 > CAYMWO01. The sequence continues at coordinate 3,418 of CAYMWO010000156.1, read as the reverse complement.
TTTTGGAAGCCAACTCGTAGCGGGTAATGAGTTTCATCGGTTTTCTCCTTTTCTCATCGAAGGCCCCGACCACCGGAGCCTTTATGGGTCCCGCAGCAACGATCCCCGTATGAAAGGCGAGCGGCTGGTTTAGGGGGTGAGTGGGAGAAAAAGAGAAAACCGCTGAAATGTAATCAGACTGTGGAACGAATTGCCTTCCCAAAGCGGCTGATACGAGCGGCCTGTGATTGGAAGGAGTTCACGCTAGAGTTCTGGCGTGTAGTCGAAATCGCGATCCCGGCGGCGCGGGGTGGATGGCTCCTGAGGCGATTGCGGAGGCTCTCCGCCCATCTCCACATACCGGGCGATGTCTTGCCGGAGGTCCTGTAGCTTCTGTTTATGTTCGGCCAGAACGGGCCTGATTTCTTCCTGGAGTTTCTGACGCTGCGCAAGCTGGCGCTCGATCAAGGATTGCTTCTCATCCCGGTCGCGGATGCGGCAGGCTTGCACCTCGCGTTCGTTCTGCTCTCGGATTTTGTTGTACTTGCCGGTGATCCTAAACCATATCCCTTTAAAGCCCTTGGGCAGGCGCTGTGAACGGATGGTGGATTCTTCCTGCCAGCGTTCCTCCTGCTTGGCTTGCAACCGGCTTCGTTCATTTCGGTGCTGATGTTGCAGGGATTTCTTCTTTTGAATGAACGGCCCGACCTGTTTCTTGAGCTTATTTTGTGATTGTTCGATATAGCCTTGTCGCTTCTCGCTCATACGCTCGGCGATATGGGCTTTAACTTTCAAGGTAGAGGGGAGAGCTTCAGGATCGCCCAGGCGCTGCCTGAGGTCTTTGGTCTTGACCTTCACCCAGCGCGAAAGGGAATACACCTCGCCGCGATAATCCACGGCCACATAACCGCGTCTATCACCCTTGGCCAGATAGAGCCCATGGCTTTGTAAAGCTTGTTCAAAGGATTTTCGGTTATCTGATACGGCCCAGCAGTTTTGAAAGAGGCTCTGTAGGATTTTAGGATCATCGCCCATCCGCTTGGCCTGTTGCCACTGGGCAAGCGTAAAGTTCAGAGGATCGCGGTTCTTGGCATCCAGCAAGCCCTGCGGCATCGTCCAGCCATACTGGAAGTACAGTTGCCGTGACACCTCACGCAGCTTGTTCTTGTAAAATGGCAGATTGATCGCCTTCATTTCCTCGGCGTCGATCCGTGACCACACGCAGTGCGCATGCCGTCTGCCTTCCTTTTCATGAAACACAACGGCGCGAGGCTGACCGGTAAGGCCCAGGTCGTTCTCAATGTCGGCAATGGCTTTTTCGAAATACGCGACAGGGACGGATTCGTTTTCCGGCGGGTTTAGGCTCACGGAGAACATGAATTGCTCGCATCGTGTCCCCCGGCTGACGGCGTAAATCTCTTGCAAGGCTCCCGGCAGGTCTTCGGCAACAAAACCCTTTAGTTCATGAAGCTCAACATGCTCGTTCTCATCGGCCCGGAGCAGGTGTCTGGCCAGATTGGCCGCGCCGCCGCGTTGCGAGCCTTTGAGGATCATGGCGGGTCCCCAGGTTCAAGCCCCAAGGCCTCCATCAGCATATGGCCCATCCAGCGCACGTCGCTGCATGCGCTCACAAGGGCCTTCTCGGTATCCGGGGAAACCTCCAGTGACCCGCTATTGGCGGCCTTGGCAAGCTGGTTGAGGTTACTGGCCAGGCGGGATTGGCCCAGCTCTGCCTGAACACGGGCCAAGGCTTGGTGATCCTTCACCGGGCTTTTACGAGGTTTGCGCCGCTTTTTAAGCAAATCTTCGTCGAATATGAGCGACCGTAAGAACGCCCCGAGCGGCATGCCTGCTGCAGCGCGGTCGAGCCGCTCCCGCTCCTCGGGCGTAAAACGCATCGAGAACGGCGACAAAGGGGTTTGACGGTCTTTGGCCATAATGGCACCCGCATAAACATACACACCCATTCCCGGTCATCCGGGAAAGGTCCCCTTTGTCGCGTTTTTTAAGCTCTTTTGTTCTAACAGCAGCCGTCCACGCTGCCGGGAAGGTCATAAACCTTGCGGATTCAACATCTTGCTATCAACTCTGAGATTGGCTACATATAGCGGAGAGCCTTGGAGGATGGCATTCCATTCCCCCAGGACCTGAAACAGCCGGTTCGAAGTTTCTCCTCGAACCTGCACCATACAGAGCTTGCTCGTACCGATTACGGTTTATCTCTGTATCGTAATTGTTCTAAGCCGATAAACATCGCTCACCCATGATTCTTTCCATCGCGCACACGATTCGGAATCCATTTTGAATGGGCATGCCATATCTCTAGGAGGTACTCTCTATTCGGTAGAGCCCAAATCCCCCTCGTGTGGTTTATCTCGATGTCCGCTTCATCTATATGGCATCGATAACGAGTTGAACCCCCCTAGATAGACATCAGACGAAAGATGGTCTTTCCCTAGTAGACATTCGAAGGGCTCATCCCCTATAGTTTTATGCTCACTTCCACTTATCAAAGGAATCGGCCAGGTATGCGTCGGCTGCTCCGTCCACGTGTGGTCATCGGCACGATTGTCGGTCTCATTGCGTGTTATACCCTGCTCGGATTCGTGCTGGTTCCCTCTATCATCGAGTCATACATTGTCCCCACCGTCTCGAAGCAAATCAAGCATCCTGTTACGCTTCGGGAGGCTGGTTTCAATCCTTTTGTACTGTCGCTTCGTCTCAAGGGGTTGGAAGTACAGGAGCAGAACGGGATGCCGATGCTCGGATTCGAGGAATTGTTCGTGAATCTGAGTGCAGCCTCGCTGTTCTTACAAAAGGTGGCGTTCGATGAGATTCATCTCACCATGCCCTTTGTGGCAGCCAGGGTCAATTCGGGGGGCAAGCTGAATCTGATGTCGCTGGTTCCACCCGAGGATGAAAAGGCCCAACCATCTCCGCGACCGGTAGATGAACCCAAGAAACTGATGCCGGTGCAGATTGATCTTTTGGATATCGGGAAAGGAATTATCGAGTATCGAGATGATTCGAAGCCTAGGCCAGTGGTTATCGACGTCGTGCCTTTCGGGATCGTGCTGCGAAACTTCAGCACGGTTCAGGTCGAGGGGAGTGAGAATGCCCATGCCTTTACGGCGGAGATCGGGAAAAATGGAAAGGTTTCTTGGGAGGGAAATATATTTCTGGAGCCAGTGGAATCCGACGGCCAGCTGAATGTATCCGGGATCAGGCTCAAGGTATTGTATCAAGCCGTGCAGGAGCAGTTTCAGTTCGATGTGAAAGAGGGTGTCCTCGGCCTCTCAGCCTCCTATCATTTCGATCTTCGCGGCCAGACTCCCCAGGCCACGGTGAAGAATGGAAAGGTTTCGATTGACGATTTGGCTATCGTGGAGCGGGGTGGCATTGATCCCGTTGTGACCGTGCCGGTGTTTATTGTGGAGGG
>CAYMWO010000155.1:0-7283 GCA_964393905.1 uncultured Bdellovibrionales bacterium | reverse complement strand
CCTCGCGCTACTTCGTGGCGAGTCAGAGAATTTATCCCTTAAGGATAAGTTTAAAGAGTCGAGCGAGCGACGGCGCAGAAATGCCCCCGTCATTATCCCAAGAGCCACTAACACTACGAAAATGGCAACGCCTCCAATCAAACTGATCTCAAAATTGGATTCATCCACTACTTCGATTTTACTATCGCTCCCGTTTACAACCTCTCGTATGTGGCGGTCCTCCTCCTGCTGCTCCTCGCTCAAATTGGCAACTTTAAAGGCAGAGAGCTGTTCGAGCTTGCCGCTGATCTCCTTTTGTAGCGCCATACCAGGGTAAATTTGAACCGATTCGTTCAAAAATTTTCCGGCCTGGGTGTCGTCCGAATTCTGAATACTATCGACCGCGCCCATCAAATATAAGTTTGCAACTGCCTGCCTAAACTTACCGTCCATTTCGGTAAAACGTTTGAAGACCTGGCTCTCAATGTCTCGATAAAGCAGGCGCTCTCTATCCGCAGGTGTAAAATTAACCCCTGCCGTCTTGATCATATCTGTGAGCTTAGCAAAACACCTCTCACTACATCTCTCCACCTTCACAGAAGCCAATAGAGTAACTAAACGCTCTCCACTTTCAGGGTGAGCCGAGAGATAGTCGGCTACGCAGTTAGCGCGCTGCTCCTCAAATATAAGTAAAAATGGGCGTTGGCCGATAATTTCCGGATTAAAGGCGTATCGAGCAGGCGCAAGCTTTTCCGGTCGGCCCGACAAAAGGAATTCCGCATTTTCCATGAGATAATGAAGAGCTGGCTCTAAATCAAAAGCCTCACCGCGTTGCGTTGCCTGAAACATTAAGGAGAGAAGGAAGGCTCCGGTTTCTAGCTCAGCCCCAATTTCTGGATTGGCAAAAATTACGTCATCCACATAAAGTCTAGCACTCGTCGGTCCGCCGCTGTCAGCCGTCCTTGCACTTTGCCAATTTGACCAATCACTAGCTGTAAACCTGCTGAGCATTGCCGTAAGCGCTGCTCCTGCTAAATCAGGTAATATGGCATCCCGATATTCGGCGACTAACTTAAGAGAATCCTGGCGCAGCAGCTGAAGAGAATCGACTGTCCCCTCTTCTAGCGCTGTCTTTAGAATTTTGATTTTCTCTTGCTGTGCAAGTTCAGCCGCTTTTAGGCTTTCACGCTCTTTTTCAAACGAGATTGCCTGAACATCAAAAGCTCTGGCCTTCGCATCAGCCTGAGGGTCTCCGGCTTTGGCCGAATTTTTAAAGATAAAAAATAGAGTCGCAGCCCCAAACAAAGCTAATACGAGAAGTGGGCCAGTAATCTTTCGCGGTTCCGGCATTACGACTACTCAGCTACGGAGCAAAGAGCACCCTCCCTAAGGGCAAGAGGCGATCCCGTCCGAGTGTTATTGAAATGGTCACCAATACATCATGCCCCAACTCCCAATATTCACTAGGAATTAGGATGTGCGGAGGGTAGATAAGCTCAGCTAGTTTGTCAACTATTCGGGAGCCAGAATACCTAAACAGCTGGCTATTTTAGCTTTTCCTTAGCAAGGCGGCTTACCTCTAAGTCCGAGCTATCGAGTAAAGTCCGCGCATAAGGAGAGAATTCAGCATCTGTTCCAGCACGAGCCACTAACAACTCCGCTAGCCGTTTACGAGCGGCGGGCTCTTCAACCTTATCAATATGAACCGTAATCATACGGGCCAGACCAGTGCGATTAGGGTTTACCGCGTCTTCAGCCAATGCATCCGCAACCTCTGGACGCGCACTGTAGTTCAATAATATTTTCTCGGCTCGCACCGCAACGTATGAGAGCTTCTCCTCTGTTCGGAGCTGCAACAGGCGGGCAACAAGTTTATCCTGGCCACCGGCCAACTGCTCAAGCTCCGTGGTAGACTGGGTCATATGCCTATTGGCGAGAGCCAACATCAATGGATCGTTATTCTGAGCATAGCCAATAGCGACGTCAGTCATAAGGACTCCAATTGCGAGGGTGGCAACAAGCAAGGATTTCTTAGTTTTAATAACGCTGAATTTCATATTTGGTATGCCTATCGATATTCGCAAGTTTGACTGAGCTAGCTAATTTAACTTGAAAAGTAATTAGTCGACTATTACGTTTAAATTCACAACCTCTCTCTGATCAGTCGTAAAGGCCCTTTGTGCCTGGCCCGATACCGGAACTGGGAACATGTTATTAGCCGCGACGCCGTTTGAGATACACTCTGACTCATCTGAACAAACCGGAGTGTCGTTTAACGAGTCCCCCTCCACAAACCCAGCACCGGATATCTCCACCGGGTGAAACAGTCCTAGATAATGCCCGCTTTCATGAGCCATTGTCTCCCCTAATAATTCCGTCTCAGCGGCATCAAAAGCACCGTCCCCGCCGGAGTGAACGGATAAGCTCACAGCCACACAAGACTTAACTGAAGGGATTGCCGAACCCGGAATGCCTCCAGAAATTCCAAGAGCGGTCAATGAGTTCCCCGGAATATTAGTAGCGTCTGCCGAGATATCCTCTCCGATGAACAAATTAACTGAATATGCTCGAACTCCTGAAGCGCTAGCCTGTGTCAAATAAAAGGAGCTACCAATCGAAGGATTAGGCAAAATCCCTGTCGAACTTGAGACATCGAAGAACTGAGTATCTAGGGCTATTCCCAGGGCAGAATAGATGGTCCTCCAAAGAGCGATGGCGGAATTAACGACTGTTCTGGTTGACTGCTTTTGCGCCTCGGTTCCAACAAGAAATATGTTTACTCTTAGCGCACCGCCTAAAAGATTGGGATCATTCTTAGCGATGACATCTCCAGAGAAGCTACCTGCCTGGTTGGGTCGGGTTAAATAAAGTCGTTGATCATACTCCCCATTGGTAACTGGAGTATCATCTCCTCCGGTGGGGTAATTTAGGCTATTAACGGACTCGTCCAAGTAAAGGGCGAGCGTCTTCGGAGGATCGTTATCCCCTGAGTCCAGAACAGTCGCTCCATCTGGCGCGGTCAGCCGTAAAGTCACTAAGGAGAATCCGGCTGTCTGCGATACAATCTGAAAAGCATTCGTATTAGCAACCGAGACTAACGCCTCAAAAAGACCTGACGCAGTGGGTGCTCCCGAAAAACTTTCGCGGGCTCTAGTAGTAGAATTTGCCGAGGAGCCCGGATTAACGGAAACCGAATCGGTGCCTGAACCTGGAGTTGTCCCAGTTCCACCCCCGGCTCCACCTCCGCCCGTTCCCGTTCCGGGGTCGGTTGGCGGTGGCGTAACTACTGGCGGAGGTGTTACTACGGGGCCATCTCCTCCACCAGGATTTATGGGAGATGGGAATGTCCCACCACTAGTTCCGCCACCGCTGCTACCAGCTGAAACGGAGCCACCTCCATCGCTTCCACAAGCAACGAAAGAGATAATTGATAATCCAAGAAAACTGAGTTTTAGAAGTGCATTAAAGCGGATGAGCGAAGTCATTAGGTCGCAGTAGCACAAGCTTTCTTAAGGGTAAAGAAAAGAACCCGCCTTCGCTATTAAACCCTGGCTTTTTAACGAGCCAGGGTTTAATAGCTTCGGCGGGACGGGAATTCCCGCTTAGAGGACTGCTTCTTTCAGCGCTTTATTTGCTGTAAAAGCAACCTTTCTCTTCGCAGGAATTTTGATTACTTCCTGCGTCATCGGGTTACGACCCATACGAGCCTTGGTCTTACGAACCTGAATCTTTCCAAGTCCTGGAAGGGCCAATTTGTATCCGTTCTTAAGCGCAGACTGCACTAGCGCTGTAAAATTGGAGTAGAACTCTTTTGCCTCGCGACGGGTCATAAATCCACAGAATCCCTGAATCGCATCAATAAGCTCACTCTGAGAGTACTGCTTGGTGTTTGAATTCTTTGGAGTAACCAAGCTTGGCTTCTTCGGCGGAACAGGAACTGGCTTCTTCGGAGCAGCCTTTACAACTTTTGCTGCCTTAGCTGCCTTTGCAGGCTTTGCTTTCTTAGCAGCAACTTTCTTCTTTGCTGCCTTTTTTGGGGCAGCTTTCTTCGGAGCACTCTTTTTTGCTTTCTTCTTTGCCATAGTAACAGACCACCTTTAGCGTTAATCTAAATATCGTTTTTAACAGCCGGACCAGATAAAGTCCGGCTTTTTACAGCTCTTCTGGTATCACAACTAAACAGCGCATTACCACAAAAAAACAGCTCTGACCCAGAAAACATCGTGATAATCGTAGCTGAATCATAATCTAAATTCATAGCTTGTCTACAGCTGCTACAAAAAAGTCTCATTTTGTCGGCGATAAAAGGCGATATTTAGCGGCGATTTTGTGTTTTGCTTAACGAAATTCCTGTGTCCGCATATGGGAGCAATTAAGGTATGGCTCACAATCTTACAACTACATGAGATTAAAAAAGCGGAGTTGCTTAGCGCGCCAGATTGATAAATAACTTCTCATAATCACTGGCGATTTTATCCCAAGTAAAAACAGACAGTGCTCGCCTGTGAGCGGCGCTTCTCGCGCTTAGTTGAGCGACTTCATCACGAAGCACTCGCTCAAGGCACTCCTTGAGATTCAGCACATCGTTCTTTTTATAGATAATTCCGCTATCACCTAGTACTTCGCGATGTTCTGGAGTATCATTTGCGAGAATGCAGTTACCAAAACCCATCGCCTCAACCAATGCTGGGTGTGTTCCCCCCACCTCAGTGGCTTGAATATAAACCCCAGCGCCCCACTGTAGAAGAGGATATTCCTCCCCGAATCTGTAGCCTGCAAACACCACCTTACCGGCACTCTCCTTCGGTCCCTCATTCGCCAAGGCTTTTAATCCCCGTATATATTGAGCGGCATAGGGAGCGTCCCCGACAATGACCAATGGGTAGTTTCTGACCTCGTCTGGAAGCATGTTGTAAGCCTTAATTACAACATGTGCGTTGTTTTCGGGTTCTAAGCGGCTAACGTATAGAATGTATTTACCGGGAGTTACTCCGAGCTCAGAAAACAGGGGTTTTTGCGCCAAATCCCCCTCGAATTGACCCTGAGCGACCTTTTTGTCTACGGCTGTTGATAAGGTCTCATTGTAGCCATAGCGAATGACCTCGGATTTTGCTCGATAAGTTTTTAGGTAGTACTCGCTAATGATATCGGCGTCAGCCACTATCTTTGATGCGAATAGCACTGAGGTAATCTCGCCAAGTCGATACCAAAGCCGCCCCAACCAATTCCATTTGGCACGCTTGCGCTCAATCCCGTCGACATTTACGGCTACCGGAGTTCCCGTGAGCCGACTAATCCAGATAAAGGGACTGTTCGCTGCGTTACATACCAGGATGACATCCACCCGGTTGAAGATCAGATGAAGCAGACACAGCAGTGTATGAACTGGAGTTTCAAGATATTTGTGTCGTGGAGCAGGAAGTAACTTAAGCTCCATTCCGAGATATCTGGAGTCTTGATAATTAATAACATGGGTCCTTCCGTAGACTCGGACCTGATGCCCGGCTTTCACAAGTCTGGACCCAAGCTCCTCTGCAAATGTCTCAAATCCGCCGTAACAAGCCGGAACACCACGGATGCCACAAACCGCTATCCTCAAGTTACGATTTCCCCCGCCTAACTTGGCTCTAGGGCTATTTTCTTTAGAATATTCCAAGCCTTAGCATTCCCTACTAAAGTTGAGCAATAATGACGACGAACATATAAATGGCGCTAGTAACCTACATCTTGGCTTTTCTATCCGCGAGGCCACCGATGAACACAATAGGCATGACACCCAACCGAATATTGGGTTACTAGCGCCGTTAACACTCCGCTGTCGACCACCATTTTCTTCAAACCTAAACTGACCTTAGCAACTGTAATTCAGTGTAGTTCAAGTTTGGTTAAGGCCAAGATGCATAATTTCTTCCCTCTCGCCGTCAGACAGGCTAACCTATCGCGCGACAGCGGTTTCAGGGGGTTATCTCCCGTATTAACTGCCGTTTTTGATGGATCTATTTTGGAGAGTTTATATTCATGAAACAGAAATTTACCCTTTCACTCGCCCCTTCACTTATTGGTTTGGTGGTGAGCGGCGCCGTTGCTATGCCCGCATTCGCTGCCGACCCAGCTGTTGATGCGGCTAAGGCTTCAATGAAAGCTGAACCAACACAAGCGGCCCCTTCAAAGCCTGCTGCCGCCACTCCTGCTGACGAGGCATTTGCAAAGTCGATGGAAGCATTTCTTACAAGGGATGAGAATGTGGAAAAGGTTGGAACCGCCCTTGAGCGTTATTTCAACAAGAAGCGTGATGAGCAGGCTCAGCAAGCTGCCAAGGCTGAAGAGCAGCAGTTGGAAGATCAGTTTAAAAACCCGATTAAGGTAGATGTTGGCAGCTCTCCTGTTAGGGGCGATGCTAATGCGAAGGTTACTGTTGTTGAGTTCTCGGACTTTCAGTGCCCATTTTGTCAGCGCGGGGCAAAAACGATGGAAGATCTGCTAAAGGAATACCCGAAGGATGTGAAGGTAGTGTTTAAGAACCTTCCCCTTCCTTTCCACCCACAAGCAAGACCAGCTGCTAAAGCTGCCTTGGCTGCCGGTGAGCAGGGCAAGTTCTGGGAGATGCACGACATGCTGTTCCAGAATCAAAGCAATTTGACAGATGAAGGCTTTGTTGAGTTTGCCAAAAAAATTGGGCTTGATGTCGAGAAGTTCAAAACTGACATGAAGAAGCCCGAATACGACAAGCAAATAGATGCTGATACCGCAGTTGGTCAGCAGCTCGGCGTTCAGGGAACTCCAGGTTTCTTCGTGAACGGAGTATTAGTAAGAGGAGCCCGACCATTGCCGTTCTTTAAGACCATCGTCGATAGATGGTTAAAGGAAGCGCCAAAGGCATAACTCCCAAAAGGGCCCATCAGGGCCCTTTTTTTTACCCCCCTCCAAAAAGGATCACATTCTTTTTCTTTCTTTCGAACTGCGACACCTGGCTGACTGCCTACGACAATACAAGAGTAGGAAGGAGCTCCAACAAATTCACCTAGGAGGAGGTATGTCAGATCGCATTCGGGATACAGATCCCAATAAAATTCACTTAGTTACCATTCGAACCCAGGCCGCGGCGCTTTTATTAAGGCCCGGAAAAGGACTAGAGGAAATCCTTGGCGGGATAGTTGCCCGATATCAAGATATGTATGGAACGGAGATCTACGCCTATAATTTCTTAGGCAATCACTATCATATTCTTGCCAGAGGGTCAGAAAACGAACTCTGGAGGTTCGCACAGGGAGTTAATAGAGAGGTCGCCAGAAGGGTTAACTACA
>CAYMWO010000154.1:0-7286 GCA_964393905.1 uncultured Bdellovibrionales bacterium | reverse complement strand
GCATCGAGTCGCAGTTCTTCTTCTTGTCCGATTTGGGCGAAGCGGCGTTGGTACTCCCGGTTGAGCCGGCGTTCTACTGGGTATCAACCAATAACGGTGACGACAATCAGCTCTTTGCTGCGCTGTTGGATGAGTCTGACGGGGATTTTGTTAAGGCCTTGCAGCGCGCAGTAGAACTTGCGCCACAAGGAGCGGAGGAGTTACAGCGCAGACGCAGAGCGCAAGATGCCGCAGCGGCTGCGCAGGGAAATAGACCGTTACGTTTGCGAGATGGGCTCGCGGCTTAGAACTTGGAGAGAGACCGAAGGGAAGTTATGAAACGAGAATTGAAATTAATCTTAGCGCTGGGGACAATAGCCGCAATCTCAGGGTGTGGCTGCGTTGGTGGTAACTGCGGCACGCAAGGTGGGCGGATTGCTAGTGTTGAGGTAGTGCAAGAGGTGCATGAAGATAAAGTTCCAGGCACGGTGACAGAGGCCTGGGTTGAGCCGATGTATGAGCATGTAAAAGTCCCAGGACAGCTCGATCCAACGAGCACATATTACCGTGCTCCTCACAAGACTATGGTTGAGATTCGCCCTGGGCGGTTCCAGAGAGTCGAGTATCCGAGTCCAAATGAATCAGTAAAAAAGTAAGAAGAGCCAGTAGCAAAGGATATAGCCGTGAAGAGAGTTGGGTATTTTCTAGTTCTAAGCTGTGTGATTACGGGGTGCGGAATCATTTCGCCGCGTAAACCTGATGTAACCTATGTAACGAAGGTCGTTGAGGCCTCGCCTCCGCCAGGGGTTGTGCGCTACTGTTGGGAAGAGCCGATGGTGCAACTTGAGAAAAACGGTCCAGGACTTGATGTTGAAGGTAAGTGGTATCACCCTTCATACATCGCAGTGCGTGAGGTCAGAAACGGCAAGTGGCGACCATGCACTCCAGTTCCCTCTGAGGGGCTTGGCGCGCAAACGGTTGATAACTAAGTAGAGGGCAGATGAACGGTAAGAAGGTACTAGGATTTTTGTTATTAAAGCCCGCATTTAATAGCCGGAATCTAACATCACTGGCGTTAGTAGCACTTTTCTTCGGAGTCTATGTGGCCTCCGGCGGAAAGGTCACTTCTGTTCCTAAGCTGAAAGCAGGGGCTGGTGGTTTTGGAAGTGTCACTGCAACAGACAGCGGAGAGACGCTAGATGAGGTGGTTGCCCCCGGTTCTGAAGTTGTCCCAGCCGACGATAGCCTGTCCGAAGAGGCGGCACTGCCAGCAAAGAGAAAGCGCTCAACTTTATTTGATGATTCGAACGTAACTGAGAAATCACAGCCTAGCCGGGAAGATGTGGTGATCGAACATGAAGCACAGCCCGACAGGTCTCACTCAGCAGACGGACTGGTAGATATCGAGAAGCGACTTAAAGGTGTGAGATAAGCCTAAGATATACGCGTGACAAAAGATAACGACTACAACGAATTCGCCGAAGACCCGATTTTAGGGGACGCCCATCCGGATGTCATCCAGGTCTATGGAAGTGCTGAAAATATTGAAAAGCTAGGCTCACCGTCTGGTCGCGCCGAGGACCCAAATGCGCCGAACGTCGTCTACTACTTTTACCCCACATGGAGATGCCAGCTTTTCCACCTGATCGGATTTTTTATCCTCTGTTATCTCTCGGTCCTTTGCTCCCATTGGGCACCGCTGACTGTAATTCGTGGACCGTTGTTCTCGCTAGGGAACACAACCTACTTTCTTGACTTGCCGGTGTTGTCCCTGATTCCAGCTGCGATGCTCGGAAAGATTCTGCTTTATATGTACAACTCTAAATACATCATTGACGATAACGGAGTGGAGGCTCAGGTAGGGTTGGTTTCGCTTAACCTTCGCCAGCCAAGATTACGTTACGAGGATATTCGCGGCGTGGAACCCAACCAGACAATTTGGGAGCGGATTTTGGGGATTGGCACTGTGCTTATCGGAAGCGCGATGACAGATGATGTTGAAATTACAATGTCAGGGGTAGCAAATCCGAGGGCGATTCAACTCTTGATTAATAGCGAACGCGATAGAAGAGTGCGCGCGCTAACGGCGGGGGATAGCGAGCGGGGTCGAAAGATTTTAGCGATGACGGGGGACTAAACGGGGGAGTAATCCCGTTTGCAGTTGATGGGTTAGTGTGGAGGCTGATTGCGGGGGAGATGGCAGTGGAAAATAGCAGTAAATTATTGTTTTTAGGAAAAGTCTTGGCGGGCGCAGTGATTAGCGCAATGGTCTTGGACTATTCTCCTCAGCTTGAACATGGGTTGGGGATTAGCGGTGCCAAAGAACAGGCCTCTCTTGTTAATATAACGCTTGCCCAGGCCGAGGCATTAGCCGAGGGCAGCGATAAGCTTCAAGCCCCAATCCCAACAGACAAAGTAATCTCTAAGTTAGAAGAGTATGAAAAGCAGCTCCTAGAGGGGAATCAGGTTGCGAAACTCTCTCCGAAGGGAAAGGCAGTGGCGACTGCTCCGGCTGTAGATGACTCAACAAAGGAGCTTCTAAGCGCCAAAGATGCGCAGATACTCGCACTGCAAAAACAGTTAAATGAGTTAACCCAATCACAAGCGCAAAAGAGCACGCCAGAAAAGTCATCTAGGCTTGTGGCGCAAGACAAGCTTGTCGACCAGATAATCCTCCATCGCAAAGAGGTTAAGCGCCTACGAGAGATTCTCGCCAAGAAGGACGAAAAGGAGAAGGAGCTTAACCAAGAGCTAGAAGAGTTTAAAACTCAAGGCCGAGAGACTGAGAGCCAGTATTCGACTCTTCAACGACAGCTAAAGCGACTTGCGGATGTCGAAACCGAACGCGATGCTCTGCGAGCGCAGATGGCAGGGGCGCAGCAAGCGGTTGATCGGATGGAGTCTGAACTTGAAAGTAAAAAAAGTGTCGAGTCTGACAATAAATTTCTAAAAGATGAGGCTAAGACCCTGCGTGAGGAGCTGAAGAGACTCCAAAGTGTTGTGACAAAAGGTGCCGAGTCAAACTCTGACTTGAGTAAGGCCACTGCGCGAATAAAGCAGCTGGAAGCTGAGATTTCAAAGACCACCGCTAGTCTGACCGAAGTTCAGAAAGAGAAGGCCGACTTAAAGAAAGAGCTTGATTCCCGCGAGAATATCCTCTCTGAAAAAGAAGGAGATAGCTCAAAGCTCAAGGAGCAGTTAGCCGATTTGACTAAGCAAAATGAGGCGCTGGTCGCGGAGAAAAGCGTTTTAGAGAAGAGTCTGCAGGAGCAGGCTGGAGTAAAGGACTCGCTGGATACCGAATCAAAGTCCGCCAAGATGAAGCTACAAGAGACGGAGGCAGAGTTATTGGAGATTCGCCGGCAGCTAAGTCGCACTGTTGATGATACCAAGACTTGCCAGTCCGATAAGGCTGCCAATGACAAAATGGTCGCCAAGATGGGAGACCTTGAGCGGGCGTTAATTAAAGCGAAAAACGACCTGCTACTGAAGGACACAGAAATAAAGATGCTGAGCGGAAGTTCGGAGGTGAAAGTTGGAAACACCGCGAGCACTGTAACTGAAAAAGCGGCCGAAAGTGTCGCCTCTCAGGTAGCGACTCAGTCAGCCACGGAGCCGGGAATTGCATCTAGAGCTATGACGGTGAATCCCGGAGTTGGTAGCGATGTTGCCGTAGTTGAAGTTAAGGCTAAAAAGGTGAACCTCCGAAGCGGTGCCGGAAACGAGCATTCACCGGTAATGCAGGTGCAGGCTGGTATGCGGCTCACAGTCGAGACCCGAGAAGGGGACTGGTATAGAGTTTTCACTCCGACAGGTTCTAGAGCCTACATTCGGGCTGATGTCGTGCGGCCGGTAACTGATGCTCAGGAGCCCGCACCTCGCGGAAAGCTAAAGCCCGGCGGTCAGCTTACAAGTGAGGCTGCTGATCTTGTGCCACTTGATGATTCGGCTAATGCCGGTGAACAACCTGAAGATGAAGAAACTAAGGCATTCCTGAACCTCCAAAAGGGACTAAGCAAATAGTAGTAGTTGTATGAAATTCCGAGTCGGATTCTATAATCTTCTATGGCAGACTGCGGTCTTTGTCGCAGTCTTGTTGATCTCGGCTCTATGCCTCGGATTCTTCGTGACGGCAAAGGCTGAGAGTTCAGCAGACGGGCTTTCGATTGTGTTTCCGTTAATGGCTCCTCAGCTTTCCTCGCAGTTCGGGGAGCGCAAGCATCCGATTTACAAATCCCACAAACACCACGACGGGGTCGACCTAGCGGCTCCATCAAATAGCCATGTACGGTCGGTTTTTGGCGGCAAGGTGGTCTTTGCCGGGGACTATAAGGGTTACGGCAAGCTGGTCACAATCTCCCATGGTGAGGGGTTTACTTCGCTCTACGGACACCTAAACGAGATGTTGGTAA
Source organism: uncultured Bdellovibrionales bacterium (assembly GCA_964393905.1). GTDB lineage: Bacteria > Bdellovibrionota_C > UBA2361 > SZUA-149 > CAYMWO01 > CAYMWO01. The sequence continues at coordinate 2,895 of CAYMWO010000154.1, read as the reverse complement.
ACCCAGGAGACACGGTTAAGGCCGGGGAAATTATCGGCCGGGTGGGTTCAACTGGGGCTTCGACCGGCCCGCATCTGCATTTCGAGTGGCGCCATTTTGGTAAGGCAATCAACCCCTTAAAGGTGTTTCCAAGCCTGGCTGCTAAGGCCGAAGGGTAGAGGGAAAGATCATACTTTTTGCCCAACTTAATGTCACACCCAATACTTAAGTCCCCATAACGATATTTAGAATGTGAAAGTTGGAGGGGGTGTATAGTCCTTTCTGGCAATAACGAAGACGGTGCAGTAAGGCGCCTTAATGAGGGAAAATTAGATGAAAACGTTAACTTCTAAGATAGCTGCGACATACGCTGCGGCTGGTCGGAAGGCGAGTGCATTTCTGCACGCTCATTCGACTGCGCTGATGCTTGTTGCTGGTATCGGATTACTTTCTACCGGTTTGGCTGGGGTTTCCCATGCTCAGAGTGGTGGAGTTAGTATTGGTGTTGGTTTCGGCGGCGGCGGTGGAATTAGTGGTGGCTTTCAAGAGCCTGGCTATGATGACACTCTTGTCCGTGGCTCAGTTGGTCTCTTGTTCCAGCTGATTGAAGGAGCATTTGGTGCTCTTGTGATGGTTGTTGCCGGACTCGGTGCAATTATCGCAGCAGCGATGGGTGCATATCGCGCAGCCCTTGGTATGCTTGTGGTTGCAGTCGGTGCATTTATCCTTCGGTCTCTCGTATCTCTGTTCTTCGGAACAAATTTCGACAGCCCGAGCGCTTAATCGCTTAAACGATTAGCTAATAAAAAAGCCCGGAGGGATTTTCCCTTCGGGCTTTTTTTTATACCAACTCTTCTACCACTCGCTGAATCCTTTCAATCTGCGAGCCGACTTCGGAGCTAAACTTTAGCCCCGTAATCTTCTCATAGGCATCCATATATTTCAGCGCGGTATCGACGCGGAAAGAATCGGGGAATTCCGGCGGGGTGCCGTCTCCCATATATCCACGTTCGATTAACCAGCGGCGGACAAACTCCTTATCGAGCATCTGTGGGTCGACTCCGGTCTCATACGCGTTCTGGTAACTGTCGCTCATCCAATAGCGGGAGGAGTCCTGGGTATGGATTTCGTCAGCTAGGATGAGCTTCGTCCCGTTTAGGACGCCAAACTCATATTTGGTGTCCACTAGAATTAAGCCACGCTCTGCTGCCTTTTTTGTGCCCCTGGCAAAGAGCGCCATTGCTTTCTCACAGACCTCGTCCCAAAGCTTCTTCTGCACGAGTCCGGAGGAGACGATTTCGGCGCTAGAAATCGGCTCGTCGTGTTTACCCGCTTCCGCCTTGGTTGATGGCGTAATAAGCGGAGAATCAAAACGGTGTGAACGTTTTAAACCCTTGGGCATTGGAATACCGGAGACATCTCGCCCTGCCTCATAGTCCCGCCAAGCGCTTCCGGTTAGGTAACCGCGGATGACGACTTCCACCGGGAGGATTTCGACCTGCTTTGCGACAAAGACGTTCGGGTGTGGGTGATCGATTATATGGTTCGGCACAATATCAGCCGTCTCCTTAAACCAATAAGCCGCCATACCGTTTAGTAGCGCGCCTTTAAAAGGGATGGTGGTTAACACCTTGTCGAAGGCGCTCAACCGGTCGCTAGTAACTAAAATCCGGCGATCGCCGAGAACGTAGCTGTCGCGAACCTTGCCCGGAATTTTTTTACCGAGTTTTGGAAACTCAGCGGATTGTAGGGTGAAGGGTAACTGATTTTCAACGAGCTTTCGTTCTAGCATTTCTTGACGCGCTCCTTATCAAAAAATTGGTGATTTCTGGGGCAGTGAAAAGGGGTAGGATTAGCGAAAAAGGGGAGTAATGTCTACTGGGGAGATTTGATAGTCCGTTCTCGGTTAACGGAGTTCGGAATCTGAATCAGTTATCTGTTAACCGGGACCCGAGTCGGTAATCCGAACTCCGAATCGGAAAGCTGACAGCTGTTCCCGAAGCAGTTAGCTGTTATCTGATTCCGAAGTCCGGTTTCTGTAATCAGTTATCTGTTCTCGGCTAACCGACCACGGAATCTGACTTCTGAAACCGATATCCGAAAGCAGAAAGCTGTAGCCGACAGCAGACTGCCGTCAGCCGAAAGCTGCCCCCACTTTCCCCCATAAAAAAAGCCGGCAGCTTTTGTGTTAACAAAAGCCGCCGACTATCGAATAAAAGTGTCTGTCTACTTCAGCGAAAACCTAAAAAACCGAATCGAAAAAACCGTTGTTTGAGTGTCTTGCGTAAAATCTTAAGCCGCCTTTTTTAACTGTGGCCCCATTGCAATGACTTTTGTGTCATGGCGGAAATCCTCGTAGAAGCGGCGCAGTCTCTTTCTCAGCATCAACCGTGAACGGTGAAGCCGGGACTTTACTGCTGGGATACTTAGGTCCAGTATCTGTCCAACCTCTTTATTGGAAAGCCCGTCGATATCGCGGAGCACAAACACTGCCCGGTAATCCTCTGGCAACTTAGTGATGGCGCCCTCTAGTGCCTCCTTAATTTCGTTATTCATTGCCAACGAGTCGCAGCGCGCGCCGAAGCCGTTCGGCTGAGTTGTGATCTTGTTCTGCATATGCGGCATCAGGTCCTCTAGCGGAATGCTCTGATCCTGGCGGCGTTTACGGAGCTTCATAAAAGCGGCGTTTACAGTTATGCGATAAAGCCAGCTTGAAAACTTAGCCTTGCCTTCGAAGCTGTCGATTTTCCGGTAAACGGTAACGAAGACATCTTGGATAACCTCTTCTGCATCCTCGGAGTTCCGAGTAAGCCGCATGGCCAAGTTATGAACCTTGGTCTCGTAGCGAGAAATAAGCTCTTCAAAACTCGCTGAGCATCCTTTGGTGAAGCGCTCGATTAGAACGGTATCTTCTAG
>CAYMWO010000153.1:0-7301 GCA_964393905.1 uncultured Bdellovibrionales bacterium | reverse complement strand
GCTTTGATTGGCGCGGTCTATTGCAGTCGCTCGAAAAATATATGTTGCCCCCGGGGTTAGAAGCAGATTCCCCCAGGGTGCGACATACGGCGCACTGCTATCAGTGCCAAGCGGAATGAAATTTGCGCCACCTTTTTTCTTATAGGTAAATACAACCGCGCCAATACCACTTCCACTGTCAGCCGCAGCTGCAGAATAAATCACCTTATCCGCAGAGATGAACGCTCCATCCGCCGGTGCCGTGACCCTTACTGTCGGCGGTTTAAAGTCCACCGCAAAGGGCGCTGACTCGACAGTATGGGACTGATTTCCATGGAAAGAAGTGAGGCGAAGCTTTATGTTTGAACGCTCCATTTGCGGGAACACTGCCTCTGCTCCTGTCCAGGTTAATAGCTGGCCGCTACCGTTTCTCAACCGGCCAGTCAAATATCCAACTTGGTAATTCGACCCCGAAATTAAAGTGGGATCAATCTGCTGATAACTCACGCCATCAAAATATTCAGCACTGAGCCAGCTACTATGCACTAATGTTGTGGTGTCAAAGTTCAACCGAACACTCGCACCGCTCTGCAGAACATTTAAGTTCGAAATATTAACTGGATCAGGGGTAATTTCCGATTCGGCGCTGTCGCCATAAACACCCAAATTTATCCGCCCACCGTTTGGCGATGCTTCATTGCCGAAAGAGTCTCCTGCATCTCCCTCATCAAGACAGAAGGAGTCCGTCCTAAGATGAAAGTCCCCATTTGCTGCGTCTACAAACCTCGGGTCCTCAGAAAAATTCCCGACTGTCCAGCTCCACTGATTAAAAGCATCCCACTCACCCGGGGACTCGTCATGGTAAGAGTAAGCAGGAGGAAGTCCGGTATGCAGAAAACTCCCGGATTTAGTTGGATTGTAAAAATTATTGTAGCGCAGACTTTCGGGAATCATCCCAGTTCCACCATAGCCACTATCGTCAGAGCTGATCATTAAACCGGCATATTCGCTATCATAAAAAATATTATTGCGAATCCTCGGACTTCCGCTATTGGAGATAAGCTGCATTCCCTTATCATGAAAAGCGATTGTGTTATTAAAGTAACTACTGGTCCTAGGATTCAAATGGTAAATCCCCCAGGTCGTGTTGGAGTAAACTAGATTATGATGAACCGATAAGGTATCTGTGGCAGTGGGCGAACCATAAATTCGAAGGCCTGCAGAACGGTTATTGTGGAGCATGTTATTTGAGACCTCAAGCTGAGTATTAGCTCCCGCCAACTGAACGAACAAACCTGCCTGGTTCTCGTAGCTCTCATTTCTGCTTATGAGTATTGAGCTGTTGTTCCCAAAATGTGTGACACTGATTCCAGAACTGTACTGACCTGCGGTATCGTAGGTAACATTATCCGTAATCTCAATAGAGGTTGGAAACGCATCGGGGGTGTTTAATGTGATATCAATCGCACCATATCCCGCGTTATCGTGGACAACATTGTTGGTAATCAAGAAAGTGGAAGTTGTTTGTTGGGCCCAAGTAGCATCTCCTGAGGCGTTTGGATTGTAGAGACGAACCATAACCGCCGCCTGGGTATTATTGTAGATATGGCAATTCTTTAAGGTTAAGCTCCCAGCCGTGCTTGCAAAATAAACGGCATTTCCTGTCTGTCCAGTAATTGTGAATTTATCAATGGTCACAGCCCCCGAGAAGAAGGGACTGATTTGGATTCCGACCGCGGTGAGTATCGTTTCACCCGTGCGGGTTGAAAAGGTATCGTCATATCCTCCCTCAATTGTAAGTGTCATGTTATTGCCAGAAATTGAAAGGTCATTTAGCCAGGATGTGTATGTCCCGGCGGCGACGCGAATCGTGTCGCCACTAACGGCGGCTGTTAATGCCGATGAAATATTTGTGTAAGTGCAACCCTCGCAGACATCACGGTTAGCCGCAAGCGCTGGCTGAAGTGCGCTGAGAATCGAGATTAGAAGTAGAAGTGCTATTCGTTTCAACCTATTTGATATCGACGGGGTTGTGCGGATGCTAATTAATAGGTGTCACTATTAGGCTACTAAAACCCGGAAAGTTGAAGGGATAGCGGTTGGAATCTGTAATAATCAGATTTTAATAGAGCTTGAAATCTCACAGCTGAGTCATATGGTAGTTAGACTGAGAACCCGCTTAAAATCCTTAAACCAGAACCCTTGGCGCAACCCACCCCCGTTTGCCCAGTTGGAAACTGAGTTGGGAGGTGAGTCGCGCCTTGGTCTGCGGAGCGCCCGCGCTACTTCGGCTTCTCCGTTTTCTCCCGCCTATACCGTTCGAGTGCGGTCTCCTTCGCGGGCGTCGGCTTTGCTTCTTCAACAGCCGTGACGAGCTCTTGAAGATCCTTCGTCAAGTCTTCCACAGTCTTGGCCTGGATGGTTACGGCATCCATGATGACACGCACCAGCACATCCTCGGCGTATTTGTAGGTATTCGACTCGACGCTGGCGAGCGATTGGGCGAGGGTCCTTTTCCAAGACTCGATGATCTTCAGGAGTTCCTTGACATCGAAGAACTGCGCCTCATAGCGCCGCTTCCAGGTAGTCCAGATGATGTCGTCGGCGCCAGCGAACTTCCGTGAGAGTTCCGGATCGCCGGAGCCAAACACACGGTCCTGGAGAAAGATGTAGTGCGCGAGAGCGCTATCCAGCAGCTGAACGGAAGTTGTCACAGACCGGACCCTGGCTTCGTCGACCGCCCTGCTGTCGGTTTGAAGGCCAGGTGTGACTACTTCAGCATTGATTGGCAGACGCTTGGGTTCAAACCCGTAGCTGCGTTCAGTCGATAGCTCGTAGGCAGTGCGCTCAGCCGGAATGACCCCGGGAGCATTGGCCTCCTTGAGCATCGACTCGAACTTCGCCCGAGCTGCCGCAAGTTGCTCCTGATGCTTAGCAATTTGCTTGCGTTTGTCAGCAAGTCCGTCGGTGACCTTTTGCGGCTCTTTCCCGGGACCTTCGAGTGTGAACAGTGTCCAGGTGAGTACGAGTATCTGCCTCTCGAAGAAGTAAGCGTTTCCTCGCCGAAAGTCTTCGAGTGTAAACTTCAGGGAGTCGAACAATTTCATGGCCCGTTCGGACCCCGCGATGCGCCGACCGAGCTCGTGGTTGGTGCCGAGGAACACGGGATCGCTGGTCTCAAGGAACGCCAACTGCTCGTCGGCGAGCTTGTTGAAGTCTTGGACGACTTCGCCGTACTCGACCTTCAGCTTGTCTGTGACCTGTCGGCTCTCAGGAGTCGAGTTGGGACCGTAGAAGATGCCGTTCTTCCAGCTCTCGAGACTCGCTTCGACCTTGTCGAAGCGAGCGCTCGTGTTTTGGATCTTTCTCGACAACATTACAGCAGCGAAAGTCAGGAATCCGAGGGTGAGGGACACAACCAGAATGCGCTTCCACATAGGAATATCTCCGGAGTGCCGAGGATGGCATCTCGTTCAAAACTCATTCAGCTCTGAACGAGATGCCATCCCAAAAACCTTTGGTCTAACTTACCAGATGGCTCAACCGTGAATGGTCAAGATGAGAAATGAACAACTGAGGCGTGGGGAATATAGCTTAGAATTCTTGAGATGCAAAAACCTAACTATTTTAACGAGCTAAGCTCGTTGTTCTGGTCGGCAAAAAGAAATTGGCCGAGGATTGCTGAGGGGGACTGTCCTTCAGTTCGAAAAATCCTCTTATCACCAAAAACCAAAAAGCTATCTTTTGCGCGGGAGACGGCGACGTTTAACATGTTCGGTGTCTTATCAAAGATAAAGTCCGCCCTGTGTGAGTTGTCATAGACTGGGGAGAAGATCACAATCGGCCGCTCTGCGCCTTGCAGTGAGTTAATAGTGCCGATGGTCATCTGTGGATATTTTTTAAGTAGCTGGGTTTTGAGATAGCGGGTTTGGGCAGCAAAAGGGGTTATTACGGCGACAACTTCAGCTATTGGTAAGTTATAGGTCTTCTCTAAAGTCTCGCGCATTTTGCCTAGCCAGTTCGCGATACTATCAGCTTCCGGTTTATTTAAGCGACTCTTCCCGCTTGTGGCGGACTCTCCGCGAATATCGGCATAGCCAAAGGCTGGGAGAATTCTGTGCTCGAGTTTGGCCCGCTTAGGGACAAGTCTGTTTGCGTAACTCAGCGTGTTGGCAAACCTTACAATCTCAGGAACTGAACGACGGTGTTCGGATAGAAAGACTCCGGGTTCAGTTTCATTACCAACGGCGCAGACGGAAAGTGCTAATTTCATTAAGCTGCCGCTACTAGCAAGCATTCCTGATGCTTCGAGTTTCGCGAGTTGCAGCTCCTTCCCCGGCTTATAGAGACCAAAACTTGTCAGGTTACCGAAATCAGCATACTGCGGAACTGTCCAGACCGGCTCCAACTGGGCAATGTCTCCAATCACCAATCCCTTCTCCGCGAGAGAGTAAGTCGCAGCACCAATTTCGGGGTTAACCTGGCCGGCTTCGTCGGCGATTAGTAAATCAATCGGTGGAGAGTCTTCGGCGGCACGGCCTCCGAAAAACTTTGGCGCCATCGAGAAAGTCGAGACAAAGCACGGGGTGAGCATGGCGCGGATTTGCCAGTCGAACTTTTGTAACAGAAGCCTCCCTTTATTACCTACCAGAGTTCCATCTTCACAGGCGCTTACGAAATCCGGCGCTGCCAGAAGCCAGCGCCCTTCCCAGTAGTGAGTTGCTAATTGAAAAAGCCGGTGCCGGTGCGTGGGATCAAATGCCGCGAGAGAGTTGAAGAACTGTTCATCTGATTGTGAAGAACTTCTCGCAGTTGAAATATTACGATACAGCTTGGAATATTCCGTGCGCAGCTCTTTTTGTAATTGAGAAATAGCAGACGCGATGTTTCGGGTTTTAGAAAAAGCTGCTGAAAATCGCTCTAAGTAGAACCCCTCAGCCCCTTTAATGTAATCCAGATTCTCAAACTCGGCGAGTGAGCCACTGCCGTCTAACAGGGTGTAGGGGATTTCTAATTTATCGCGTGATTTTGTCTCTGAGGAACAAAACGTACCGTAGCTCTCGAACTCAGGCAGCCAGCGACCCGAAAGCGGACCGGGGGTTTCATGCGCCTTACCAAACGAGTGGATGACATTCATCGTCGCCTGATTTGTCGCAGAGCAGGAAACTATAAACTGTGGGTAAGCATTTCTCTCCTGAGCGGCCGTCACCCAAAGTGAGGCAACGACGCTCTGTATTAAAGTGGTTTTCCCTGTCCCTGGGGGACCGGTGACAGCTAACACCTCGTTTGGTTTTAGTAAAAGTGTCTGGTGAACGGCCTGGCGCTGCGATGGGAATAAGGAAAACGACCCCTCGAATTGACCGCAGTGTAATAGAGCTGCACGACTCGTTACTGATTTGGTAGTGGAAATTGAGCGACGTTTGGGAGTTTTTAAATTGGCAAATGTTCCAGCCAGGCCCACTGCTGAGCGGCCGTCTAGAATATCGTTATAGATACGCTCCACGTTAATGCTTCCACCAAACGCGGTGGAGTCGAGGATGACAAGGCTGTGATTTGTTCGTTCGTAGTCTTCGAGTGTGAAATCCGCGAACTTGTCACCGCAAACATGCCTAAAAAGTCCCTCACATAGCTTCCAGTAACTATTCCATGAGATGCCGTCCTCGAGCGGATTCTTCGCTGCGAAGGATTCAAGCCTCTCGACTTCGCCTAGGACAAGTCCGGAATCGGTGACAAGGGGTTCGAGGTAAATCCGCGGAATCCAGGGGTAAGCTCGCGGCGGTAGGAGTTCACCGTTAGACTTAAGGCTTGCAGCGGCCCAGAAGGGAATAAGTGTCTGTGGTAAGTCTGACTCATCAATACCGCGGCTAGGCAATTTCTTAAGACAAATTGGCGCGACGAGGATTTTGATAGTGTCAGTTGTCGCAGGTCGGTTAGTAACTTCAGCGCTTCGTCTAGCTAAGAGTTCCACAAGTCTTGCCTCTAAGTGCCCACTGATCACTTGTTCTCTCGTTACCAGATTCCCAAATGCTTCAACTTCGCGTTCCGAAAACGCCATCCGCTGACCATCCTGAACGCTTTGCCGCCAGTATTCGAGCACGGGCTTTACGTTGCGGGGGACTTGATGAACCTTTCGTTTGTGGTGTGATGTCGCTCTTCGTTTTTTGTAAGGGGTAAATTGACTTCTTGCGCGGCGGATTCTCCAAGCCAGAATTGCTAATAGGAGAGCGCCGCCCAGCACCCAGCCGCTCCAGCTTACAATCTCTTCAGCTAAGGCATTTAAATCTTCAGCTGAACGAATTCCCGTCACATCGCGCAGCCATGAGAGGAGAGCTAGGAACAGCATCAGGCCGAAGACCATCAGTGACTTGGTCTTTCGGCCCATTCGTCGCCCCAGGAATCTCCGTCTTCTTGCCATGAGGGGAAGTGTTACTAGGTTTCGCTAAACTCTGCCACGTATTGCGCTAATAGCGCTTGATAGTTTGCCAGAGCAGCTGAAAAACCGCCCGCTGGTTGGCGGCAAAGACGGCATCCTTACTTATCAGCATGCAGCTTATGCATAATCCTGTGAATCAGCGGTGTGAGCATAAAGCCCATAATACCTATAAAAAACAGTCCGCTAAAAAGGGCATAAAAAGAGGCAAAGAGTTTGGCGGCATCGGTTTGCAAAACATCTACCGGGCCCATGCCGCCTAGGATCATCGAAGCATTTAGTAATGCGTCAATAAATCCAAAGCCGCAAATCCAGTGGTAACCAGCCAGACCCATTAGCAGTGCAACGGCAACAAGTAGGGTTGAAATATAAAAGTGGTGAAGTACTCTGCGCAGGAAAACGGCGCGCGGGACGACTTTTTGGGATTTATGTTCGAGCATCAAGCTCCTTAACCACACAACGCTTGTCGATACAGGACAATTTACCGCTAACTTCTTTACACGGAACGTTTCGCGCGCAATTAGGAAAATTCGTAAAATTCTTATTAATCGCCGGGCAGGCGTTTGCGTCCTTGCATTCCTCCCCCTGACAGAAATGAAAGCAACCCGAGAAAACCACAGGCGCCAGCACACAGTCTGAGTCGACGATGCATTCTTCCATAGAACTTGGCCCAGCCGGGAGCTGAGACTCCGCTAAGGCATTGAGAGGAATAAGAAAAATTAGAGTTGTAAGGATAGGGCCAGTTAAGTTCATACGCCAGTTATAAGCCAGATGCTGAACCGCAGAAAGGTTCCAGATACTTTTTCTTCCACTGGTGAAAAGGTATCACATTCTTTTTCTTTCAGAATTCAACAATTCCCGCGCGCGGGTAGGCGAAATATTCCTTTGATGT
>CAYMWO010000152.1:0-7302 GCA_964393905.1 uncultured Bdellovibrionales bacterium | reverse complement strand
AGCTGGAGAGAACGCTTGTACCGGTTTACACGGAGCCAATCGATTAGCCTCAAACACGCTACTCGAAGCCCTTGTATTTGGGCACAATGCTGCTGAAGACACGATTCATCGATTAGCTGAATTCCCCCCTCCTGCCGATCCTAAGACATGGGATTACCTCGATACCATTCAAAGCCCAGAGGAAGTTCTGGTAAGCCATACCTGGGACGAGGTTCGCAGGATTATGTGGAACCTGGTGGGAATTGTAAGAAGTGATAAGCGGCTAAGCTCCGCGGCAAAGCGCATCCAGCTTATTGAAGAAGAAGTCCGAGATTATTACTGGAAATTTCATGTTACTAGCGATTTAGTTGAGCTAAGAAATATCGTCACCGTGGCTCAAGTCATCATCGCGTCGGCACAAAAGCGGCGAGAAAGTCGGGGCTTGCACTATAATGTGGACTGTCCAAAACGGGATGATAAGAACTGGTCACGGGATACGATTATTGCTAAACTTTCCGGCGAATAGCCTCTGTATTTACACTCGATGGAACTTGATATGTCAAAGAAAAAATTAGCTGAATCATTCATAATCGTCGGCGCATTAGCGCTTTCTTCCTGTGCTCAAATGAACTCCAGTTCTACTTTCTCCGGAAATATTTCAGAGCCTGTGGAAGTTGATGTCTTCTCAGCCAGAGGGTTCTTAGGGGGGAGCGACTATGAAAGATATCACCTAAAAGGCAATGTGCTTTGGCGCGAATGCGGGAACGTCAATGTTGGTTCAGTCTCGAAACCCACTAAGGAGATTGCAGGCGACTCAGTTTTGGAAAAGGATCCGAACCTCAATATTGAAGAACGACGTGTTGAAACACTTTCCCGTGAACAGCTTAATGCAATTAAATCTCGCGCGGCAAGACTCCGCCACACGCTCTCGACAACACCTGCCGCGGAGCCACCTCCTGGATCAGTTTTTACTCTGACGGATCCTGGGCTGTTTGAGATGGAAGTCCAAATCGGGTCTGACAAAAATCGACTTGTTACTTCTGTCGATGCTTTGACCGACCAGACCTCGCCGAATTTAAAGGATGCTCATAGCCTGTTCTCTACTCTGCGGGGAGTTGGTCCGGTGATCTGTGGTTCAAACACCTTCTTCGGCATCCCTCGAGGAAAGCTCTAATAGACGAAGTTTAGCATAGTGAATCGACTTTCCCTGGGAGACGAAAAGGCGTTCAAATTCAGTTTGGATGTTTCCTGGAAGGTAAGCGCTATTGTAGAGATCTTCTGAAATCTCCTCAATTAGGTAGCGATCGTATTCGCGAACATGCTTCAGGAAGAAATGGAAATATTCTGCATGGTCAGTCTTAACTGAGATAAACCCCGATTTCCGCAACAGCGAGGTCCCAGCCTCAAGAAAAGGAAGCGCCAAAGTGCGATGCTTCCAATCCCGTCTTTTTTCCCAGGGGTCAGGAAAGTTGATGTAAATACCGGCAAGTCGTTTGTGTGGGATTGCCGGTATTAGTTTTGCAATCTCTCCTCGAAATATAAAAACATTCTGCAAATCATTTGCAGCTGCCTTTTCAATTGTACGAACCGCGCGCTTATAACGCACTTCACAGCCTAAAAAAACGGCGCTACGGCTCCGAGTAGCAAGCTCCAAGAGATGTCCACCAGAGCCCGAACCAATTTCAAGATAGGTCTCAGCCTCTCTCAAGACTAACTCTTTACAAGCATTTAAAGATGAGTCGCCCTCACGCTCCTCGAATAACCTCCCTGGAAACGAACCCACGAGGTAGCGGTAAGGATTTACCCAGGCGAGAGGCTCTACCATAATGGGCGCTATTTACTTCCTATTTTCAGGCGCAGTCGGACCCATAACCGGCACATCAACTACTGGCCCCTTGTTATTGGAGTCCACTCCACCAGGCGCTCCTGGCGTTGGCGGCTGAGCAGGGATGCCGTCTTTAAAGTAGCCGGGAGGTGCGTCCGAACGAGAGTATTCCGGCGCTGCTGGCGCTACAGGCAGAGCAGTTGCTGGCTTACCATCCGCATTCAATTTCACTTCTCCGCCACCACCCACACCCGCCGGGGCAGGTTCCGTTTCTTTGGGTTTTATGTAACGGATAATCGGCTTTTTCGGGATCCTTGCTAAGGTTTGTGCACAGCTCATTTTAGCTGCCTCTGCTCGAGAGAGTAGTTCACGAGCTTCTGATAGAGTTTTTTCAGCAGCCTCTCGCTCCTTGGAACTCTCAAGCGCGGACTGCCGCGCCTCTGCGGCGTAACGCTTCGCAGCCTCTAGGGGACCCTCCAAATTCATTCCCGGAGCTGCCTGAGCACCTCGCGGCAATGCTTCGACTCCACAACCCGAAGCTATGAGCCCGAGGAAAAAAACAGCTACCAACTTAAACTCGCTAATCATAAATTCACCAACTAAACTCCCCTGCCCACAAGCTGGACGTTAGGCTAACACGACATATGATAATCCGATATTCATATATCAGACCAATATTACAGCCCGGCCGGAATAACTAGCACAGGACAAGTAGTCTCACGAACGAGGTCACCAGTAACTGACCCTAGCACTAAGCGCCTAAACCCCGTGCGTCCGTGCGTTGACATGACAATTAAATCGACGGAGTGCTTATTGGCATAATCAATAAGTTCATGCGCAACGCTTTTAACGGCACGGATGACATCTGTATGAACCGCCAAGTCGGAAAATTCTGATTTCGCAAGCTCCGCTATCTTGCTCTTTGCATTTTTTTCAGCTTCGTCCAATAGCCCCCTGGAATCGATAAAAGTCATACCGAACTCGAAGGTGACGCTTGCCGGAAGCAGGTCTTCTAGAACTGAGACGAGACTGATTTTTACCCGACCTTTACCAATCAGCTCAGCATAATTGCGAACATGAGCAAAGGCTTTGACTGATTCAGCAGAGAAATCGGTAGGAACTAATAGGTGTTTCATAATTTCCAAAGGGCAAATGTCGCTAGGTGTTTGGATTACGCTACTGTGTTAGAAGATACTCGCCTGGGTATTCTAACAATTCATATTGAGCTATGGCAAATAAGAACATCGAAAGCTCGGTTTCAAATAGCCCCCTAACTATCGAGGAAATCTTTTCTGACACCCCAATTGCTTGGGGTCGGAAACATCCGCGGGAGAAGCGGCTTATGGATATCTGGAAAGAGGACAGAGGCTATCTGTTTTGGGCCTGTGGGCTCGGAGATAAAGGGAAAAAGAGCGATGTGCCACCACCGCCAATTCAAAGAAATTTAATTCATATCGCAGCTCTTATCGAAGGAGGTAAAAATGAAGAGGCGGAAAAGCTTTACCGAATATTCACTCACTGGCGCGCGCTATCTCAAGAAGGCACAGGCCTTAACGAAATCCCTCGGCCCTCGGCCGAGGATTGTCGGGGGATATTAGCTAACACCACCCTGCTTTGCGGTCACTCTGATTTAGACGGAATCTATAGTTTAGCAATAGCGATAAATCGCGGGGGCGCATTGCGCAATTCTTTTTCTGGCAAGATTCCATTTAGCCGTATTCGGCTATTTAACTACGGCTTTCGTAATCTCGCGGACTATACTACCGCCATAGGAGCCGCGCCGGACGACACCACGGTCATCATTGACTTCTCAGCGCATCCGGAGGCGACTCTTAATTTAGATCACCACGCCACCAGCCTCTCCTACTGGGAACTCGGCACGCCGATTCCCCTCGGCGTATACGATACGGATTGTCCCTCTTGCCCACGCCTGCTCTCGAAACATTGCGGCCTGGATATACCGGAAGATATCTTAACTTCGTGTGATATGGTCGATGGCGCCAAATATCCAAATGTTGCCGCTGCAAGCGATCTATCAAACCCATTTGTCGCGCTGGAACACGTGTTTCGGGTGGACGTGAGTGATACAATACTTAAAAAGGTTGTTGTTACTCTTGCCGAGAATGACCTTGACCCTCTCTCTGTTCTGAATGAGCCGATTTGGCAGGCGCGATTATCTCTTGTGACTCTTGAGCTAAATGAGCAGCGAAGCTATTGGAATAAAGACAAACGCTTTGATTTAGCTCATCCCCATGTCGCAGTAGCCGATTCGCGACTAGCTCCGTATTCCGGAAGCCGCTTTCGCTTTATCCCCTTTGAAAATGACGGAGCACTCGCTCGCCCATACCTCATCACAATTCGTAGCGGTTATCGTAGCGAAACTGTAAACCTAGGGCTAAGCCGCAATCCGTTTTACGCCGACAAGTCGATATTTAGCACTAAGCCAGTGAATCTTGGTGCTTTAGCCACCCGCCTTGGAGAAGGCGGCGGTAGGATAGAAGCAGCATCTGTAACTGTGAAACTCTCCGCTTTGAAGAAAACAATTAGCTTGGTTATGAATGAAGTCGAGAACTCCTTAAGTTAACACCTCAAATGTCACTTATACGCATCGCTCACAGTCCCGACTCAGACGATCACTTCCTGTTTTGGGGAATTAAGCGCGGATTGCTTGCTCTGCCTGAAGTGGAGTTTAGCTTTGAAACATTTGACACCCAATCTCTTAACTCACTTTCAACTCATGCGGACTATGACGTTATCGCCATTTCCGCCGCGGCCTACAGAGATTGCGCGGACAATTATATAGTTTTGAGTAGCGGAGCGAGTGTGGGTAGAAATTATGGGCCCGTTATCGCGACTAAAGTCGCACGAACATTAGCATCTCTAAATCATTCCAGGATTGGGATTCCTGGACATTCCACCACCGCTGCTCTGGTCTTGAGGAGTGTGTTACCAGAAGCTGAGCTTATTCCCATCTCTATCTCTCCATATGAGGAGATTTTTAGGGCCCTGGATACCGAGGAAGTCGAGGCCGTGCTTCTGATTCACGAAGGTCAGCTGACTTATAAGAATCGCTTTCTGCATTTAGTTGCAGACCTTGGTAAGCACTGGCTGCAGCAGACCGGACTTCCGCTACCTCTTGGTATAAACGTCATTAGCCGAAAACTACCACTGCCGCTTCGAACTAAACTATCGATACTGTTTGCGGAATCGGTTCGCTATTCTCGCCAACATGAACTGGAAATACTGCCTGAGCTTATCGATCTAAACTCTAAACGCGGAGCCGATTTGCAAACTCCAGAAGCGGTTTCGCAGTACCTTTCGATGTATGCCAATCAAGACTCAGAGCAAGTCTCTGCCGATGTTAAACAGGCTTTAGAGCTGTTGTTAAAAATGAAAGTCGAGTTCTGCTAATCAGGAGTTATTCTTGATCATCGCTAAACATTCCTTTGCTAGCAACTCTCTGCTGGGTACTTCGCCCGCAAACCCTCTAGTGATTTTCGCCATCTGCTGCAACAGCTTTGGTTCTAGAAGTAGCCGTTGAACAGAATTAGCTAGCTCGTCAGCTAGAGAATCATTATCGCTTAGTACTAACGCTCCTCCGGATTCAGCAAGGTCCCGCACATTGTCCTTTTGGTGACCCAGAGCAATCTCCAAGGGAATAAAGATTGTCGGCCGTCCGGCAGCTTGAACCTCTGCAACAGTCATGGCGCCTGCTCGGGCAATAATTAAATGGGCCCAACTAAAAGCCCCTGCCATATCTTCAATAAACGGCGAGACCTTTTCTATAGCGATACTAGCGTCAGCATATTCTTTCTTTACTTTGTCGAAATCACGCTCCCCTGTTTGGTGAATGACGGAGACGCCTGCACCTCCAAGTCTCTTTAATGCTTGCATGGCAGCCTTATTAATACTCAATGACCCCTGACTTCCTCCAATAATAAGTAGCCTTAGACTCTCTCCGCCCTTTGGGGCGCGATACTGCGCGACATCGTCAAAGCGACTCCTTACAGGATTAGGGAACTCCGTAACGGCGACTCCTGGTGGAAACCCCGTCACGCCACAAACAGCAAAACACCGTGTGGCAATTCTAGAGAGGATTGAGTTTGCGCTCCCTGCATTCGCATTTGACTCATGAATTGCGCATGGAATTCTTAAAATCCAAGCAGCAATTAGTGGAATGACCGATGGATACCCTCCAAACCCCACCACTAAGACCGGACGCCTACTGAGGAACAACCAGATTGCCTTAGCTAGTGATATCGGAGCTGAGATGAGTCCTTTTAAGACTCCGAATACGCCCTTGCCCACAATTGGAACAAATGGCACGGCAGAATACTCAAAGCCAGCACCCAAAACTAATTTTCTCTCTAACTCCTTACCGGTGCCCACAAAAAGAAATTCAATATCCGGGTGCTTGATGAGCGCCTCACTAAGCGCCAAAGCGGGAATGATATGCCCCCCGGTTCCACCAGCTGCAAGAACAATTAGCATTCAAGTATCCCGCAGATTAAAGGTGCCATAATTATGCTCTGGATCTTGAGAGTCTGAGCAATACACCCATTGCAGATAGATTCACCACCATCGCAGTTCCGCCATATGCTACAAGTGGGAGTACCAGGCCCTTGGTAGGTAAAAGCCCCAGTACCACCCCCATATTTAATAACGCTGGTATCACAATAAGCCCAGTGCAGCCGACACACAAACTGCACAAATACGGATCATCAACAAAACTCTTCGCAATTCTCAGACCTCTAAGCCCAATAATCAAAAAGAGAATTAACACCCCCAGTGCTCCCACTAGACCAAGCTCTTCCGAAATCAAAGCAAAAATAAAATCCGTATGCGCAGCAGGAAGGTAGAACAGCTTCTGTTTCCCAGCCCCTAAGCCCACGCCAAAAAGGCCCCCGGAGCCGACTGCAATCAGAGACTGCACTAGTTGGTAGCCCGCGTTACTGGCATCACCAAACGGATCAAGGAACGAGACCAGCCTACGAACCCGATACGGGGAAGCAATGGCTACAAGCCCCAGAGTCAAAAGCCCAAGCACCCCTATCCCGGCAAGCTGAGAGATTCTAGAGACTGTGAGGAGCTGGCAGAAGACGACTGTCAGTAAAATCACAGTCGACCCGAAATCGGGCTCCACAAGTAAAAGCCCAGAAAGGACTCCCACTATAATAAGTGGGATGAAAACCCCCCACTTAAAGCTTCGCATTAGGGCATGGTTAATCTCGATATAGGTAGCAAAAAAGATAATACAGGCCACCTTAATTAATTCACCAGGTTGAACTCGAAATGAACCAAGCGCCAACCAACGACTTGCCCCCCCTGCGGTGTGACCGATTCCCGGAATCAACACAATCACCAGTAGCAAGGAGACTAGTGCCAGAAATGGGGTTGAGATCCTTTGCAACCGTCGAAGCTCCATCCTTGAAATGCTTACTAAGGAGATTAAGCCAACAAGGATTGCCAAAAGATGCTTACGGATATAGGACGTTGAG
>CAYMWO010000151.1:0-7319 GCA_964393905.1 uncultured Bdellovibrionales bacterium | reverse complement strand
ATTATACCAAAGAGCATTAATTTCGACCGGCTTCCCAATTCTAGGAGTCACTACCCAGTCCCCTACCTTGGCATCCATCCAGGTAAGCTGAACTCCGGGTTCTCCTGCAGCTATCAAACCATCTTCCGCAACTCGGATGCCAAAACGTGTTCCGCGCTGATACCAATCGATAATATCCATTAGCGGGGCCAGCGCCTCTTTCTTGATAAACTGCGTATCTCCACTTTCTTTCCAATATTTGTAGAGAGCCACAAAGAGCCACAGTGCAGCATCGACGGTATTAAATCCGGGCTCACCGCCGCCGTCAGCAAAGTTATTGGGTAGCATTCCCTGACTTAGGCTCTGGAGAAATACCCTTAAAATCTCTTTGGCCTCCTTTACCCTACCGGTAGCCAGAGTCAGTCCCGGAAGAGCAATCATCGTGTCGCGACCCCAGTCAGTAAACCAGTGGTAGCCTGCGATTACCGTGCGAGAGTCCTCCCCACGGCGAACAATAAATTGATCGGCCGCAAGAACTAGCTGAGGAAACTCTTTACCGAGCGCTCCAGCCCTTTTTAACAATCCCTCTCGTCGCTTACGCTCTGCTCGTAACAGACCAAACGCCTCAATTCCCGGATAGGCGCGGTCGATGCTAGCCACAAACCCGATTTTAGTTCCCTCTTGAACGGCAACAGTAAAAATCCCCGGCGTAAAAAGGTCTTCGTGGGCGTCTAATCCACGCTTAGACTCTTCGCGGTAAAAAAAACTTAAATACCAATCAGGATTGGCCAGATAATCAGCATCGGTGGCTGCCAGGTAAACCTCGGGGACCCCCTTGTAAGCGCGATACGAGAGCACTCCAGAGGCGAACCGGCCACTGGGGTTGATAAACTCATTACGGTTGGTAAGTGAGTGATAATCCCGAGCGGCGATAAAGGGCTTAAGTTCTAAAGTGGCATCACTTGGCGCCTTTAGGATTTCATAAACTAAAGCCGTGGTGTTCTCACCGTGAACGGCGAAGATAGTCTTACGAATTAGGAATCCACCAAAGGCATATTCCCATGTCGGAAAAAGCCCGCGCTCGAACTGTTTTAGATATTGGTTCCCAAGCGGGTGCTTGATGCTCTCGCCATTTTCCCCCGGAAACTCATTAGCGCTCAGATCAAACCGCACCCCGCGCGAGACGATGGTCTCCTCTAGCTTTGAGAGCATCACCATCCGTCCAACCGGAGGGGTAGTCGCCGCAACAAGCAACCCATGATAGCGCCTCGTGTGCGCACCAACAACGGCTGAGCTCGCCCAACCGCCGACACCATTTGTCTCCAACCATTCGAGCTCAGCCGAACGGTCGAAGTTATTGAGGATCTGCTGATCTATTTTAATATTCTTCATTAAAATTTGATTACGGTTTTCAACTACCCAATAAGATGCCCTGGCGGACCAAATGTTAGCAAAAACTTAAGCGACAACCTACTAACAATTCTCATGTTAATCAGAAACACAACGAAGCACTAAAATTTTCTCCAAGATTATCCGTCGCACAGTGCCGGCGGTTTTGATCATTGCCACAGCATTGCACGTAGGATCTCCGTCATACTTAGGTTGATAGTTTCCTGCTAGATGACTAAAATAGTCAGTCTCAATTCCCGTAGTGAATGTTTAGATGAATCGTGTTAGCCCCAATTCAATTTTATCGGTCCAATAATCGGAGAAGATCGCATGCAACGTGTTACCAGACGAATCTTACAATTCCTCCAACTTCTGCTGGTCTTGTCCCTTCCCTCCCTGGCGACAGCTAGCGACAGCGATGTTATTACCCGTGGAATTCTTAGCGCTATTACCTCGGATACCATGACGGTAGATTCAGTAGTTTATCAGACTAATGGCTCGACCGAGTATAAAGATTTGGCCGGTAATACAACAACACGTGGAACTTTTGCAGCGGATGATACCGTTAAGGCAAAAGGCCAGTTTGTAAGTGGCGTTTTGGTTGCCGAAGAAGTTGAA
The DNA here is from genome assembly GCA_964393905.1 of uncultured Bdellovibrionales bacterium. Lineage (GTDB taxonomy): Bacteria > Bdellovibrionota_C > UBA2361 > SZUA-149 > CAYMWO01 > CAYMWO01. The sequence goes on along the minus strand of CAYMWO010000151.1, from coordinate 5,333 downwards.
CTTGAAGACGAAGCTGGTGGCGGCGGTGGCGGCGGAGACGCGTCAGTTGAGGTTGAAGGAACCGTAACAGCAAAGACTTCAAACTCTATCTCGCTTCAAGGTCAGACTTTCTCCGTAACTGGAGGAACAGAGATCGAAGACTCAAACAGTAGTCCGATATTATTTTCGGCGATTGTCGTGGGCGATAACGTAAATGTTCGCGCTACGAGTGGGGCTCCAACTGTTGCTACAAGAATAGAACTAAAAAATTCAGATGACGATAGCAGTTCAGGAGACGATCTTTCCGGACCAGAGAGTGAGCTCGAAGTCGTTGGACCAATTGATGCTCTTAGCTCGACTAACATCACAGTTGATGGGGTTGTTTATGTCGTCAATTCCTCAACTCGGGTGGAAGACGAATCTAGCCGTTCAATCCTTTATTCTGTTCTAGCTGTTGGACAGATAGTAAAGGTGGAGTCCTATCTCTCGGGCTCTGATAAAATTGCACGCAAGATTGAGATCGAAGATTCAGATGGCGGCGAGGTTGAAGTTGAAGTAACAGGAAAGATTGCAGGTCTTAGTGCGACGCAAATTATAGTCCGAGGTCTCACGGCGATTCTTAATGGTTCCACCCAATATGAAGATGCAAATGGAAACCCACTGAATCGGGGCGACTTTGCTCTGGAGCAGTTGGTCAAACTTAATGCTGTTCGCGCGGGGGACGGCACTTTAACTGCTCGTCGTGTTAGACTTAGAAGTCAAGGGATTGCGGGCGACTTTGACGACGACGGTTTAGCGGATAAGGTTGTTTATCGTCCAGATGCCTTCTCTACTTGGTTCATTAAATATAGCGGAACTTCAACTGTTGCAGAGTCTCAGTCCTGGGGATTAGCTAGCGACATTCCTCTAAATATGGATGTCGATGGTGACGGTAGAAATGACTTGGCGGTTTTCCGCCCCTCAACCGCCACTTGGTATTTTCGACTTTCATCAAGCGGGTTCAATCTGGTGCGGACTGTGCAGTGGGGAATTTTTGGAGATCAGCCGGTGACAGGCGACTTTGATGGCGACAAGATTTCGGATATCGGAATCTATCGTCCATGGCTTGGACGCTTCTTCATTCTCCTCTCCGGTGTGGACAATAGGTCGCTTGCTCTTCAGGGTGATGCTTCTGCAGTTCTAGAGAGACAATGGGGACTTCCGACGCACACACCTATAAGCGGAATGGATAGAGATGGGGACGGGCGTGACGACTTGGTAGTATGGGATACTCAGACTGGAGTTTGGTACACCCTTTACTCCTCCTCTGGATATAACCGAGACGGGGCGCTCGCGGGCAATCTATCTGCTGGGGACGCGATTCAACACGGTCTACCTGGAGATAAACCTAAGGCTGGCGACTTTGACGGAGACGGAAAAGATGACATCACCGTATTTCGTCAGGGTACGTGGTACTTCCGCTACAGCTCTTGGGGTGCCGGAGCCACTCCCTTTGCGGTTGGTTGGGGACTCCCTGGGGATGATGGAACCGTAGTGCGCTCAGGAGATGATTCCGAAAGGCGAGATCACCTTGAGGTTTATCGTCCATCGGAAGGCAACCACTATGAACGGTTCCCTACCGGTGTAGCGGAGGTCACTCAGTGGGGGCTATCAACTGACGATCCTGTTGGGGACAATAACGGCCACAACTAATTGGTCGAGTAATCTCTTGGGATAAAAACGAGAGGAAAGGGGCCCGGAACTTATCCGGGCCCCTTTTTTATTGCAGAACGCTTATAAACGCCTGCGCCTCAGTGGGAACGGAAGTAACGCTCTGGTCAATTAGGATATTCTCAGCGGTAATTCCCTTACCGTAATAGGTCTCGTTAGACTCGGTATCGGGTTCGAGCATCGCTCCCTGAATTGATGCACCTGCAAACAATCCCTGCGAACGGGCGTAGGAATAGATGCCTGTGAAATCTAGATCCACCCCTCCAGTTGCTGACCGACCAACAGGGCCGGCTGCAATTCCAAGGTCAGCACCTAGATTGAATTTCGTATCTAACAATGCGCGCTTTGCTTTCTCACTCATGAAAAATAGAATAAAGTCCGTGGATTCAGCCCCAATCTGAAAACCGATGCTTCCACTTGCCATTTTGTAGAAAGCTGGGGGACTCCAAACATCGTTTACACCTTTGCAAGAGACAATCCCCTTACCAAACCGACCCCCGGCAATAAACGCGGCTTTAAGGACATCTGGAAGTACTGCTACGCACGAAGACTTCTTTATGAGGTCCTCGGGAATGCCACCATCTGGAGCCAAGAGAAGTTTTTGATAGACCTCCTTAGCCTTCTCCACCCGCGAGGTTAACCGTGCATTATCCAAATTCTGGCCGATATCATCATCCGAGAGCTTGGCCCTCGAAGTAGTTTCCGGAAGCACCGGGGCGACGTCTTCCGCAAATACGGAAGCAGCGGTATTAGCTGCAAAAAGCAGTCCGCTTGCAATTAAAATAAGGTTTCGTTTCATAACACTTCACTCCTAGAATTAAGAACCGATATTGGCCCTTGATTGGCAAAACGCCGACTTTACGCCGCGATGATATATCTGGGAAGAAGAAAGACACTTCCATTAGTCAACAATCCGGTTATTTTGAACTTTTCGGCAAGTTACAGTTTCAGCATGTGGCGCGCAATTCTCCATACTACTCGGACCAGACTGCCGCGCTCGCCAACCAGCAGAAATGAATTAGCGGGATTTAGGAGAATACTTCGAAGCGACCTGGCCGGAGTATCCGTGTGCAATTCGACCTGGGCAATCATGCCATATGTGCCGATTAATCGCTCCTCACGTGCTCGCGGCAAAGGATCAGAGCCCGCGATAACATTAAAGCCCCGCTCCATCGCAGATGCCATAATCTTTGGTATGCCCCATATCGTAGGCCGTAAAGTTGTGTCACAGAGTAAAAGCTTATTCGGAGGATTCTGCGAGAGTAACTCAGAGACAATCTTTCCTCTCTTAAAAAACCATTTCCCCGGAGCCCAATTGATTACCGGAACTCCGCCAGCAAGTAGTATAATGTCGATTATCTCCTGGGCCGGCTTACCGTCTGGGATAATTAGATCTAGCGTGAGACATAAGATTTCAATTCGCTCAGCACTGATAATTTGCCGACCGGCGACAAGATATAACTCAGCACCCTGCTTGTTCTTTAAAACAAGCGAACTCTCCCCCTGAGTTCGAGAGACGCTCCAATCTCCCTCTGGATCTAGTGTCCCCTCAGCCCGAAGACTCTGAAAAAAATGACAGTCGGACCGCTCCGTAAGGCAGATGACAAAGGCGGCAGGCTCTTCCCTATTCCCAAATAATTTACGGTTCCGCTTCAGAAGCCGCGACAGGTTAGAAAACGCCGCGTTAAACGCCCTGTTCAGATCATACCCGGGATAAAGATGAACGTGAGTATCGGCAACTATCAACATGTGGAGATTTAAACCCTCTTTTCAAACATTCGGCAGGGTAATCAGCTGATTAGACCCATCACAAATTCACATGAAAAACTTGATGAATAAGCCCTGATGTAATAGCATGGCCACTCTTTTTTTGGATTATTTTTCGTTATGACTGAAAATCTTTGCCAAATTCCAAGTGGTACCGTTGTATTGGTAACCGGAGCAACCGGGTTTACCGGCTCAAACCTTGTGCGCAAACTTTGCGCGGCCGGGCTAAAGGTCCGGGCCATAGCTCGAGCATCTTCAAACCTTGAGCCACTTAAAGGCCTAGACATCGAGTGGATTCGCGGGGACGTCTATGACCCACAGGTGATAGCGCAGGCCGCAAAAGGAGTTGAGTATATCTTCCATCTTGCGGCAGCCTATAGGGAAGCAAATGTTCCTGATGAGCGTTACGGCCAGGTGCATGTTGATAGCACCAAACTTTTAGCGCAAGAGGCCCTAAAGAACCCGAACTTCAAGCGATTTATTCACACCTCAACTATTGGTGTGCATGGTCACATTGACAATCCACCAGCAGATGAAAATTACCGATTCTCTCCCGGGGATCTTTATCAGATAACAAAGGCCGAGGCCGAACTTTGGTTTCGTGACTTTGCCAGCAAGAATAATCTTCCATTTGTGATTATTCGTCCGGCTGCCATTTACGGCCCAGGGGACAAAAGATTACTCAAGGTCTTTCGTATGGCCTCGAAACCTTTCTTTCCGCTACTTGGATACGGCAAATGTCTGTATCACCTCATCCACGTGGACGATCTAACAAATGCTATCATCCTCGCGGCAACATCTCCGGCCGCCTTGGGCGAGACATTTATTGTGGGCAATGCCGAAGCGATTCCTCTGACAACAATGGGCCAGGTAATAGCCAAAACTCTTGGAAGCTCGTTTAAGGTTATCCGTTTCCCGGCGCTTCCTTTTTTTTGGCTGGGAGCCTTGTGTGAAGCGATTTGTAAACCGTTTGGTATTGAACCGCCGATATATCGTCGCCGGGTAGCGTTTTTCACTAAGGATCGAGCCTTCAATACCGCCAAGTTGCGGAACAAGCTCGGATTTAACTACAAATATTCCAACGAAAACGGTCTGACTGAGACCACTAATTGGTATGTAAAGAATGGCTGGCTTAAGCCAAAGCACCAGTAACTTGAGATTAAGTAAATGATAAATAGCGTAACGGTATTAGGCTCATCCTCTGGAAGAAATGCCGGAGATGCGGCACTGATCTCTGGAATTATGAACTCTGTTGATGCCGCCTGTGGTCGAAAGCTCCTTTATGAGATTCCCACGATTAAACCGAACTTCATTAGTTCGAGCTACCCTAACCGGGTGCAACCGATAAGCATGCTTCCTTGGAGCCTGTCGCTTAAGATGTTGGGGCTACCAACTTACAATTCAATAAATCGGACTGACCTTTCGTTAGTTTTCGATGCTATTCTTTTCGATCGTTCGCTTTATAACCCACTCTTTAATTATCTTTCCACCCTCGCATTTCTTCTTCCGAGAGCGAAAAAGCGTGGCAAGATGTTGGGGTTTTATAACGTCACCGCTGGTCCCGTGAGCACCGACGCTGGCAAGCGTATGCTCCGCGAACTCGCCGATTGCATGGATTTTATCACTGTTAGAGATGAAGGCTCGTTCAAGGTCCTTGCAGATATCGGGGTGAAAAATCCGCGAATTCTGCTAACGGCTGATGCTGCGCTGAACTGCCCCCCTGCTCCTAAGGAGAGAGTCGATCAAATCCTTTCAGGCATTGGACTTTTGGGGAAGGAATTCCTGGCGATTAACATCAATGCCTATATGGACACCTGGGCCAAGCCCGGAATAACACCAATTGGTCGAGAGAAGTTTCATTAAACATACGCCACTGC
>CAYMWO010000150.1:0-7383 GCA_964393905.1 uncultured Bdellovibrionales bacterium | reverse complement strand
CGGAGATACATTTAATTCTTCTGCAAGAAACGAACGGTATCTAGCGGAATCCAAAACCCCAGCCATACCGACAACGCGATTAGTTGGGAATCCAGTGCGACGCTGGCAAAGGGTTACCATCGCATCGAGTGGGTTTGAAATTACAATAACAAACGAGTTCGGGGCGTATTGCTTAATACCGTCCGCTACAGACTCCATAATCTTAACGTTGGTGTTTAATAAGTCGTCCCGACTCATCCCCGGTTTGCGTGCGATTCCGGCTGTGACGATACAGACATCGGCTCCGGCGATATCGGCGTAGCTATTTGTTCCCTTTATGCTAGCACTTGAAAGAAGAACGGGTGCTGCGTGCGACAGGTCTAAAGCTTTCCCCTGTGGCAGCCCTTCGACTACGTCAAAAAGCACTATGTCCCCTAGCTCTTTAATCAGCGAGAGATATGCGAGAGTTCCACCGATATTTCCACCACCGATTAGAGCAATCTTTTTTCGACCAGAAGCAGCCATTTTCAAACACCTATAATTGGTTAGTCTTGGGGCCAAGCCCTACTTTTCCGTGAAATCCGGAGCCTTGCCTGTAGCAAAACTAGCCGCTCTTGTGAAGGAGTATACAAGGCAAAGCGGGTAGAAATGCCCGAACCTAAAGCCGAGTATATTGAACGGGATTAAGCTCTACGGTTTAGCCTTAGCCCCGGCTTTTGGCTGACCCGCTATTGGCGCCGGAGTAATGGCCGGAGCAACTGCGGCTTCCGGTGCTCTCTGAGCTGGCCTATTGGCATTAGCTCCGTCCTGCATCGCGGCAAAGATTCCGGCCTCTCTTAATAAATCGTTACTATCAACTCGGTTTATATCGATAGCGCCAGCGCCGCCTTTTCCGTTGTTGAGCAGGATAAACTTAGAGTTCCCTTTTAAAAGCTGGTCGACGAGAGCTAATTTCAAAAGCGCTCGGCCACCGGGACCAGAAAGCGCGGCAATCTGCTTCTTCAAACCCTCAACTTCTGCCGTTCCCAAGGCTGTAACTTGCTCGGCCTCATTCTTTTTTGCTTGAAGGAATCCATCGCCCCGCAAAGTTGCCTGTCGCTTAAACCCTTCAGCCTCTTGTACTCGCCGGTTAACTAGCGCCTGAGCTTCGCTAAACTCCTGCTTTTTGCTCTCCACAACGGTCGCGATCTTCTTCTTCTCCTGCTGGGTCTCCTGATTAATTGCCTGCGTGCGGTCAATCTGCTCCTGGTAACTACGATCCACCGTTCCATCCTGGAGTCGGCGTTCGAAGCGGTGGTCGTTATAAATTACGTTATCGATGGCAATTCCCTCGGGCTCTAGTCGGCCCTTCAGTGCGAGCTTTACCTGATCAACTGCCGACTGCCGCTTTTCCGGACTAAAGAAGTCTCGCGTGTTTAAGACGTTCATATGCGTCCTGATATCTGCGCGCGCAACTGCTGTAACTAGACTCTTAATTGCGAGGTCGTCGATGCCGACATTTTGGATTATGTAGGGCACTTTTTCAGGGATGATATGGTACTGCACAGTGATTGCCAGCCCCACTTCGTTCCCATCAAGTGCACGGGTCTCAACGTAATCTTCAACCTCTTTCCGATCTCCAGAGCCGACACCTCCCCAGGCGATGGATTGCAAACTGGTATCTAGCCGATATAGCGACTCCCACGGGAAGACGAACTCCATTTCTCCGGGCTGTAGCACTTTGTCTCTCACTCCACCCCCGATAAAGCGCGGAATAGCTGAGAAGACAACAGCATGTTCACTGGCCTCAATTTTTTGAAAACCGCTATCACATGCGGATAGTGAAAACAGTGCACCAAGCGGAAGGAGGAGGAGAAGCGCGTGTGAAATTCTTGTTTTAACTTCGTTTATTACTAATCGTTTCATAACTTACAAATTATTCCTTGGAGGTGAGGCGATTGACCCATTGGTTGATGTCATAGGGGTCGATGTTGCTTACAATTCCGCCGCTTAGGGTCTGCAGAAGAGGTGCCATCTCACGGGCGACAAACACCTCAGCGCCTGCTACTTGCGAAAGCACATTGGCTTTAGCTCCATCGACCTCAGCTTTGGCCTGGGTCACGAGCAGATTTCCTTCAGCCTCTTTCTTTGACTGATAGAGCTGACCCTCGGACTCGAGCACTGCGACCTTTGCCTGACTCTCGACTTGTAAGTCCCGAATCTTTGCGTCCCAGAGTGCTCGACTCTGCTCGGTGTCAGCCTTGGCTGCGGCCAATCGACTGGCGGCAGCATTTAGGCGCTCAGTTTGGTCTTGGAGATTTTTCGCAAAGATCTGGTCGTCGATGTTCTTCTCAGCATAGCCGTAGCGCCGAATCAAAGTCGCCCAAAGCTCAATCCCGGATCTGTTTACAATCCCGTTAATCGCCTCATTCGAGGCATAGGCGGCCTTCTCCCTGAGCTCTGGGTTATAGTAGTCGGTGGTCGAGAGGTTACTGAGATTCTGCTTTAGTTCATTTTCGGCAGTGCGGGAGAGCGTCAGAAGTTGCCTTTGCGGGTCTGCTGAAAAGGATGTCACCAGATCCTTTGGGCCTCCATGGGCGCGGTCCTTTACCTTAGAGAGCGGCACGTTTACGTTACCAGCTGAACCGGTATGCTCGGCCTCTGTCGAGATCGGGAGACCAGCGCCTGCGGCCGAGCTTTCGAAGAGCCGCACTATTAAGGTGACATCGGTCTTAACCTTTGAGCCGTCTGTGGTCGGAACGTCCAGACTTGGTAAATCAAGGTCGCCAGCAATCTGCTCGTTATTTAAATGCACGAACTGAAAATCCTTCGGTAAGAGGATTACCGTAGTAACCCCTGGAATCTTCCATTGCAGTCCAGGCTCTAATCCGTCATTCGAGTAGCCCTTCTCCAAAAGACCGAAGATGCTGTAATAGTTCTGCCTTACGCCGATGTAGTTAGGTGGCACTATCTTACCGAAGACGAAGAACGGTAAAACTACGAGCGCAAACACGGCCAGCAGCGCAAACAGCACCGCCGTCCCAATCTTCACCTTCGAGCCGCCACCGACTGGTGACGAGTTAAAAATTTCAGCCTTAGCATTCACTAGCGCTTTCCCCAATTTAGCTTCAGTTTAGCTTCAGTCAGCTTTTGTTAGAACTTTGAATATGGTCTTATATCCTGCACTCGGCCTTTAGGCGAGATACACTAACTTGTATGCCCACTAAAGATTCTGACAGCAAGTTGGTGTAGAAGTTTCATGGTTCTAAGTATATTAGGGCAGTTCGATGCTCTCAGGGTCAATAGTTTACAAAATCTTGGGTATTCCTGTCTCACGGTCGGATGCAAATGAGTAAATCTCCAGCTCAAACCTTTGTCCCCGGTGGGCTTCTATTCACTAAGGATGGCCGCTGGATGAACGGTGGAGCGGAAGTCACGCACCAGGGGGTTTATGATTACCTCTCTAAGCGGGTTCGGTTTGATGGGGAGCTCGGCAAGTTTGTGGTGAGCTTAGAGGGGCAGTCTGTAGTGATAGAAGTTGAGGATACACCGTTTGTCATCCGCACTATTGACTCCAACTGTGAACCTTGGCGCGTGGTCCTTAACGACGGCTCTAGGGAGGAGTTTTTGCCGGAAACGCTCGAGCTTGGGGCAGATAATGCTCTCTATTGTCAGGCCAAGGGTTTTCGGTTACGGCTTCTTCGCCCGGCTCATCAAGCTCTGCAACCGTATATAGTCCAGAGCGCGAAAGGCTTCGCATTAGAGCTGGACGGAAGAGATTTTCCGATAAGCGTTAAACCATAATATGCCACTAAACATCGTCTTGGTTGAACCATTAATTCCGCAGAACACCGGCAGCATCGGGCGGCTAACTGCAGCCACAGGCTCTAAGCTGCATCTGATTGAGCCCCTAGGCTTTGAGCTCTCCGATAAGTATTTGAAGCGCGCCGGGCTAGATTACTGGTCTGAAATCGACCTGACCGTGTATAAGAACTGGGAGGACTTTCTCTCACAGACCGTATGTCGTGAGGATAACCTTTGGATCTTCACCACCCACGCCACCCGCTCCTATCACCAAGTTCATTATGGAGAGGATGATTTTCTAGTCTTTGGTAACGAGAGCAGTGGGCTGGCTAAATCGTTTCACGAACGTTACGAAACACGCCGTCTAAGAATCCCACAGGATAACCCGAGGGTGCGAAGTATTAACCTCGCTAATGCTGCTTCGGTGGTGTTGTATGAAGGCCGCAGACAATTAGGGCTACTGGATTAACATGAAAAGACGGCTTGTCCGGCGATGCCTTGGCTTAGGCGGAACTAAGCTATCCGAATAGTCTGGTCCAAGAGCTCGTTCACGGTCTGAATCACCTGCGACCCGGCCTGGTATCCGCGTTGATACCTAATCATGTTCACAAACTCACTAGCCGGATCGACCGTTGAAGTCTCTAACGAACTGCCCTTCGTCTGGCCGCGGCTTTCACTATTTGGCGCCCCTATGTCGGGTGTCCCAGCATCTTCCGTAATTACGTACTTATTGTTCCCAACTTTCTCTAGCGCACTTGGATTTTGGAAAAATGCTAAGGCGATTGTTCCTATTGTCGCGGTCTCTCCGTTGGATAGGGTTGCACTCAGAACTCCATTTTCATCCACTTCAAACCCTGTAGGATTTCCCGGTATAGTTCCGTCGGCTGTAATCGAACTAATACTTGACGGGCTGCCGTAACCTGTAAAACCAGAAAGGTCGACCGCAACTGTGCTAGCTGCCGCCCCGTTTCCCCAAGCGGCGGTGATAGTCATCGGTGCGGCTCCCGCTGCCTGAACTCCAGTGTTGGTAAAGGCGATATTCCCTGTGCCGATATTGGTTGGCGTTCCAATTGTGCCTCCAACTTCGCCGCCATCTACATAAGCCTGGGCCTGCCAGTTGAGGTTATCGACTTTGAAAAAATACATATCAACGGAGTGCCTATTCCCGAGGGAGTCAATCATCTCAACAACGTTACGGTAAGTCGCGTTCGCGTTTAAGTCAGTCACCGTCGTAAACGGGCCGGTGCTTAACGCCGCTGCCTGGCTAGAATCAAGATTTCCAGTCAATTTTATTGCCGTAGTTGGTGCCGCCGCAGAGGCTACGGTATTTAAGTTTAGAGCCACCGGCGTATCGGGACTAGCAGTTGTAAAACCCATCACGGTATCCCCATCTTGAGTGGTGAGGTTGCCAGTTGGATCACTGGAGAAGTTACCCGCCCGGGTATAATAGGTATTAGTGCCGTTTTGCGTAATAAATAATCCCTGACCTTGGACTGCGAAGTCTAAAGAGCGGTTAGTCTGCTCAATAGATCCCTGGTTGTGAACCGTATTTATGTTGGGAACAAATACGCCATTTCCTGCGTTATAACCGTCCCCGAAAAGACTTCCTTCGCCATCGGCTAGAAGTGTCGCAAACTCGGCCCGTTCAGCTTTATATCCGGGAGTATTGGAGTTTGCGAGGTTATCCGCGACGGTGTTAATCGCTGTGCCGTGGCTCACCAGCGAGTCCTTCCCGATAAAAAGTCCGGATTCAAGTCGCATAAAGGTTCCTTAACAAAGGCCGTAGCCCTGACAAAAGCAATAGAAAAAACAGACGGGGGAAACTGCCGGTAAGATTACTCCCCGTAACCACACCGGCAGTTTCTGCCACCGCCTCCACCCCATTCCTTCCCAGCAAACCGTGTAAGCTCACTGTTTAGGACCACCCCACGCAACTAATTAAAGTGTATCGCAAGGCCCGTGCCAGCGAGGTTTTAAGGGTTAAAGTATGATTGATTTGCTGGGCTGCGACCTGCGAGTACCTTTTTTGAGAGAACCTAGAAGCAACAGACGTCGGGGGCGAAAGGCCCTCCCCCGACGTCTGAAGACCGGCGTGTTCAGTTACGAGATGGGACCGCAGTCCCGATGCTGCTCGAACAACCGCGCCGCCGCACCTAGTACCAAAGAGCTCGTCGAGCCACGGAAGGCAAGCGCCAAGAGCGGCCTCACCACATCTTGCGGCGTGGCGATCGGTCGGGCCGCGAGAAGTGCATCGACGTGCGCTTTGTACGCCTCGGCCACCGCGGGCTTCGCCATCAAACCCTTCACGCGGGGCCAGTCGGCTTCGCTCCAGCACTTGGCCGCATCGGGCACCGCAGCGAACCACGCCGCGGCCACTTCGGGAACCACAAGGGCCCCCTCGAGAGCGCGATGCGCTGCGGAAAACTTCGCGGGGCTCGAAAACTCCGCGGGGCTCACCGAGTTGCTAATTACTCGAATCAGCGTCTCGATCACGGGGGAGTGGGCCAGGAAGCCTCTGAGAGCCCTAATGCAGTCGACTCCGAAGTTTACCGATATGGTAGACCAGTGACAGAGGTAGGTTGCAACATGCGGGTAGTGGGCCGTTCCCAGAACACGTTGGATGATCGCCCTCATACAAGACGGGTGGAGCACTACCTCGTCACCTCGGAAGACCTTATCGAGAACAGCTAGCAAATAAGGCCGCGAGTCGGGGCGACGCAGTTCATCTGACAGGTGACTCAGTAACCCATCGGGCTCCCAAAAGGTTGATGTTGTTGTGTGGTGCGAGTTGACGGCCAGGAGAAGCGCAAGGGCAGCTACGCCCGAAGTGGCCCGAAGCCCGTGCGCGAGCGCTTCCCGCGCCTCACGACCGAGCCTGAACCTCGAGACCTCATGGGCCGGCACCGACATTTCGGCGCGAAGAAGACTCGCCAGCACCAGGTGGGTCGCATCACTCATCTTTGGAGTGCGGAGCAGTCCGATGACAAGGATGTCGACTCCCGCCGAACGGGTAGGCTTTCCCTGCATCACGACTTCCAGGCGACGGACTGCTTCCGCGCACGCCCAGTCGTTTTCGGGCATCAACCCGGCGAGTAACTCCGGGTCCAACTTGTGAATTCCATCGCGGCTGAGAGTTGCCTTGAGAAATGCTTCCGAGAGAGGCATGACGAGTTATTCTGGCCCCGTGGGCCGGTTCGCGTTTTGTGGAAAAAACCTAAGCAGGTCGCCTGCCCAGGGAGAGTGGAAGGCGCACGGCCCGCGACTCTCTCAAGACAGAGCGTAAATTTTTCTACTCGTTATGAATGGAAATGTAAGGCGGATTTATAGCTAAATTGGCGAATTATCGCAAAAGCTCTGGCCCTAGAACCGATAATTCGAACGCTTAACGCTATACCCCCGACTACGTTGGTCAATCGCGCCGCGATAGGCCTGTGAAGCCCTGTTACAGAGCGATTCGATGCTATCGAAATTCCCCTGCGAGATATTCCCCTGCAGCTGCTTAAACTTTGTCTGCGCTTCCGTCGCCACACGCTCTCCGACCTGAACAACCGTCAGGTTCCCCATCTGTCCGTATCCAGGTGTCTACCTCTTTAACAACCAGCTGCACTCTCTGATTTATTT
>CAYMWO010000149.1:0-7417 GCA_964393905.1 uncultured Bdellovibrionales bacterium | reverse complement strand
TTGCCTCTAGTGCTTTACGAAGCACGAAGCGAGTTTGGGGCAGTGGCCCCTCAGAGGAGTCGACTAGGAGAATGGCCCCGTCTACCATCTGCAGCGCGCGCTCAACCTCCCCACCAAAGTCAGCGTGGCCCGGCGTGTCGACTACGTTAATTTTGACACCCTTCCAATGGACAGAGCAGTTTTTGGCGGCAATGGTAATACCGCGTTCACGTTCCAGGTCCATGTTATCCATGACCCGGTCATCAACTTCGGCCCCGACGCGGAACGTGCCGCTCTGGCGCAGCATAAAATCGACCAGAGTGGTTTTCCCATGGTCAACGTGTGCGATAATCGCGATATTGCGTAAATTTTCGTTCTGAGCCAGTTTTTTCACAGCCTTATCCCTGTTGTCGACAATTAAAATGAGCCGGGAAGGTATCACACACACTATTTCTTGGGAATAAGGGGATCTTTATCACAGAGGGGTATTTTGCCCGTTCTCTTGTTTCTGGCTATCTAACAGCATAGATTGGGGAAAGAGGTGTTAAGTTCTCGATTTTTGTCCTTAAAGTAGGGTTATTTTGTAGCATCAGGTCCTTGGGTTCCACACTTATAGATCTGAGTTTCCAAACTATCCTTTGTAATATGGCGCTAATAATTGCGTCTTATTCTCTCCCAATGGATCTAAATAAAGGATTTAAATACCCAGAAACAGGAGTCTTATTAACCGGTGTATAAATGGGCATAGTTGAGCGGGCCAAAGAGCTAAAGCTCAAGATTACGTTAGGGGAAAAGGAACTTCTCGACATTATCGAGGACAATGCCCCGCGTGTTGCCAAGCGCCTATACGGATCCGGGTTTCACCCAGTTGAGACGCGAAAGAGTGAGGTAGTGGCTAAGTTCTCGACTGTGCGAGACACGCTAACACTTACCGGAAGTATCGAGCCTGATTTCCGCATACACTTTCTGCTTAAGCCAAATTCAAAAACCTACAGAAACTTTTTAGAGTTTGTGCTCGGTGAGCTTAAAACCATAGGTGTGGAGCAGGGAGCCGTCGTTAGCGCCGGGAGCGAAGAGAAGAGCGCGGTTTCTGAATTGACTCTGTATCTAGAAAAAAAGCTCGAAACAATCGCTGAGGATATTAAAGCTAGTTTTGATAATCTAAGCGAGATAACTGAAATCTTTGGGAGCGACTTGGCCTTATGTAGCTCGACACACGAAAGGCACATGCACGGTGGCGCTAGCTTGGGAGTTCCTCAGATGAGTTTTGTTCTGGGGGGAGCAAAACGTCCAACAAAGACGCAGTTTCGTTTAATTGATCCGCGGAATCCCCGCTCCAAAGTAATCTCTGGGTTTCTAAGTTTAGAAATCTCTAATGTTGATTCGACCTCTCCTAAAGAGCTTACGCCAGTTGAGCTTGGGCGTGCGGTTTCGGAAACTCTGGAGTTTATTGGAGTTCCCCAAATCCAGGAGACACGCGGACGAGTTAAGGTAGCCGTCTCCTTCAGCCTAGCGCCCGAATTGGTTCCTCGCACTGATTTTTGGTTACATTGGGGGCGTTATCAAGACCCGCTAAATGCTTGGGTCGATGAAGAGGTATTAGCGCGCGAGATAATTGATAATAAGGACGGCACATTCACTTTAGTTAAAGAGATTGTCCCGGAACGACTTGGGCAATATGGCGTAACTGTGTTTGCGAGACCGGAGCGCTGCGATCTGAAACTATGGTTAGGCCAGCCCGGGACAGGCGATGGTAAATTTACAATTGAAACGCTAAATGCAACCTATTTCGAAGGGCGCAAGCTGGAGCTGCGGCATGACCTTGTGCTGATTAAGGACGAGCTCCGCCAGTCACTCTCAAGTTTTGACCTCTTTGTCAGGACAGTCTCTGACCAGCTAAAAGAGAAAAGGCCCCGCAATCTTGGAAAGATATTGCTTGATTTGAGCATCGAGGAGCCGAGTATAAGAGGGGTGCTTTCTAAGTTTTATGAGGAAGCCCACTCTCGGTTCAAATCTGAAGGGGGAATCGTTCGCTCGAGACTTAAGCGGGTTCTCGCGCTATTGCAAAATATCGGCATAGGCGAGGTGGTTCTAATAGCTCCAGAGGGTCCGCACGCGATTGCGGGTGGTTTAGCTCAGGTAGTTGTAGGACTTCTCGGCTCGCTGACCAAAAACGGGATTTTCGTCACGTTAATTACCCCACTTTATGAAGAGTCTCAGGGGCACAAGCACAAGAGCGCCGAAGAATTACTAAGCGTGGGTGTGCAGTTAAATGGTAAGACAGTCGCACTTGAACGTCGCGGAGAGATTAAGATTCCCTTTGGACCGGTTAATAGGCGTGGGTCGGGCGAACTCTTGCGGTTTCCTCGGCTCGTTACGGCTGAGGTGTATATCGCCGAGGATGAACGCTCTCGCATAATATTTCTTCGCCATCGACGACTGGCTAACCAGCTCTATGCAAATGTCTGGTCCGATGAGCTCTTGCGGCGAGCGCTTTTTATCTCACGTGGTGCGCTGGAAATTATTCGAGATCCGTCCTTTGATGTTTCTCCGCATATCCTTGTAACAAACGATTGGTTTACAGGACTAGTCCCGGCGCTGCTAAAGACCGATCCTCGATATGCCTCAGATCCTCGAATGAATTCGATTGAAACCGTACATGTGATTCACAACTGCGGACGGGATTATCAGGGACGGATGCTTGCTAGTCAGTTTGGTGAAGATCTTTTTCCGCTTTTGGGCATTGATGGTTCGCATTATTTCGGAATTTCAGACCCGGAGAATCGTGACTTCTTGAACATGACAGCCGCTGCGCTATTTCATGTTAAAAAAGCGGTTCTGGCAGTTAGTCGCCCTTACGCAGCTCAATTACTGTCAGAAGCAGGCGGTGAGGGGTTAGGAGAGCTTTTCCGACGACGTCGCGAACTGGTTTTTGGCATTAGCAACGGTATTGACCTAAATGCCGTGCGCCGTGCCTACTGGCGACTAGGCGAGGGTGCGCGAAGTGCACTAAACCGTCCGGTTTTGTTAAAAGGGAATTTTAACGACAAGCGATTTTTTAAGCGGCTGGTTCAATACAAGCAGTCCACTAAGGAAGCCCTGCAGCTTAAATACAATTTAGCAGACAACCCCAGTGCTATTTTAATCTCCCTTGTAGGACGCTTGACCGAACAGAAGGGGATTGAACTGCTAGTGGGGAGTGTTTCGGGGGCCAAAGTTGCCGAAACTATTTCCTCAAAGTCTTCAGTGGAGAAGGAATCTACGCTCGAGTCGATCTTAATGCTTCATCCTCAAGTGCAGTTTATTATTGGCGGTCCGCCTTACAAATCGGAATCAGCTTTTAATGAGCTAGAGCAGGAGATAGCCAGACTTTCGCTAAAATATCCCGGACGCATTCGCGGTGTATTTGATTTCATCATGCATCAAGATGCTCTCGAAATTACCCAGGGGAGCGATCTATTCCTCATGCCCTCTAGATTTGAACCAGGTGGCATTACCCAACTTGAGGCGTTAGCTGCCGGTACCTTGGTAGTAGCGCGAAATGTTGGCGGCATCGCTGCGACGCTAAAAAATTTCGATATCGCAAGTGGAAGCGGCACCGCATTTCTATTCGATGATTTTACTAGCGCAGCGTTTTTTAAGGCAGTTAACCGCGCAATCTCCACTATTAGCGACCGCGACCTGCATCAGGCCCTGATTGAACAAGCAGCGCACGCAGAAAATGACTGGGGGCACCGAGTCCCTAAATATGTCGCACTTCTTCAGTATGTCTCAGGTGCTCTCACTCGAGAAATGCTCTTTCCGTTTCTTGGAAGCAGGTATGACGAGCTGAAATCAATTATGCCATAAGTTGCCAATTTTTCTGGCGACATTTGGCCCGGCATCAATAGTTGAGTCTGACCCTTGTTGATGCGTTGGGGGGCATTCAATCCTCCGCACTCTGGCAAGCAGGTCTTCAATCAAATTTCGGTTAACCGAGAGCAGCTCCCCTAAGATTCCCAGGACAAAAAGTTGCACAGAGATCACGAGACATACCCCCCCGACAATTACCGATTGGACATGCCTGGCACCTTCATCAGGGAGAAAAAAATAGATATACGAATATCTACCCAAGAGCAGAGCTGCGGGGATAAAGAATATTAGGCTAAATATTGAAAATACCCTTAGCGGTCGGTAAACAGTGAATAGCCGTAGAATTGTTCCAGCAAGTCTGCGTACATTATCAGCTAGGCTCGAGATAAGGCGCGACTCTCTAGTCCTTTTATTCGGGGTAATTGGAATCCATTCAATCGCAATCCCCTTATTTAGAACCTGCATTAGGCTGTCGATTGTATAAGTGTAATCGGTAATGATGTTGATGCGATCCAGGGCCGCTCTGCTATATGCACGAAAGCCGCTGACAGCGTCTGGGACCCGCTCACCTGTTAGAATCTGAATTGTTCCACTTCCGACTCGCTGAAGAATCCGCTTAATGAAGGAATATTCCTTTACCTGCCCTGGATTCCGGTTTCCAATTACAACCTCGGCCCGGCCCTCGATAATTGGCCTTACTAAGTCAGGGATGGATGTTGAGGGATATTGGTTGTCGCCATCTGTGTTAACTACAATATCAGCGCCAAGTCTTATCGCATTATCGATTCCCAATCTGAAGGCCCTGCCCAGCCATCGCCGATTCTCTCCACGGACAGTTACAATGTGATGAACACCAAGTGCGCGCGCAACTTCAGCCGTATTGTCAGTCGAGCCATCATCGATTATCTGGTATTCAATGATCTCAACTCCCGGGATACTCCGAGGCATATTACGGAACACCTGCGCCAGGGTTTGGCCTTCATTGAAGCAGGGAATTTGAATGATAAGTTTCACCCCGCGAATTTACCGCTAATTGGCTAGGAATATCAAGCCAGAGGAGAAACTAGGGGGTCGGAGCCAACTTGGGATTATTGATGAGACTAAATTCGAAGACCCGGCTAGGAAAACCCCGCTTCTTAAACTTCAACCCTGAAAAGCTAGCCGGGATCAACAGGTCCTTAATGGATCTGGATGTTCGAAAGTTACGATTAAAGCCAATAGGGTCAAGTGCAGTGAATTGCCCAATTTTTATTTTCTTCATTCCAATGCCGTGGGCCTTTAGCAGATGTACGTCTTGATCTGAAAACGGAGATTTGGGGAAATCGTTGTAAGTAAGTAAAACCCTCTGCCCCTGACCTAAGAGGTGCTTAATATACTCGACTTTGCTCTCTGTCATTCCCCCCTTAAGATAAAGGGTTGGAATGTTGAAGTGAGAGTGAAGCGGAACGGTTGCCCGGTTGCAAGAATCCCCACTGAGACAAAGCTGCACAGATTTGGCATCAAATAGCGCTGCCAAGTCCGAGTAAAATCCAAGTGCGCCAAGTTGCTCAAGGGGAGGGCGATCAAGCAGGCGGACTTCGTCGTGCGCAAAAGAGGCCCTAAATTGGCAAAAAGTAATAAAGCAATTAAATACCAGCGATGCTGCCAACAACATTCTGCGAGTGCCACGTGAGATGCTTTGGAAGGCTACGAGATAGAAAAAATAGAACGCTGGGATTACAACCGGGACGAATCGCCTCGCCCACCACAGAACCGGCTCGCTATGCCCGCTCTTAATCAGAGTCGTAAACATTAGGACCAAACAGAACGTAGCAAAGAGAGGGCGATTCTTGTCTCGTAATGCATAAAAGAGTCCAAGTGGAGAGAGTATCACCGCCAGTGGATCGATAAAGCTAAGAAGTCGCCAAAGATTTATGCGATCATGATGAAACTCCTCACCCATCAAAGCAGGCCACGGCCTGATGAGCAGGTTCCAAAGCAGAAATGCCGCGAAGCTGAGGGCGCCAATAAGTGGTAGTCGCCGCTTAATCGAGTCACTAAGAAAAGTTGGCCTGCCTATTTCGAGCAGGTAATGCGCAGCCAATAAACAGATAGCTGTTATACCGGCCCAGATCACGACAATCCCACCTCGCAGCGGGGCAAACTCTATCCCAGTTAGCGCACAGAGATTGTCCAGAAGCTTATCAACGTTGATCGCGAAATAGGCGCCACAGAGAAAATCATAATAGGGGGCTAGTATTAAGATTGAAGCTAATTGAAGCTTTATGAAAAACCTCAACTCACTATTACTGTCCTGGACTTGCCTTGGTGCCAAGGCAGCAATAATCAGCGCTGGGAGCGGATAAAGAAGTCCAAACTCCAGGCGACAAGTGGCAAGGAGAGCAAAAACAAATGCAGCAAGGAAAGCAGTCAGACGACTCGGGGCAGCGCTTAGGGCAAAAATAGCAACAAAGGCTAATTGCAATAGCGCGAAAGAAAGTGGCTCGGTCATGTTGCGATTAAAGAAGAGCTGGCATGCTGGATTTGTGAAAACCAGAAGCGCTCCTATTAATGCTAAGTATGTTTGACCGGTATAGAGTCTGATAATTAAATAAAAAAGCCCCGCACCTAAGATCCCCAAAAACCAGTTCAATTTAAAGCTATGATAAATCCCTAAGTGTCCCCGAGCGAATGCAAGAAGTGACGGATAGAGGTGAGTAAAGGGTGCGACAAAGTGTGTCTTATCGCGCCTTTTTGGGTAATACCCTTGAATCCAATCCCTATCTTGCTTAGGGAGTAGAGAACTTGAATCCCCAACCGAGTTTTCGAGAGTAATCGAACCCTTGTTTAAAATGAAGCTCGCAATATTTGAATATCGGCCCGAATCCATGTGGTAGTTCGTCATCCAGGTCGCAGGGGCTGGAAATGAACACCATGCCGAGAGAAAAACTACGGCCAATAATAAAATCTCCCGACGCGTACCTTTACTCAAAAACTCCTGTTGTCGAATGAAAGCGGTCAATGAGGCGCGGAGAAGATATGCGCTAAGAAGCGAGGCAAGTATTGTTAACAGCCAAACGCCTGGCAAACTAAAGGCTCCAAATGCTGCCAGAGTTAATGAAGTAGAGGAAAGGAGGGCCACAGAAACTGCGGAAGCGATAATAAGAATCCCGGCCATACCAATCTGCGGCAAGAAACCAGATAAGGCGCAGGCTAGGGGTATCCCCGGCAGAATCAGTGAGGCGCTAAATAACGCGGCTAAGAGAAGTTTCATAGTTGCAGTGAAATACGATAACAGGTCGTTTTGCAACTAATTCTCGGTTCTTCTGCGGTAGGGCAACCTAATCCACAGGAACAGGCAGCTCGCTTTTATTCTGCCTGCAAAGAGGTTAACATCTGCAGCGGTGAGCAGCCAATTTGTTGAGGCCAACTTGTAGAGGATAAATGAGCAATAATAAACTTGATATCAATAAATTTCAGGTCGACGCAGATAAAGGTAGCAATTTAAGTAAGCGGCCGACAAAGCTCGAGGATCTGTATAGGGATGAAGCGGAATATAAGGAGCTTCTCTCGAGTTCGCGCGATCAGCTCAAGGCGCTACAACAAC
>CAYMWO010000148.1:0-7551 GCA_964393905.1 uncultured Bdellovibrionales bacterium | reverse complement strand
CTATCAGGCCTTGCAGAAGGGAAAGCTCACAGCTGTCGCCGGGTATGATGCCTGGATTGGTGTGAGTGAGATGATCTTTAAGGGCGAGGTTTATCGGCCGTTTAAGAAACCGCTCACCGAACGCAATCAGGCTTTTGCCGTAAGGAAAGGAGATACTGACTGGCTGATTTTTCTTAACACTTGGATTGATTCGATGAAGCTAGATGACGCGGTCGCAGAGCGGCATGACTATTGGTTTAAGAGCCTTTCTTGGGCCAAGCTATTGTAACTTTCTTAGGTGGATAGGCAGCTGGATTTTCCTGTTAATAAATAAAGGAGTTGGTCCAGCAAGTAGAGGAGGGATTTTAACCTTCGGGTTTCGAAACTAAGTTAGACGAGGCGAGGGCGGCCAGAGAATCCTGGATGGGAGTCTCTGCCGCCCTCGCCGTTTCAAACCGAACGACTAGTGCGCAGGGGTGTCTAGTCGATGGTCATCCGAGTGTCCTGCCCCATCGGGGCGCCGGACGGAGCGGGGGTCGTCATGGCAGCCGCGGCCGGAACGGGCGCCGGGGTTGCGGCCGCCGGAGTCGAACTCGTCTCGGGAGTCTTCTTGGCGGCGGGCTTCTTGCCCTTCGGTGCCGACGTCTTCGATGCCTTCTGCGGGACCTTCTTCTGGGGCTTCTTCGGGGCCATGTGAATCCGTCCTTTCATGAACGGGGGTTGGGAAACAGAACGCGGAACAGAACGCGGAGAGAATTGCTTCCGTCTCCGGAAGCGGGAACGAACAAGAACGGAGAACTTCTACTGTGCGCAGTGTCTGTGCAGTGGGTCGTCTCCCTTGCGTGTGAGCGAGTAGGTGGTTGTGTAGCCTAAACAGACAGCTGCTCTCAGGAACAAGCGACCTCTCTGTCGACTTCCACCGACCTGTGGTCACACCCACGTGCCCTAGGGTTGCAACCCCCAGGGCAAACTCAAGATCGGCATAGAGTTGTATTACCGGATGCGGAGTTGTTGCGACGGTTGCGTCGCGAAACTCCTGAAGAGGCGCAAGCCCGGCCTTTAGAATCCGACTTGCCAGCACCTTGAGTCGGTCCAGGATAGGAGCGGCGCGATCGACTGCTACCAGCTCCGGGAAATCTCTTCCCTTGTCCCAGTCCTTGATGTGCTCAGGGGAGAGCGCAGCTAAGACTGCGAGATCCTCTTCGCGAGTTGCCGCTGAATGCTTGGGATAGCTCTCCTGGAACTCTGCAAGCCGGGAGCTGGCGCGTTTGGTAATCTCAGCACCTCTGAGTGCCACGAAGATGGCCTTTGCAATGGGCGACATCCTGAAATAGAACTCGTCCTCCTCTTTGGCCTTGGCGGCATCGTCGCTCCGGAGAGGCCGAAGAGCCTCGAGGACTTCCGGGTTTTCAGCCATCCATTCGACTACATCCAATAGCCCGCGATTTTCGACGCGGACCAACTGGTCAGCCTTCTTCGCTAGAACCCTCAACGTCTCAAAGTCCGCCTTGTGCCTCTGGAGCGTATGCTCGAACTGCGGAAACTGAATCGGGATTGTGAGTCCCGGAGTAACCTCTCGGTACTTTTCAGCAAGCGCCAGCGCTTGAGATAGCCCACTTTGCTCAGGTGGCAGAATTGCAGAGATCTCGTGATTGGGGTCAAACATCAGGAGCCGACCGTCAGTTAGCTCGACTATTAGTCCGGTGTGCTGGTAGGCGGGGAGCTCGCGCAGCGCTATGGCCTCTCGTTCAATGGCTAAGAGCTCCGCGACTGAACCGGCTGAGATTCGCTCGCAGTTCCAGCCGCCATTTTCTTCCGACGTTTCGTCCAAAATACTCCGGGCAATTTCGGCCTGTGCGGTCTTAAACGATCGCTGCGCTGTGACCACAGGCGAGAAGGCCCAGACTTTAAGCCCCGCTTTCCGAAAGAATGCAGCCAGAAGCTGCGCCTTGCCCAAGCAGTTCGGCCGCGGGACCTCAGTTGGGGCTTTCGCGCTCGGGACGTAATGTTCTGGGAGAGCATTCTCGGGACGCTGCGAACGGAGTGATTCGAGCAGAGTGCTCTGGAGTTGGTCAATCTCGCGCAAGAACGCGGTTATGTTCGCAAGATTGTTCAGCTGTTCTTCAGTTGACGATACGCTCCAGATTGAAAACCACAGCGCCAAGACGTTGTTCTCAAGATGCTTCTTTGCTCGAGCGAGAACGGCTCGTCCCAAATAGCGAATCTCTGTGCGACGGCGCGGATTCTGCTTTAAGGCCTTCATCCTCCGCGCGATGGAGAGCGCGAGCACATCGGAAGGTTGTCGCCGATGGAGTGCGCTGCCAAAGCGAAGGGATCCTGCGCGATAGGCAAGCCACTCATCCGATCCGCGTAGGAGTCGGAAGCGCAGTAGCGCCTCTTCCGTCAGTAACTCCTTGTAAGTAACGCTATCCCGATACACCTCGGGATCGATTCCACAGCCCTGGAGGGCTATGGATAAAACCTTGTGGTTCATCCTTTTGCCTCCTTCTACTTAGAGCTGGTTGTGAGAGAACGAAAAATTACTCAGCGTTAATAGCGGTTATAGTTTCACGGGTCAAAACGCCCCACGGAGTTTGGAAAAGAATGTGGAACCTTTTCTTGGAAATTTGGGGATTTTTAGAGGTGAACGGTAATTAAGGTTTCGGAAGTTAAAGAGGATCGGCAGTTAACTCAATTAAAGGAAAAGAATCGATGATTTTTAGGGGATTTTGTGGCTAATAAGCTGAATCAAAAAGTAAATCAGAATTTTAACGGATTAAAGTTAAAACGCTACTTTTTGCGAAAAAGAATGTGGAACCTTTTTTTCGGTGGAACCTTTTCTTTGGTGCCCGAACCTTTTGGCCTTCTAAGGACTTAATTTCTCCAAAGCTTGAATAGCATTCTTGGGTATTCTATATCGTTTAAAGGCAATCAGCCGTTTCCCTCGATTTGAAAAAGAATGTGGAACCTTTTTTAAGTGGAATGAATGAAATTCGTTTACGCCTGTTTGCTATCTCTTGCCATCGCTCATCCAGTAATTGCTGAACCAATCAAATTGGGTCTGGTGGTGGCGCTTTCTGGACCGATCGCGTTGCATGGCGAGGCCTCTCGCATCGGTCTTGAACTGGGGTTAAAAGAGGGGGGTTGTGAGGAGAGTTTTCAAATAATTGTTGAAAACGATGAGTTTGTTCCGAAGAAAAGTCTGACGGCCGCCAAGAAGCTCGTTGAAGTTAATCGGGTTAAGTTGCTGCTTGGTATCGGATCGGGGCCGTCAAATGCCATTGCCCCTTATGCGGAGAAAAGCGCAATTCCCTTCCTCGCGCTGGCCGGGGACTCGAGCGTTGCAATCAATCGCAGGTACGTAATCCGTCTTCGCCCGACAACTGGATACGAAGGAGAGATGGTATCCAAGCTTGCAATAGATTCCGGGAATATCCCTGTCGCGCTCATTTGCAATATCAACGAGTTTACTCTGGGAGTTTGCGATGGCATTGTTTCAAAATTGGGAGACCAAGTAACGTTGCGGATTGATTTACTTCCAGAAGAGACCGACTTCCGCACTACAATTGCAAAGATTAGAGCTTCCAACGCAAAATCCATAATTCCAATCTTGCTACCTGGAAAACTTGGGAATTTTGCCAAGCAGACCCGGGAGATGAATCTACAACTACCATTCCTAGGCGGCGTATTCTTTGAGAGCACAGCTGATGTGCAAGCGTCCGCTGGGGCACTTTTTGGAGCTAAGTATGTAATCGGCGATGCTTCTTCGGAATTTCAAACAAAATATCGAGACCTCGGACGTCACGACGCCTCTGTGGGCTGGGCTGTGATTTTCTATGATACGGGAAGACTGCTCTGTAAATACGGAGAAAATACCCCAGATCTACTGTCGGCACTCAAGGCAGTGCAGAATTACCAGGGAGCAGTTGGAAAGATTGACTACCGCTCGGATCACGGGGACAGTTATTACTATTTTCCATTCATTCAGAAAATCGTAACAGAGTCTGGTTTTGTGCCTCTAAGTCGAGATGCACGCTAGGCCGAAGAATCCAAACGGAACCTATTATTGCCGTTGCTGCGTTTCGCACTAGGTTTGTGCGAGAAGTGATTCGAAAAAGAATGTGGAACCTTTTCTTCGGTGGTATTTGGTCCTTATGGAATCGACTACGAAGGCCCGTAAATCATCCTGGCTGCTGCTAGTTGGGAAGCTTCTGCTGCATGCGGTTCTGTTTGTATTGATTGCGCGCACTGGCGGAAAAGTTGGAGCGCTTTTTTGTGGGCAAGCTTCGGGTTCGGAATCAAATGGCGCTTACACGGTTTGCGGGGGCGAGCTTTTTAGCGCCTCGTTGCTGTGTGGATTGCTGTCATTGGTTTACCTGGGATGGGTGCTGAAGAACCCGGTAACCCGATTTTTCACCTTGGTGTTTCCCCGGGCCTCTAGTTGGCGGGTTCTCCTGCCACGGGCCTTGGGGTTTGTCTTTTTGCTCCCTGGAGTTTGGTTTGCGTTTTACATGCTCACAGCGCTCTCTGTAACTCTCTCTTGTAGCACTCAGCTAAATGACCCAAGCGCTGGCTTAGAAGGCTGCGGAACGGCGGGCTTTGTTTTCGGAATCTGGGCGGGTTTTATCGGGGCAGCAATCTACATGATGGCGGGGATAGTTATCTTTATCAGTCGTTTACTAGAGTCTGAGAGGGCTTAACCCCAGCAAAGCTTGAATACCGTATTTGGGTATTCTATATACCTTTAAGAAAATCGGTTGTTTCCCCGATAGTTTGTTTTACGACAGTCACTGACGAACATGTCTCTAATTCAGGGAGCCTAAGATGCGTTACCTTAATCGCCTAGCCCGAACTTTATCCGTAATCACAATTCTCGTTTTTTTTCTCACCGGCTGTGCCGTTCGCCAGGGAGTTCCGATTGGAGTTGTGCCGCCACCCGTCGCGCCATTACCTGAGGCCAAAGCGCAGACGCGCTCGATGGTTGAGGCTCATGTTGATCAGAACCATTACAAGTTTATGAAAAGCCCGGCTAAGCAAAAGCGGGTTGAGAATATTGTAAACAGGCTAACACGGGCGGCTGGTGGGCAGGGGTTTGTTTATCCGGTGTATCTAGTGGACGCCGGAGATGAAGTGAATGCGATGGCGATTAACGGAAACACGATTGTTGTCTATAACGGTATCCTCGATAAGGTTCCGCAGGACGATCAGTTGGCAACTATTCTCGGCCACGAGATTGCTCATATTCTTGCCGGGCATAATTTTGATAACGGGGCTGAGAAAAATGCTGCTGCTGTTAGTATGGGGAGCTCGCTCTTAGGGCTCGCGGCTTCTGTGGGAGCCTCGGCTGCCGGAATGGATTACGGGACGGCAAATCTTGCGGGGAGTGTCACGGAGAGTGTGACTGGAGTAGTGGGAACGGGAGCTTTCGTTCGTTCTTATGACCGCTCAATGGAATCTGAAGCGGACCATATTGGAATGATGATTATGGCCAAGGCCGGGTATGACCCACACGCGGCACTTACTCTCTGGACGAGGGCGAATGATATTTTTGGTAGTGGGGGAGAGATTGCATTTTTAAGCACGCACCCGTCTAGTTCAACGCGGTTAAAAGACTTGGAAGCTGCACTGCCGACGGCTGAGGTGTTTTATAACCAGGCGTCTAAGCCGGTGGCTACGGCCAAGGTGTCAAAACCCGCTAAAGCTGTTAAGAAATAGCGGCTAAGTCTGATCTTTTAAAATTCTTCTTTGTAGTTATCGAACTCCATCCTTTTTTCGGACTTTTTTAGAAAGGACCCCGGAAGAGGGATGGAGGTTTAATGGTTATATTTTAGCGTCATCATCTTTTTGAGAAATCGCGCCGCGCGAAACTTAGCTTCTCTGTTTTGAGAGGGTCTAGGCTTCGCGCGGATGCGTTATGCCGCGTGGTTGATTCCCTTTCCTGCATCCCCACTCTGTCTCTTTCTGGAGTCCTCCCATGAATTGCCTCGATTCACTATCTGGCTTTAGCCCGAAGTGGCTGAAGCTCGCCATCGACGGCTCGGTTCTCACCGTGCTCATCTCCAACCCGAAGGAGGCGCACAACACGCTCTCCATCGACAACGAGGGCGGTACCGACGAGCTCGCGGGTGGTTCCTACCCCGAGCTCTTGGAGCTCTTCCGCTTCCTGGCCCGGGACGAGCATCCCGAGGCGAAAGCGATTCGCGTCGTCGTGCTCTCAGGAGATGCTGTCACGGTGAAGGGCGAGATGCGCCGGAGCTTCTCCGCGGGCGGGAGCCCGAACATCATCGTGAAGAAGTTGGTGGCGATGGACCACGCCGGCCGGAAGCGGTTCGCGCGGATGACGGTCGATCTCATCCGCAGCATGATCTTCTGCCCCCAGGTGGTTCTCGCCGCGGTCGATGGCCTCTGCGCCGGAGCCGGCATGGCACTCGCCTGCGCCTCGTTCATGCGCTTCGGCACGGAGCGCGCGCAGGCCGGCTGCCTCTTCAACCAGATGGGCTTGAGCGGCGCCGACATGGGTGTTGCGTTCTTCCTGCCGAAGCTCATCGGTGCGGGACGTGCGGCAAGGCTGCTCTCGTTCCGGCTTCCGTTCGTGAAGGGTGAGAAGGCGGTCATCGATCCGTGGATGAACGCCCTGGATGGATTGAACTGGGGCTTCTATCAGGCGATCTTCCCCTCGGCCTCGCTCATCAGCGAGGTCCAGAGCCTGGCGCATCGGATGTGCCTACACAACGCTCCCGCCGCTCTTCGGTCCACGAAGGACGCGTTCTACAAGGAGCTGGGCGGGTTGAGTGTCGAGCGGGCTCTCGCCTTGGAAGAGGCGTTGCAGGGCGGGTGCATGGTCGGTCGTCTGGACGGTGTGGACGAGATGGACATCGGCCTCGCGGCGTTCTTGAAGGGCGAGGAGCCCGCCTGGCCGCCGCTCACCTAGGCGACATCCTTTAGCACCTACTTACATCGCCGGTTCTTAACGACGGGGGCGCGCACCGCAAGGTCGCGCCCCCGTCGCTCTCTAAATGTTTTCAAACCTCCGTCCTGATTCCTCTGATTTTTCCAAACCCTGTTTGGGTGATAGTCTTTACATCCCACTCTCCATTATGTTAGGCACTCCCGGCTAAGCTGTATTTTTCTCGGCACGTGCCTGGTAGGGCACGCTTCTACGCGCTGGAGAGAGTGGCAGATAAAAGCACTGTAGTTATAGATAGTTAGCTTCGATATTGACGATATTGCCGCAACATTCTCAGTAGTATCTGGGACCCTCTTCCGGGGTGGAGTTGCTTCAAATTATCAGTCGGTGTAAAAGCGTCCGTCTTTATCCTGGGTAAACCCCCCGGTCTGGTGGGCTTAAGTGCCCCTTAAGTGCTTGGTATCTGTTGGGAATCTCGGTCGCGAAATCTTTAAAAATAATCGCGAAAGAAAATTTTTGTTTTAGTTCTACGCCAGACTTTTTGGTCTGGTGATTGGGATAATTATCACCGCCGAAATGAATCGGCGGCATTTTCACGGGAGCTGAAAGGATGTCGAAGGAGAAATTTGAGAGAAAGAAGCCGCACGTAAACGTTGGAACGATTG
>CAYMWO010000147.1:0-7611 GCA_964393905.1 uncultured Bdellovibrionales bacterium | reverse complement strand
TAGATCTGCTTGGTATTGGAAAGGAAGAGGCAGAAGGAAAGTTCGGTTTTCTTTTAGAGGCTCTTTCTTTCGGCGCCCCTCCTCACGGAGGTATTGCTCTTGGGCTCGACCGGCTCGTAATGCTGCTCTCCGGTAGCGACTCCATTCGGGATGTAATTGCGTTTCCAAAGACCAGCGCCGGTGCTGATATCATGGTGGGCGCGCCGTCGAAACCGGATATCGAACAGCTCGTTGAGTTAGGGCTTCAGGTTATCGGACCGAAAAAGTGATTCGCGCGAATGTGAGGCTAATCTAGGAGTTTCCAGAACTCCTCTTCGCTCACCACTTTCTCTGGCCCTCCTGGGGCGAAAGAACTAAGTAGCGGCTTGCCGCTGATATCGCAGTTTCTTGAAAAGAGTTCTCTCCGGTTTCTGCATTGAAGTCGGTAAAGGTGGCGTTCGTCGGGGCATATCTCCGGCAGCGGTAAGTTCATCTTCCGATAGAGAGCAAGCTCCGCCCGTTGATACTTAAATCGCTTTCCGGAACGAGCACAATTAAATACATGAAAAAGGATATCCCGGCCGACTTCGGATATTGTTTCTGGAATTGCCGAGCAGATTTCTTTGTCTTTGGACTGATTCTCATTTTCATCATCTTCCCATTTATAACCACGATCGAGCGCTTCGGCCTTGGTTAGAGGAAGATAGTCTTGTGCATGAGATTTATTATAAGGGAAGGGGCTAAGAGCTGCAGGGAAGAACTCTCCCCACTCCAGACTGATTTTCATCTGGGAGATGATTCGTTGATTCAGAGTCTTAAAGTCATCTTTTGAGTACTGCTTGTTAAAAATACAGTAATGAGCGTCATGTAGACCTACGCAGCCAAATAGATTTGAGCTGCGAACACAGTGAAGGCAATACGTAAGAAAAGATGTGCTACCGAGAAAATGAGAGCAGAAGCGATTCGAATATGCTTCGTATCCACCGTAACACGACTCATAAAGCAGTTCAGCGCTGTCACCTACCTCAGTACAATCCATACAGCTCTTAGCCGCGTCAAAGCTCTGTGTAACGTATTTGCATCCCCAGAGTTTGCGGGAATCGAAACAGAACTCAGCATCTTTGCAGTGATATAGATAATCCCCCGTTACCTCTTCGTTATGTACGCCATGCATAAACTTATGAGGGAACTGCTCAGCGTAGCGCCGAAAATCTGAACGAAACCTGGTCAGGGTTGAGCGCTTGCCGAGAGATAGTGCGTTAAGCCGGTTGCAATACTCGGACTCGGTTAGCTGCTCGTTAAAAAAATAGTAGCGCTTATTCCTGAGATTCACCGAACCAAAGCAAAACGCACAGCCGATACAATTTTTTAGAAACCAGGAATCGGAGCAGGTATCGCAATTCTGCAGATATTTAGAGTTATAGCATTTGGAGCAATCGATGCACTCGTAACATAGTTCGCAGGAGTCTGCCCGAAAGCAATCGATAACATCTGTGCAGGAGTTAATCGAGAATGAGTAATAGCACTCACGATTCTTGTCGGAATCGAAGATCATGTAGCAGTCTTTGTTTTTTCCGGCATAGTTGGTGTATTCGCAGTTCTCATCATATTGCGGAGCTCGAAGTAGTCCCGGTAGTGGCGCTACAGTCATCAATTCCTGAAACTGGGGGAAAAAGGCCCTGGAGAAGTTGTAATCTCGGCCAGTGGAGAGTGGGTTCCAGCTATTGGAGTGCCAATACCCGACATCATAAACTGGGCCGCTCCAATCGGGAGGGAAATTGGTTACAATTCGCTTGCCAGTAGCTGCGCAGATGCGGAGATAGAGATTTCGATGATTCCCGAACGACATTCTCCGCCTGGAACGCTCAGTCGGAGAAAGTCGAGGGCTGGGGACATCCAGGGAGGCATAGTATTCAAGATCTGAATCGGTGACTTCAAACTCTACACTTGAAATCAAGCACTGCTTACGTTCCATATACTGCTGGGCTCCTATCTGCGCGAGGCGTTAAGATGCATCTCCGCAAGACAGAGAATAGAGTGATAAGCAACTGATTTAAAGAAAGTTCGAGTTTTCGCGGGGTTTTTAAACAGATTGTTTAAGATGGAGTATCTGCGCTAATATCGATTTTAAACGGTTTGTTTAAAAAGGGCGTCGGTCATGCAATTATCCGCGACTAGTAAGCTGGAGGGCTTTGTCGTCGAAGCCTTGGCAAGACGACCATTTATCACGGCAAGCCAGATTCGAGAAGGCGTTGTCGATACATTCGGACATTGCTCTGTTCAGGCCGTTTATCAAGAACTGAGAAAGTTGGAGAAGGCAGGAATTGTAGGCAAAACTCGGGACCGTTACAGCCTCAGGCTAAGTTGGGTTCTGGATGTGCAGGAGTTTGCCGACGTCACATACGACACATATCTGAGCGCTACACCGATATGGGGGTTTCTGCCTGAGGGAACAGATCGGGTAGCCTGGAAGATTCGCTCATTACAGAACTTAATTCCGTTTTGGACCCAGCTACTGTTGGTGCTTATCCATGAAAGTGAATCACGGGAGTTCTTTGAATGGGCACCGCACGCCATCTTCCATCTGGTGCACGAAGACGAGAAGCGTTTTATACGGGCACTAAAAAGCTGGAAAACAGAGTATTATTTGGCAGTCGGAGGAAATACCTTCCTCGATAAGAGCTATCAGGACATTGTTGTTGGACTTCCGGGAGACTTGAGTTTTGGCAAGAGTCCGTTTCCGGATATCCATAAGGCATATTATTCGTTAATTGGAGATTATCTAATTACTGTAAAATTGCCGCTGACGCTGGAGAGCTCAATACGTGCACTTTTTCGCAGCGTAAAAAGCGCGTCGGATATCGACGTCGGCGTGGTTTCTGGTCTTACCTCAAGGAATGAGAAGATCTCAGTCACCCTTGAGCGTAGCCCGAGCAAGACCAAACGATATTATGGGATTTTTAGTAGATTCTTTGGGATCTCGAAGGGTCGTTAGCTCCTTGGGCAAGAAGCCCAGAATCAGGTTGAAGAACGCCGCTAAGGAGCCGAGCTAATCGTCGTCATCCTCGTCGTCGTCATCATCATCTTCCTCGAGTTCGTCCTCGTCGATGTCAATATCATCGACGTCGATTTCGGTGTCATCGTCCTCTTCTTCCTCTTCCTCTTCGCTTTCGTCTTCAAAAGCCGCGGGGTCAAGTTGTTCAAGGGACTCTGATAGAGAGGAGAGTAAAGCGGCAAAGAGACTCGTGCTGGAATCCTGCTCTTCAATTGCGCTTTCAATCGAAGTCTCTAGCACTTCAATCATTGCCGCTGAAAACGCATCCTCGTCCTCGCCGCACTTCTCATCAATCTCCTCCTCCAGCTCAGAGTAGGCTTCAATTAGATCGCGCAAGGCTTGGTCGAGTTTTGAGTAGGAACTGGCCATTGTGTTTAAATTCTTTTAGTTAAGATCTACAGTGTATAAAGCAGTCTATGATTCGCGCCTTTTAAAAACGGATTTCTAAAACTTGCTTACCTATTACGAAACAAGTAATTGAGAAACAGGCACCCGCTCGTAAAATGTGCTAATCGCTAAGCGCTCTTACAGGCGCCAGACAGCGTTAGAACATATAGGATGCACCTATTTAGTCAACTAATTTTTTGAGAATTTCTAAAAACCGCCCCCTGGAGAGTAAGCTGAGACTGAGATAAGACTAATCTACGGGGACTATTCTGTGAGGACTATGCAGCAGCAGAGAAATGTTTATTTGAGACTGGCGATATTTCTAGCTATTTTGGTCGTTATTTCTGCTTTTGTTGCTTGTAGCGGAAGCGCATCGAGCTCTTCTCGGGAGCCGCTGATTAAAAAACCGCTAAATGTTCAGGTTGGGAGTGCGTTCCAACCCCTCAGAGTTAATTATGTTTTAGTGATGCCACTTGAGAGCTCTCCTGGGATAGAGCTTACCGCCGCTGATTACGATCATCTGACTCAAACCCTGCTACGATCTCTTCAGGCTAGCACTAGCCTTGTGATTGCAAATATTAAGGAAGAGGCAAAGTCCAAAGAGGTAATTGCAAAGAATTTATCACCCTCCGAGCCACTAGCAGCTCGTGCAGTTAGGGCTGGGCAAGAGCTAGGCGCACAGGGGGTGCTTTATGGGATCATATCGAATCTTGTAAATCCAATCACGAACAGACTCGAACCTCCGGCCGAGGGAGCAGGTGTAAGTTTTGGACTTTGGTTACTCGACCCTGCCACTGGTAAGGTTCTGTGGAGCGCTAATTACGACAAAGTTAATATGCCACTCACAGATAACTTACTTAGGGCGGGGGAGATCTTTAAGGGTGGTCTTCGGTATAAAAGCACCGACGAGATGATTGATCAGGGGTTTACTGAGGCCTCTAAGTCCCTAGAAAACTTAAGACATCTTCCAGTAAGCTGATAAATAAAATTTAGCTCACTGGCTCTCCCCTCCACAATTCCCCGTGGTTAGAGATGCGAAAATGTACTACTCTTTATAACTGGCAGACTATTGCCGGTAAGGCGCATCTATTTCCTAGGACTAGCCCGAAACTTAGCTATTACAACAAGCGGGTGCGGTTTGGCGGATTAACTTGGAACGCAGAGAATTACTATGGGAGCAACTAGTAAGAGTCGCGATGATAAGGGTCGGGTCGGCTCAACCTCTTTGCGTCGACGTAAGGTCGGGGCTCCTCGTAAGAGGTTAATTAAGGAGCCGGTGGTTGACGACTTAGAGACCAGTTTTGGCAGGGAGAGCGTCTCTGTCTTGCTGTTAGTCTTCGGTGTATTTCTTGGGGCAGCGCTTTACTCCCATCTCTCTCCAGTGCAGAGCGTTAACTCAGATGGGTTCACAGTTATATCTGGTAATTGGATGGGGCCTCTGGGTGAGGTAGTTGCTTCGCTTTTAATTTCACTACTTGGTTACTGTTCGTTTGTAACCGTTCTCTGGGCATTACTACTAGCCCGCACTGTCTGGGTGCACGGTGGTCCAAAAGGTGAGACCTCATTCTTTACAATCTTTGCATCCGTCATAGCTTCGATCTTCATGGCTGCAGCCAGTGCCGCCATCGCCTCTGTTCTTGTTGGCCAGGAAGGTGGAGGACGCATTGGATCTAAGATTGCCTTTACCCTTATTCAATATGTGAACGAAGCAGGCACTCTGCTGATATGTTGCGCGATTCTTTTCCTTTCCTTTGGAATCGGGACAGGGGTTGGGGTGATTCGGCTGTTTTCTCTCTTCCGCGCCTTCACTACGCAGAGCAAGAACGTAGCGGCGGATAGTTTGTTTGTTTCAAAGGGAGCTGCGGGACTAATAGGACGAGGTGCGAAGCGCTCGGGAGGATTAACCCTGCTGTTATTTAAACACCTAGCGGTATCTACTTTGAGGGCCTGCGTCTCGATAGTAAAGGCACCATACCGATTTCTCCGTTGGCTTTACTCCTCTGATATTGAAGCCGACGAAAATCACGAGTTCGAGCTTGGGGAGATAGATGAAGCTGAAATTGGCTCGGAGTTTGTGCTTGGCGCTGAGGATGAAGATGTCATCTCTCCGCGCAATGCTCGACGAGGAAGAGCGAATAGAGAGTTGAAAATATCCCGAGGAGAAAAACGACTGGAGGGACGCGGGGAATCTAAGCGCCCGACCGGCAAAATTAAGCAGCAGCTGCGAAAGACGATTAATAAAAACCGAATCAGGAGAGAGCTACAAAAGGACGACTCGGGACTTCAGGCTTTGAGAGAGGAGGCGCTTAAGGAGTTTGAGTTACCTCCGCACGATCTCTTAGTCCACGGAGACTCTAGCGTCTCACTTGGGCCCAAAGATGATGAGCTTATTCGAAACAGTCAGCGATTAGAGGCGGCACTACGGGACTTTCGTATCGGTGGTAAAATAATCGAAGTTCATCCTGGGCCTATCATCACCCTTTATCAGTTCGAGCCGGCTGCCGGAATTAAGGTGCAGAAAGTTGTAAACCTTGCTGATGACCTAGCCCTCTCGCTCAAGGTGGCAAGTGTCCGCGTATATGCTCCGGTTCCAGGTAAAGGAACGGTTGGTATCGAAGTGCCCAATTCAACCCGTGAGATTGTGCGATTGCGGGATATTATTGAGTGCAAAGATTTTACCCATCCCGATAACCCGTTAGCTTTGGCCATTGGTAAGGATACATTTGGGGACCCGTATATTACAGATCTCGCCCGCATGCCGCATCTTTTGATTGCTGGAGCCACAGGGACTGGTAAATCAGTTTGTATCAACTCCATGCTTCTTAGTCTGCTCTACCGCTCGACTCCAGAAGAGCTGCGACTAATTATGATTGACCCGAAAATGCTTGAGCTAAGTATTTACGAGGGCATTCCGCACCTTAAAGCCCCAGTTGTTACTAACCCAAAGCGGGCGCGTGGTGTCTTGTGGTGGGCGGTTGAAGAAATGGAGCGGCGCTACCGCTTAATGAAAGATCTGGGGGTTAGAAACCTAGCCGGATACAACAAAATTGTCGGTGCTCAGTTAGAAGAGCGGCGGGTGCAAAGAACGCTGCGCCGGACGCAGAAGGAAGATATTATCGAGCTTTCAGACCGTGAGGTTGTAGCAACAGCCCATGATAATGGCCCGTTAGAGCGGGAAGCCGGCGTAGAAGCCGGAGGGGGCGGTAAAATTCCTATTATTTCTAAGAGTAGTGTCGGGCCTCAGCGAGAGCCTCTCCCGAGAATTGTAATTGTTGTCGACGAACTTGCGGATCTAATGCTCACAGTTGGTCGAGAGATTGAGGAGTTGCTGACTCGACTTGCGCAAAAAGCCAGAGCTGCGGGCATCCACCTCATTCTCGCCACTCAGCGCCCAAGCGTGAACGTGATTACCGGGCTGATTAAAGCCAACTTTCCCGCCCGAGTTTCTTTTCAAGTAGCCAGTCGGATTGATGCGCGAACTGTGATGGACACCTCGGGAGCCGAACGGCTGCTTGGTCAGGGGGATATGCTTTTTATGGAACCGGGAACGGGGCGGGTGCGGCGCCTGCATTCGGCGTTTGTCTCGGACAAGGAAGTTCAGGATGTAGTTGCCTGGCTACGCGAGCAGGGGGCGCCTGACTATGATACTCAAATCGAGACAATGATTGAGAAGATTGAACAAAACGAGAGCGGTGGCACCTTAGCTGCGGGTGAAGAGGTTGAAATAGATCCATTTTATGACCAGGCAGTTAGGCTTGTTGTTGATAAAGGGGCGGCTTCAACCTCAATGGTACAACGGGTTTTTCGCATTGGTTATAACCGAGCTGCTAGGATGTTAGAGACGATGGAGCGAGAGGGGATAGTTGGTCCTCCAGATGGAGCGAAACGGCGGCAGGTACTAGTGCCAAATCGAGAAGACAGAGAATGATTTTATTCCACAGATTTGTGCGTCAGTTTAATAACTATTGTATGCGGAACTGCAAGAATACCATCCAGCTTTTTTTTCCCTTTATGTTACTGGCATTGGTTCCGTCACTCGTTTTAGCCGAGAATGTATGTCCTGCGGGAACTACGCCGCAGGGCGCACCTTTCCCTACGGGCCGTGAGTTATACTGTGTGAAGGCCTTAAGTGATGGCCGGATTGTAAAAGACGGGCCGCTGGTGCAGTGGCATAAAAATGGCCAGGTTAA
>CAYMWO010000146.1:0-7671 GCA_964393905.1 uncultured Bdellovibrionales bacterium | reverse complement strand
GGGAAAGGACATCCAATGCCAGTTGGTAGGAATTACAGGACTCGCCTGTCCGCCGTATTTAAGATGGTAGTCTAGGGCAACCGCAACAGAGGTGACAAGCGAGCCCAGGGTGCCGAGAACGGAGAGTGAGGCTCCTAAGGTGCGGTGTCGATTGCGAATGAAAATGACGTTAATTGCAAAGACAAGAAACGGCAGGGCCGGAATCCAGATAGCAAATCTTAGTAATGAATTATCCATGGAGCGTTGACGCCTGTTCTAAATCGATACTGCCCCGTAACCGGTAAAATCTAACTATTATTCCGATTGCCACAGCCGTTTCGGCGGCAGCAACTGCGACAATGAATATTCCGAAGACCTGACCCGAGAGCCCCTTCCCGAGAAAATGGTTAAACGCCACAAAATTTATCGCGGCCGAGTTTAAGATCAGCTCAACCGACATCAAAAGGGCGATGGCATTTCGTCTGGTGCAAACTCCATATAATCCGAGCACTAGCAGGGCGGTGGATAGGACCAAAAAATGGTTAATGCCGATATCAAACATTGTTGTTCTCCCCGGGTTTGGAGCGGGCTACCACCACAGCACCAATCAGCGCCGCTAAGAGCAGAACTGAGACTATTTCAAAGGGTAAGAGAAAACCGTCGGCCTTAGCGGAGAGGAGCAAACGACCGATGGCTTGGGAGTTGCTGGTTGTCTGAGAAAACTCCAGTCCACCGGAATTTTTGAGTGAGAAATTGGTGATATAGCCAAAGAGCAGCAGGGCCGCCAAGGAAAGCCCTGAAAAAAGTGCCAGACTTTTTACCCGCGGAAGTGGAACGGCGGCCGGCTCTCCTAAGCGGGAGGTCAGAAACACGGCAAAGATTGTGATCACCACTATTCCGCCGACATAGACCAAAATCTGAATAGCGGCTAAAAGTTCAGCTCCGAGTAGGAGATAAATCCCAGCGACGGAAAGTAAGGTCGCGATTAGATACATTGCTCCGCGAAGAATGTTTGGAGTTGTGACGACCTTAAAGGCAAAGCCTAAGGTTGAGATACTAAGAATGTAAAAGGCCAATGCCGGTATCAACTCTGCTTCTCCGCTTCTTTCCGGGTTTCTTCCTGAAGATTGCCTTTAGCGTTACGCTCGTTAACGAGCTCAAATAGCGGCTTCTCTGAGAGCAAGGAACCGGGTTGGTTTAGCTGCTGAATAAGAAACTTTCGATCGAAGACAGCGGTCTCGAAGTCGTTCGACATCGCAATTGCATCAAAGGGGCAGGCCTCAATGCAGAGGTTACAAATGATGCAGGTCTCAAAGCGGTAGACAAACTTATCTAACGCCTTCTTGTTAGACTCGTCCTTCTTAGTGAGAATCGAGATTGTGCCGTTAGGGCAGGCGGTTTCGCAGATACCGCAACCTGTGCACTGGTGGGTGTTTGTCATTGCGTCGTGGGGCATGACGACCTTACCGCGGAAGCGGTTATACATCTTCAGTGTTGCGCGATTCTCGGGATACTGTTGGGTGACGACGGTTCGCGGGTTGATGAAATAGGAAAACGTTAGCCCCATCCCGGAGAGAAGATTATAGAACCCGCGAAAGATGTTGCCGACTTTAGTCATCTGTTAATTACTAAACGGATATAAGTTATAAACCGAAATTATCGCTGCCAGGAACAAATTCAATAATCCGACCGGTAGCAGCAGCTTCCATTCAAGTTTCATCAACTGGTCAATCCGTAATCGCGGAAACGTCCAGCGAAACCACATGATGAGGAAAATCAGAAGGCCGGTTTTCCCTAGGAACCAAACCTTTGGAGACACCTGGGTCATGACCGCATTAAAGGAGTCTGCTCCCGGGATATGTAGCGGTAGCCAGCCACCAAAGAACAAGGTCGCGGAAATTGCCGAGACGACAAAGACGTTTATGAACTCCGCCAAAAAGAACATTGCAAACTTCATCCCGGCATACTCTGTGTGAAACCCAGCCGTAAGCTCGGACTCTCCCTCCACTAGGTCAAACGGCGTGCGGTTACACTCTGCGGTAGAGGCAATTGTAAAGATTACGAACGCAATAATCACTGGTAGATGTCCGCGCCAAATCCACCAACCATCAGCTTGAGATGCGACAATCTCTCCTAGATTCAAGCTGCCGGAGAAAATTACAACTGTAAGAAGTGCAAGTGAGGCTGACACCTCATAGGAGATAATCTGTGCCCCGGTCCGCATCCCGCCCAAGAGTGAATACTTATTATTGCTGCTCCAGCCAGCTACTAACAGTCCAATCACCCCGACTGAGGATACGGCACTTAAAAAAATCACCCCTGCGTTTAAATTTGCCAGTGCCGACTCAATAGGGAAGGGGATTATGGCAAGCATGCCAAAGGTGGCGGCAAAGGGGATAACCGGCGCTAAATTAAATAGTAGCTTATCCGCCCCAGCTGGTACGGGACTCTCCTTCATTAGCAGCTTAACCGCATCTGCAATTGGTTGTAGAATACCGTGAAAGCCGACACGCATCGGCCCAACTCGGCATTGAAAGTGAGCGGCAACCTTACGCTCTGTGTAAATCAAGGTCAGAGCCAAAAGATTAACGAAGATCACCATCCCGATTGTGACGGTAAGAATCTCGAAAGTCTGTGAGAGCAGTGTCGAGTCCATAGTTAGCGATCAATATCCGGAATGACGAGATCTAACGTTGAGATGATGGTCACCAAATCGGCTACTTTATGTCCAACAGCCATGTCATTTAACGCCGAGAGGTTGTTAAATCCCGGGGACCTAAGTTTCGCGCGCCACGGTTTGTCCTCGCCTGTGGAATAGACATAGCAGCCAAAATCCCCGCGGGCGGTCTCCATATGACTGTAGTATTCCCCTTCCGGGAGTTTAATTTTTCTCGGGGTTTGTGCGAGAAACTCTCCAGGTTCTAACATCTCCAACCCCTGCCGGATAATCTCCATCGACTCCCTTACCTCATCTAGGCGCACGAAATACCGCGCCATTGAGTCTCCCTCGGTGCGGGTCGGGATATTAAACTTAAACTTTGAGTAGGCGCCGTAAGGATCGGCTTTTCGCACGTCATAAGCCAGCCCCGAAGCTCGGGCGACCGGACCCGAGCAGCCGAAATTCAACGCCTGCGCTTTCGAGAGCACGCCAATCCCGGCGCAGCGCTCCTGGATAATTGGGTTATTCGTAACAAGCCGGTGATACTCATCGAGCACAGGGGGGAAGTAGTCGAGAAACTCCTTAACTCGCGGCACAAAGTTCTCGTGCAAATCCCAAACCAACCCACCGATACGGAAATAGTTCATCGTTAGCCGTGCGCCGCAGGTTTCCTCAAAAATCTCGGTAATCATCTCCCGGTCGCGAAAGCCGTAGAGAAATGGCGTAAAGGCGCCCAAGTCCATCCCGAAGACCCCCCACCAGAGTTGGTGCGACTGAATCCGTTGCAGTTCGGAGATAATTACCCGCGCAATCTGGGCCCGCTCGGGGACAGCAATACCTAGCCCGCGCTCAACTATATCAATCCAGCACCAATTATTGATATGTGCTGAGAGGTAATCGAGTCGGTCAGTAAGGTGAGTGATCTGTTCGTAGGTCTCGTTTTCACAAATCTTTTCAATCGAGCGGTGAATGTAACCGAGGTGAGGGGTGACCTCTAAAACAGTTTCTCCCTCAAGCCGCACGACAAGCCGCATTACCCCGTGAGTCGAGGGGTGTTGAGGTCCCATGTTCAGGAGGTAATCCTGGGTGCGGACGTGGTCGGTATTCTCTCTCGCTAATTCCATCTGTCCTAGACTAATAAGGTTTAACTACGAACTCGTGCTCGTCGTCTTTGTATCCCTTCAACATCGGCGAGCCGGGATAGCTACTATCCAAGAGTAGTTTTCTAAGATCCGGATGCCCTGAGAAGGTTACCCCAAAGAGTTCAAAAACCTCGCGCTCATGCCAATTAAAACCAGCAAATAATCGGGCTGAAGTTGGCACCTTTGCGCCGGTTCTTGGCACCGGCAGATGCAAGGCCACGAGCTTTCCGGTGCTGAGCTCTCGTAAGGTGTATGTGAGCAGCAGCTCATTCTTCTCGGGAAAGTCTATCGCGGTTACATGTTGCGGCCAGTTGTAATTTGATTGGTCTCTAAGAAGAGTGAGTGCCGGGAGGAGCATCTCCATTGTGATTTGAAATGCAGGATATTGTCTGGTCTCTTCCGCTCGAGCTTCGGGAAAGTTTTTAGCAAATAGCGCCGCAAGCTCCGGCTCTCTCTCGGCACTCGGCTTGTTCTCAAGCGGAGTGGTCTCGGGCTTTCCCTTTTTTACGACCTTTCTTCCGACATAGGCCTGAGTGCGATCGAAATTTCCGCGCGCGCTGGACCAGCTGGTTTCCGGAGTGCTCCCCCCGGTCCAGCGCGACAAATCTTTTCTGTGAAGAAAGCCAAGCAGTATCGAAAACAGTCCACGCCGCGGTTTAGGTTGGGGTTCAAGTGTCCCATCTGGCAGCGGAATGCGGGTGTCGGCAGCACGTGGATCGCAAGTAACTGGAGAGTTGTCTTCTGGCATCGGCTCTTTTGTATATTTTATTGGCCAAATTCCAAACAGCTTAACTTACGCCAGGGCCAAGCTAACACAGCTACCAGCCCCAAAAAAGCAGTTCGTTGCCTGTGGATAACTGTTTAGTCTGACTTCGGGCGCTGAAGGGGAAGGTAAGAAAATTTCCCTTCACGCCTAACCGCCGCCCCAATGGCTGTAATCTCAGCTGGGAGATCTACCTTACTGATTCGGGCAAAAAATCCTGACGAATCGAAATCTACCGTTGCCATGTTGGCAGTTACATCTGGTCGCATGCGCAGTTCTGGTTTTAATAGTAGACTTTCCCCAGCTTTATCCTTAAAAACCAGATACAATTCATCTGATGAGAGGGACCCGCTTTTTAGCCCCGCCCATCCGCGAAAATCATAGAAGTTCTCTCCCTTGAAAAACCAGTCCAGGTTTCCCACCATATCGTGAGTGGCTTTCATTTCGGGGATATCAGTGAGTCTTGCTAAAGGTTTTGCGGGCATAACATTTGGGGTGCGATAAATGCCAAGCTTTCTCGCCTCCATAAGTAACTCCTCGGCTAGAGGAGGGTTTGCAAATAGCGCAATCTTCCCGGTATCGGCATAGGCATCTCTTGCGTCTTGTAATAAATCGCGGCGTAAGGTGAACTGTTCCCAGGTAAGGTATAGGGCGAGAACAAAAAACGGAACCGCGTAAAAGATGGCATCTGGAACAATTCGCCGAGGGTTCCCCTTGGGTCGATCCAAATAAAGTAGATAAAGAGCGCTTAAAATAAAAAGCGAGATCACGCGATATCTTGGTTCTGCATAGGCCAGCTCAAATCCCAGCGGAGAGCGAAAAAGTGTGTGAACGGCAGCTGAGAGTAAAGAAAAGATTAGCAGTCCATAGAAGACTCGGTTTGTGCCTTTATTGCCCTTTAGCAATAATAGAGAGCAAATAATTAACACCGTGCCGCAGACTAGGGACAGGTCGTGCCGGTTAAACCCAAATCCCGAGCCGACAAGAGAAACAGCGAAATTTATCAGTTTAAGAATCCCGCGAAAAGTTAGGTCGGGGTGTGGGAGGATCCCACTGGGCTGTAAACTGGGCAACAAACAAATGGAGATCAGAAGGAATACCCCGAGCCAGAAGGCTGCTTTGGTAAATTGTCTGGCTTTTAGTGCCGAGAATAATAAGGCGAGAAATATTAAAACCCCGTTCCCTAGGGTTAAGACGCCTAGGACCCCAAAAAATAGCCCCGCTAAAACCCCCTTAATCCCGCCCCATTCTGCAGTTTGTAGCGCCAGTAAGCAGAAGAGAAAAACCCACAACATAGTAAGCGCTGCCGTGGGCCATAAAAGTGCATCAACTGTTACCGGTGCACAAAGAACCAAGACCACGGGGAGAAAACCTAGGACAAATTCATCTTGGCCTTTAACGGAGTTCTTATATAGGACAAGCAGGGATAGCGGAATGGCTAAGAGGCCAATTAGCTGTAGCAGCTGAAAGTTTAGCGACCCGGTTAGTTTGTAACTAACTAGAGTTATTAACCGCGGGAACACAATTAGGTGTTCATTATGTGGCGCGAACAAAAGTCCGTAACGCTCAGCGGGGGAGTGGGCCTGAATAAATCCGAGCAAGAATTTCAGAAAGATATCAAAGTCATCCGCGTTGGGAATGTTAGCGGTAAAGCTCAACGAGTAAATAATTAGTGCGACCGGTATCAGGAGCAGTCCGGCTCTAGAAAGATTAGCTTTTGTCATTTGAGGGTATTTCTTAACTACTCGTGAATTACACGGAGCAGCGGGTGAACTTTATCAAGTGGTAGTGGATCAGGTCGGGGCATAGTAATTGACTCTCCGCGGATTTTCTTTTGGAGCTGCATAATGCCATAGAGCAGCGCCTCCGGGCGGGGCGGGCAGCCGGGGACATAGACATCAACTGGAATTACTTTATCTACGCCTTTAACAGTTGAGTATGAGTCGTAATAAAACGGCCCGCCCGATGTGGCGCAGGCGCCCATCGAGATTACATACTTAGGGTCCGGCATCTGGTCATAGAGCATCCGTAGCCGCGGAGCGAGTTTGTAAACGATAGTTCCGGCTACAACGATTAAATCCGCCTGTCGCGGCGTGGCGCGGGCGACCTCAGCCCCGAAACGGGCCCAGTCGTGCTTTGAGGCGCCTGTAGCCATCATCTCAATTGCGCAGCATGAGGTGCCAAAGATTAGCGGCCAAAGCGAATTTGCGCGGGACCAATTTACGACCTCATCAATGCTCGTGATAAAGACGTTGTTGCTTAGCTCTTTTTCTAAATCTTCTACACCCACTCTAGCACCCCCTTTTTCCAGGCATAGGCCAGCCCGACAAGTAAGATTCCGACAAAGATGCCGACTTCAATGAGTGCCGCTGTTCCGAGCTCTTTTAGTAGAGCTGCGCAGGGGAATAAAAAGGCGGTTTCGATTTCGAAAATTAAAAATACAAGGGCGAACAGGTAATAGCCGATGTTGAACTGCACCCAGGATGGTCCGATGGTTTTCTCTCCGCACTCATAGGGGGAGGCTTTTTCAGGAGTCGGGCGACTAGGCGCAAGAATATTAGAGGCGATTATTCCGCCGATAACCATCAGTGCGCCAGTTGCGGCGAAAACGACGAGAAAGATGTAACCCATCTGCGAGTACCTAATGCGGTTCTGTTACGCGGGGTATTATATGGGGGTAGTGTTAGATAGGAAAGCGGTTTTCGGGGAGGCAGAGAGCGGGGCTATGCGACGGCGTTTAGTTTCCCCTTACCACCGGACTTTTCGCCGCCATCTTTCTCCTCTTTTTCTTCTTCCTTAGCGGCGGTTTTATCAAATGCTGCGTCGACCTGCTTTTTATCACCAAAGCTTGCCCCACGTCCGCGACTACTTGCGCTTAGTGTAACGATAGTGGCCTGGCCAGAAGCAATAAATTGGGCAACGTTTTGCGCAGTGTTCACCGGGTTAGCCGACGGAGCCTGCTGCTGCGGCTGTGCCGAGTGGGCAACAATGCTGGAGTTGGTTGCCAGAATGGAAGAGAGACTGCTCATGGGTATACAATCGGCTTAAGTGCTGGAGATCTTTAGTAAGGATTTCGCCCAGAAGTCCGACTAAAAACAGTAAATATCAGTTAAATCAGCGTGTTACAA
>CAYMWO010000145.1:0-7672 GCA_964393905.1 uncultured Bdellovibrionales bacterium | reverse complement strand
CTCGCAGACTCTGGAAAAACCACCGCCAATATCCTTAGCCGCCGCGCAGGGCTATCTCGGACGACTGTGTATTTCGTTCTTGAAAATCTTTACTCGCGAGGGTTTGCGCTTAAGGAACAGAAGAAGGGCTCGACTTACTATTCGGCAAACCCACCTTCAATCCTCTCCCGTGTAGTTGAGCGCGAACGAGAGGAGCTAAAGAAAAAGGAGCTCCTAGCTAAGTCTCTCGATGAGGCTATCGCCCCGCTCTTTAAGAGTCGGCTCTACCATGTCCCGACGCTACAGTTTTTTGAGGGTAAGGATAATGTCGAGAGTATGCTCTATAGCCAAACCGAAGAGTGGTGGAGAAGTGTGGATGAGTATGACGAGCCGTTTTGGGGATACCAGGACCACGAGCTTCTTGAGCAATACCGCGAATGGGTTCTCTATTATTGGAAGACTAAAAGGGAGAACCAAAGAATTCGTGTCTTTTCAAACCAGTTAGGGAACCTCCCGGAAGGGGCCTTAGTTCCGAACAGGGAGATTAAGGTTTTAAGCGACACCAAGCTCTTTAGCAGTAATATTTGGGTCGCAGGGGAGTATCTAATCGTGCTGATGCATAAACATAAGCCACAATACGCTTTTCAGATTCGCGACCGGGTGTTGGCTTCGAATTTAGCATTAATTTTTGAGCTGCTTTGGAACAACCTGCCAGGCCCCGAAAAGCCCAGCAAGATAAAGCCCAGTCAGAGAGTGACAGGAGCAAAAAATCCACCTCCCGGAAAGCACACCGAGGAACAATAAGCGCCACGCTCACGCGCTTTAAAACCCCTATAATTACCTCACTCCCTGATTTGCCCTTGTTTTTAGCTCCCGTCAGGGCTAGAACAAAACCACACCTAATTCTCTATGGAGAGCAAGATTCTATGAGCACATTTAACCCGCAAGCATTTCTCGAAAGGGCCAAGGCCTTAGTCACTAACCCCAAAGAGACCTGGGTCACAATTCGTGGCGAGGCGACTTCGGTTCAGGAGCTGTACATGTCCTGGATTCTTGTCGGCG
This sequence comes from uncultured Bdellovibrionales bacterium, assembly GCA_964393905.1. Taxonomy (GTDB): domain Bacteria; phylum Bdellovibrionota_C; class UBA2361; order SZUA-149; family CAYMWO01; genus CAYMWO01. The sequence continues at coordinate 6,631 of CAYMWO010000145.1, read as the reverse complement.
CAGCGATTCCTCCGGTTTGTCACTTCGTGGGCACAATACTGTTTGGGATTAAGGTGCCGCTAATTAATGTCACGATTAGACCGGGGTTGTTTGATAGCCTTATTACGCTAATCATTTCCTACGGGATTGGATTGTTAAGCGTATATGTTTTGGCGCTAATACTTTCAAAGCTCGCCCCAAAGTTTGGCGGGCAAGAGGACCTGGTTTCTTCTTTGAAACTTGTAGCCTATTCCATGACACCGGTCTGGATTGCAGGAGTTCTTTCACTTCTGGGACTAAGCATTTTAGGAATCGTGCAGCTTGTAGCTGGTTGTTACGGACTGTATCTACTCTTTATCGGAATTCCGACCTTGACCGGCGTGCCCGAAGGGAGACGACCCACCTATTTTGGTGCCTCTGTTCTCTGCTCATTCGTCGTAATGCTTGTGCTCTCAGTAATTATGACCGCAGTATCCCCAAGGCCCGTAATGCCAAGAATGGACATCGAAAACGGCGGCGGTCACTTCGACTCGGAGAAATTCGAAGAGGGGATGCAGCAGCTGCAGAACTTATTACCGAAGAACAACTAGCCTTCCACACCCCCGTAGCTCCCGATTTACTAGGAGCTACGGGACGATCTCATGCCTTACTCAATACACCTCGACCTGAAAACACTTCTCGCACAACACCCGCTCCTTAGCATCCGGTGCATAGGTTGATTCCAGTGCTACGGAACACGCATCACACTTTCGGATAAACAACTTGCGCCGATTCCTACGAGCTAGTCTCGCATAGTGCCGCTCGTCGGGGTGGAGTGTCGGGTGTGGGAGACCCTGCTGCTGATAAAACTCCAATTCCGACTTCACCAGCCTGAACTTTCTCCCGCTTTTGGCACAGGTTAAAATTCCCTCCCCAATCCCCGCAGCGGTGTTTGGCATCTCTGCCTCCGCACGCCAATTAAACCCCTTACCCACCGCCGCAGTCTGAGTTAATGGAAAATACTCAGCGGCCACAGTTTCGTTATATCCAAATGGCGAAAGATAGGCCGGAAAGAACTCACCCCACTCCCCCGTCTCGCGCATGTGGTTGATAATCTTTGGCAGCTTTCGAAAATACTCCTCTTTAGTGTGCGGCTTATTGAGAATTAAATACTCTTGGTGCTTAAGCCCCGTGCTACCAAAACAGAACTGCGAACCGTTAAAGCACTCCTGACTGTAGAGTAAATTATTACAGCCCCATGCCAGATGCACAAAGGCACAGCCATAACCGGTATAGCTTACACACTCATAGGCCAGCTCCGTGTTAAATTTCCCCGCAACGCTAAGGTCCATACACTGCTTACACTCAATGCAGTCGGTTAAATAAGCGCAATCTTCGCTTGCCGAGGTGTCAAAGCATTCGCGTAAGTTCTTACTGTTATTTAAATAATCCCCGGTGCAGTTTTCGGTATTAATGCCTTGATAGTACTTCTGTGGTTGAGTCTCAAAAAATGTCACTACCTTCTGCAGAAGCTCGGCTCGGTCACTAGCTTTAAGTTCAGCTACTTTGGTTTGATACTCAGTTTGTGAGTACTGTTTATTAAAAATGCAGAACTTCTGATTAACCAGATTGATACAGCCAAAGCAGTCTGCACACCCCACACAGTTTTTCAGATAGCTTGATGCACTACACCCCTTACAGCCCTGAGAGAAGTTTAGCGCATAGCAGCGTTCGATATCGAGCGAGTCGTAACACAGTTCGCAGTCAATTGCGTGAGTGACATCAACACAGTCCCGACAGTTAATCACCAGCTTTCCGTATAGGCAGTGCTCGGAGTGCTCACCCCAGCCAAGGATTAGATAGCAGTCTTTGCAATACCAGCTGTAATTGGTGAACACGCTGTTCTCGCTTGAGGAGCTCGCAAGCGCCGCTTTCGGAACATCGCGGTAGAGTTCGTCGAACTGTTCAAAGAACGGTATGCTGAAATCAAAATCCCTACCGTAGGTTTTCGCGTCCCAGCTATCCCCCCACCAGGCATCCCGGTCGTAAACGATGTAAGGTGACTGCTGTGAGTAGATCGACACAATTTTCTTGCCGGTAAGATCACAAGTTCGACTATAAAGCGTCCTCTCGTTTCGAAACGCCAGGCGCCGCTGCTGACGGCAGTCGGGGCAGAATCTTGGCGGCGGGATTAGTTCAACCGAAGACACTAGCTTGAGTAACTCAAGATCTGCTTGGGTAATCTGAAACACCCGATTACAACTTTTGCAGGTAGAACTCATTTTTCCCTCCTAGCATCTATAGGGACTCACCGCACACACTTACTCTCTTTATAACGGGTTTTCTTTTAGAAGTGGCATTTACTGGGGCAAAAGCGCCTCTTGTGAACTATTGGTTCACAGGCTATATTCCCGAGGAATAGAGATTGCACCAATAGTTCAATTCATGTTGCTACAATTCGACTCCAGTCTAGAAGAGATTATCGTGCGCGTTTTGGCGCGCGCACCGCGAGTAACCGCCGCCTGGCTCGAAGAGCGGATTACAAAGGATTTCGCTCCCTACTCCCGAAGAGGAATCTATAAAGAACTAACCAAGCTCGAGTCTCAGGGTGTGGTGGTTAAGGTCAAAAACAGCTACAGCCTGCGCCTGGCCTGGGTCGTTGATTTTCTCTCCTTTGCCGAAGATCTGTCGACTATCTACCTCGAAGCCGATTCTGTTCGCCAACAAATTGAAAGTGACAGAGAACGAACGAAATGGAAGTTTAGAAACCTCACCAAGATGGACTTAGTCTGGATGCACCTAATGCTTGGGCTTCATCGGCTCTACCCTGATAAAGCGATGTGCATTTATTGCCCGTATCAGTGGTTTGGACTTGCGCACGAGAACCCTCAACGGCAGTTCACTCAAGCTAACGAAATTACAAAAAACCGCCGCTACCACATGGTCGGAAACCGCTCCTTCCTCGACAAGCTTTCCGAGAAGCATATGCCAAAGTCCAGCGTCTATTCCTTTAGCGCCGGTCCGTTCGAGCATTTACGCTCCACTTATTACACCCTAATCGGCGACCACATTATTACTTCAACTCTAGACAAAGTGACCACCGATCGCCTCGAGGCTCTCTACGGCCGCGTGCGTTCGGAAAAGGATTTGCAAAAGGAGAATTTACGAGAGTTCTTCGCTGTCCCCGTAAAGGCCACGCTCATGCTTGAGCGAAGCCCTAGTAAGGCCAATAGGCTAAAGCGAAAGTTCGCTGACTTTTTCGGTGTAACCTTAGAACAAATTGGATAGCATCAGCCCCAGATTTCCTGCTCCCACTCCTCACGGTCCCAGACTATTGGCGCTAACTCCGGACTGAGAGTCGTAAGTAGCCTCTTTCCGCTAAGCGCTGACTCCCGTTCAAACAGCTCGATTCCTCCCAACCTGCTCCACCGCGTTTCCATCCGCTCAATATAACTAACGCGCGGTAACGGCACTTTGAACTCGCGATAGCGCTGGATTTCTCTCGTTGTAATTCTAAACGGCCGGCCGCTCTGCTCACTTAGAACCGAAATCGGCTCATCGGTAGCAGGTAACCCATCCGGCAACTGGCTAGCGGGTATCGCTCCAGCAGCCTCAACCTCATCTTGATGGTACCATCCCAATCCTCGGGCATCAGCCTGCTCTTCAGTCATCGGGAAATATCGTTGGGCGAAGGACACATTATAGGGAAAAGGTGAGGTCTCAATCGGGAAGAACTCCCCCCATTCGCCGCTCTTAGTCATGGATTTGATGCAGCGACTGACCTGCTCCTCGTATTCGGCTTTGGTGTATTGCACATTAAAGAAGCAATACTGTTTTTTTCTCAGCCCAACACACCCAAAACAATCTTTACAGCCAAAACAAGAGGCACAGTATGTAAGGTCAGAATTCCCCATCCAGCAATCCCGACAGAACAGCAGTTGAAAGGCTTCGGTTCCACTACTCGCGCACTCGTAGATATTTTCGGTTTTATTGCCAAAATGAGAGAAGTCATAACAATTCTTAACGTCACCATTTAGAACGAAGCAGTAACGCAGATCCTCGCCACCGATAATATAATGGCTATCAAAAACCCGGGTAGAGTTTTCAAGGTAATTCCCCGAGCAGTTTTCGATTCTTCGACCATAGACATGCGGTCTCGGCATGGTGAGTTTCAACTTTTCCCATTCCGCCTGGTAGCGCTGGCGTTCGCGGTAAGAGGAAAGATTTAGCCCCGCAATAAATGAGCGATATTCGGCTTCGGTAAGCTGCTTATTAAAAACACAATGCCGTTGACGCGCCAGATTTACGCAGCCGAAGCAGTCGCTACAGGAGCGACAGTGACTAAGAAAGAAGCTATCGCGACAATCCGCGCAAAACTCAGATGACTGAAGGTTATAACACCCCGGTGTCTCTAAGCAGTCGTAGCACAGCTCGGCCTTTACCCCCCGAGTGATGTCTAAACAGTTTGTCCCCCACCAGATATAATCACAATACATCGAGGATTCAGCAGCATAGGTATTAAAGACAAAGTAGCAGTCCTTAACCTCGTTTACGTTACTGCAATAGTCCGAGTTTTCACATTTTGAATGGAGCCGAGCCGCGTACGGCACCGCATCACGAAGCTGTTGAAATTGAGGAAAAAAGCTCTTAGTCGGGTCATAAGTCCGCCCAAACTCCAGCGGATCCCAAGAGTCCCCCCACCAGATATCGTTCTCAATTACCTTAGCCCGCGACTCGATAGAGTATGCTGAAAGGACCTTCCGACCAGAAACAGCGCAAGTGCGCCAAGCCACATGAATCGGATTCCGAAACGCCAACCGGCGTTGTAAGCGGCATTCTGGACACAAAGTCGGAGGAGGAATCTGGTAACGTGTACCCGCAACAACCGGAGAGACCATTTCAAGAAACCGAAGATGCGCCGCATCGACATCAAACAAACTCCCACACTCGCGGCACGACTTACTCAAGGTCTCCTCCATCAGGCTTTCCGAAGATTCCAAGCCCTAGAGTTACTGAATCGGCTACCCCAGTCAACTGTCAGAGTCCATCTTATCAATTTAATTTGCCACAAAACGCTCTTAACCAATTCCCATAAAACAAAGCGAACGAAAGCTCCTTTCTCTCCAGTCATCAACCGGGTCCCCCCAGCAACGCTTCCAGGCTTCAAGCGAGGTCTCAATAATCTCCGCTCATTATTCGAGTTCGGCTCGGTCTTGGTCTTCGCAATGTCTTCCATTGAGATCTGAACACCGCAAGAGCGAACTGACTAAAAAATTGCTTCGCGGTAAGACTGCGAGACATCCGCCAATACTCCGTCCATATCAAATAGAATCGTCTAGGGTTTAATAGCAGTCCTCAATGCTTGGCAGAGAGTCTCAAACCCTGCCTCATCTCCGGGACAGGAAATCCGCAAATAGTCCGCAAGAAGCGGCTCCTTAGAATAAGCCCGCACCAGCACCCCGAGACTTGAAAGCGCACGAAACACCCGCTGCGGGTCGGGAAACATTGCCAGAATGAAATTAGCTTGGCTCGGCACCGGTTTCGCACCAAGTTCCGTGAGTAGCGCAAACAACTCCTCCCGTTGCCTCTTAGTAACCGAAATCAAACTCGAAACCGAATCACTCCCCTCATTTAAGGCCCACAGCGCACGGCGCAGCGAGGTTTCAGCTACTGGAAACGGAAGAGCAAATCGGCGAAGCTCATTAATTTTCTCTACAGACCCCAACGCATAACCCACCCGATCCCCAGCAAAGCCTAGTTTTGAGAATGAGCGGAGGACAATAATGTTTGCCAGTCCTAACCCGTCACCCGTCAAATCCACGTCAGCATAATCGCCATAGATACAATCCAGCACCACCGTCGCCTCTGGTGCCTTCTCAGTAGCCGCTTTCGCTATGACCCCAAGGTCTGCCCGCGTTAAAGTTGTCCCAGTCGGATTGTTCGGTGAGGTAAGCACTACAAGCCGTGTTTCAGAACTAAGAGATGAGATTATCTCCTCCCGCGGCAGGGACTTGCCCGGCGGCCAAAAGATATTCACAATCTCGCCACCGAATAACCGAGCCTGAAACGGAAAAACTGAGAAGCCAGGCTCAGGAAAGATGAGACTTCCACCGCTTCGAAACGCTACGAGGGACAACAGCTGAATTGCTTGATCAGCTCCGGCTGTGACTAGCACCTGTTCAGGGCACACACCAAAACAATTGGCTATTGCCGCTTCTAGCGATGTGGCAGAGAGTGGGTATTGGCTGACGCTAAAGCTTGTTTCCGGCCAATCGACCCCGCGTTCGCTCCAGTTTACCGCCAAGGCATTGGTGTGAAGCGGCCAGTGGGTGTTTTTTGGGATACCTGGCGGAACGTAGACTATTTGGGATAGGGCTTCTTTCGTTTCGTTCTTTTTTATTAGACTGCTTCCAGACATATTATTTCCTCAAGTTTAGGCCTTGAGGGCGTCTGTTTGGCCTTTAGCCGCTAAAACAGAAACGCCAGCTCAAGTTGTTATTGTTGGGCTGGCGTTTATTGATTTCTTATTTTTTGCCTTTTAGGCGAGAACCATCAGCCAAGCCCCGGTGTATGGACCCCATGATAATGGAGCCCGTGTCGATGGCGATGATAGTAAACTGAGACAAAGTTCATAGTTCGACTGTTTTACTCGAGTAAAACAGATCCGTCAAGC
>CAYMWO010000144.1:0-7725 GCA_964393905.1 uncultured Bdellovibrionales bacterium | reverse complement strand
AACAAAGGTAATAGACTTCGTAGTTCACAGCTTGCGGCACTCAGCTCTCAGCCGTCTGCAATCAGCTACAGCTTTCAGCTATCGAAATCAGAGGTCAGGCTACTGATTCCGGTATCAGTTAGCAGAATTCCGTGCTCAGACTACTGATATCAGCTAACGGGCCTCCGTTAACTGATAACCGAATCAAAAGCGAGATTCAGACCGGAAAGGGGCGTTATGCCCCGGAGTGAATCAGCCGGTAAAGATGGGCAGCCAGCTTATCAGCGCATGCATTTGCCACGAGATTATCACCCGGGGCTATTTCTAGGATTGCTTGGCATTCGCGAAGTGAGCCAAAGGCGATATGAAACATTCTATTCTGATCGGCCTTCGATTCTCTTCCTGAACCCTCAGCAAGATTTAGAACAACACTGGAAGCTGCCCGCGAAAGTTGTTCTTTAAGATTTCTCGAAACTTTGACTGTTACGGCCAACCGATAGAATTCTACAGCAATTGAATATGTCCTGAACGATTTCATAATTTTCCTCCCAAAAAAAGGTTGCACCCGGAGGGCTCAAGAACCTTTTTTTGGGAGGAAAATTATGAAATCGTTCAGGACCTTTAATTCGGCTGTAGAATTCTATCGGTTGGCCGTAACCTTAAAGCTAAGTGGAAATCTTAAAGAACAACTTTCGCGGGCAGCTAGCTCCATCGCTCTGAACCTCGCTGAAGGACGAGGGAAAAGAACTAGAGCTGATCAGATAAAGTTCTTCCAAATTGCATTTGGCTCAACCAGAGAATGTCAGGCGATTCTGATTCTAGCTCAGCTTGAGAATAGCGATGCTTGGAACGCCTTAGACAGCGTGGCTGCAAACCTTTATCGGTTAATTGATAGGGCTCATTAAGAGCCCTATTTTCTCAGCATGCGGCACTCAGCTCGCAGCAGTCTGCAATCAGCCACAGCTTTCAGCCAACGGAGTCAGTGGTCAGGCTACTGATTCTGTAATCAGTTAACAGAATTCAGGGCTCAGGCTACCGTTATCGGAAGACGGAGAACGGTTAACTGATAACTGAATCGGAGTTCGGATTCTGTTAACCGTTCCCGGATTCCGAACTCCGAATCGGAAAGCCGTAATCTGTAGCTGAATGCCGACAGCTGGCTGCTGAAAGCTGAAAAATCTGCTTCAATTCCCCTTCTCTCCCCTCTTCTTGACTCGCCGAAAACATCAACATACTATCCCCCAGCTCACTGCTCCGCTCTTTCCCTTTCTTTCATCTGGCTAGACGAAATCCGATTATAGGTTTGATCTTTTGGTGTCGGCTCATACAACCTTCGGTTGTAGTGAATGAGCGGCACTTTCCTCCGGTTCTTGAACCGGCCCTTTTTTTGGGGAGGGTTATCCCCATGAGGTCACATGGCAAAGAACGACACTCTGCGACTTTCCTCACAGGACTTCAGCAAGGCGAAGGCCGCTCTCGCGGGTCTCGGCCGGGAGGCCGGGCAGTACGTCGCCCGCATCGGGCGCGCCGTCGAGCGCGGTGAGGGCTCACGGGCGGTGATCCACCGCTTCGCAACGGAGATCGCCCGCAAGCTCGCGAGGCCGACCAACCACGCCACGGTGCAGACGGTGGTCGACCTCTACGTCGCCGCGAAGGCCGCCGCGGCCCCGGCTCCCGCCACGAGCTAGCGGCGCCGTCGTAGAAGCCTCTCTCGCAGAGAGCACCCGGAGAAAGGGGGCCGCCCCCCTTTCTCCGGCTCTCACTAAAAGGTTATGCGGGTTTCGTCACAGTCACCAATTTCACAGCTTACAGCAACCAGCTCGCAGCATTCGGCGGGCGGCCACAGCTGTACGATTTTGAAAGGGCGCTATTCCGTTACTCCCCTACTTCCCCCGCCAGCAGTTACCAACAAGCTCCACAGCACTGGAGCAAGTATAGGCTTGCTGCTGTGGATTTATTGATAACTGCCCACCCCGCCAAGAGGAGATGAACTGTTTCAGTAATCAGCTCGCAGGCTTCTGAAATCTGATTCAGAGACCTGTAATCCGATATCAGTGAACAGTCTTCCGTTAACCGAGTTCAGTAAACCGAATCCGACTCCCGCCAAACAAGTACCCAACTCCCACTCCCAAGAGCGCGGAACTCACACCAACCACCTCTCGGGCCATATAACGATCTTAATTTCGAACAGGAACTAACTCTGGAGAAGCCCTGGGGGGAGAGGTTAGAACGAGACCGCGAACGGGGCGGTCCTTGGGGCGGGCGAGACGGAGGCAATTTTCTTGCGCGGACGCGTAGCGGCCGCAAACAGCAAGAAAAGTGTCGGAGCGAAGCGGTGGGCGCCATTAGCGCGAGAGCGGTCTCGTTCTAACCTCTCCCCCCAGGGCTTTACCACCATCACAACAACCCTTAAGAAAATACTATTTAAAGATTATCTATCCCGCGATCCCATCCCGAATCTCGGCAATCTTTCTTAACGCCGCTTCCGAAGCCGCAGTCCGCCGCTCCTTTTTTCCGAGCTTCTTTCCTTCAGCCGTCCTCTCCTTCCTCTCTGCCGCCGCCAAATACGCCGGCATTAAACCAAAGCTAATATTCATCGGCTGAAAGTCCTTCCGCTCCGGGGCGCTTATATAATGTAACAACGCGCCCGTCGCCGTATCTGCTGGAAAAATTATCGGTTCCTCGCCATTAAGCATTCGAAAAACATTTATCCCCGCCACGAGTCCCCCCGAAGTGGACTCCACATACCCTTCAACCCCGGTAATCTGCCCCGCAAAAAACAATCCTGGTTTTTCTCTAAACTCCAATGTCGGATACAAACACTTCGGCGAATCGATAAACGTATTCCGATGCACCGTTCCTAACCGGACAAACTCCGCGTTTTCTAACCCTGGCAATGCCGAAAAAATTCGCTTCTGTTCCGGGTGTTTAAGCCGCGTCTGAAACCCAACCATACTCCAGAGTTTACCCGCGACATCGTCCTGCCTTAGTTGCACCACTGCATACGGCCGTTTCCCTGTGCGCGGGTCGGTCAGTCCTACCGGTTTCATCGGTCCAAAGAGCAAGGTATCCGGCCCGCGCGCGACCATCTCTTCGATAGGCATGCAACCCTCAAACGGCCGGAGATTATCCACCTGGTCGCTTTCCACCTCCTCGTGCCCGCCGAACTTTTCACCCTTTTCCACGGCCTCGATAAACGCGTAATACTCCTCCCGCGAAAGCGCGATATTTAGATAATCGTCACCTTCGCCTTTATCGTATCTGGACTGTCGAAACAGCTTTTCGTGGTCTAGCGACTCGTCGAGAATAATTGGGCTAATGGCATCAAAGAAAGAGAGCGAGGAAGAACCGATAAGCTTTTGTATTGAGAGGGAGAGGGCATGAGATGTTAGAGGGCCAGTCGCGATTATCACCGGCGACTCCGGCGAGCATTCGGGGATTTCTGTTATCTCTTCGTCTTTAATTGTGAGAAGCGGATGAAACCGGATTTTCTCGTCAACGTAAGAGGAGAACAGCTCACGGTCAACAGCGAGTGCGCCGCCTGCTGGAACTTGCGCAAAGAGCGCGGCTTCCATCACGAGGGAGTTTAGGACTTTTAGTTCGGCTTTTAGGAGACCAACAGCGTTACTTAAATCTGCGCCGCGAAAGGAGTTAGAGCAGACAAGCTCGGCCAGCCGTCCGGTTTTATGCGCCTTAGTCATCACCTTAGGTCGCATCTCAAACAGCTCGACCTTTATTCCGCGGTTAACAAGCTGCCAAGCAGCTTCGCTGCCAGCCAGACCGCCACCGATAATCCGAACAGCACCACTTTCCATTAATTCGTCCCCCTACCCTTTTCTATCCTTTTCCTCTCTGCGCCTCTGCGTCTCTGCGTGAGATAAAAACATTTTTTAGAAATAGAGTTATATCTCACGCAGAGACGCAGAGGCGCAGAGGAAGACCTAAAAAGTCTTAACTTGCTGAAATTACAGTCAAACTAGAAAACACACGTTCGGGTTACATTTCGCAATAACTCCTTATTGGGGCAAAGCCCTAAGAAAAGTGGGGCGAAATCCCCTGTCATGTTCCTTGAAATCCCCGGGGAGACCTCCCCGGACCATATGGTGAGATGGGATTTAATATTTAGGTTTTGTCTTTCATCTGAGACAGCGCGAAGTTTTTGGTGTCGGGATTAATCGGTAGCAAAACGCTTTCGATTCGTCCCGGCACCTCGTGGTGTTTCGGGAAGAGTTTGTGTTTCTGAACGGGGGCGACGCGTGTTGCGTCGTTCCCAAATTTCTGAGGCCTGGCGTATCCAGCACCGCTTCGGCGGTGGGCGTAAGGAGGAGTACTCGCATGAGTGCCCCGAATCCGGCAGAAGATAGCGCTCCGAAGGCCCCCTGGTGGGCCAGTCTCGAGGAGGAAGAGCGGGGACAGCTCGTCCTCGACATCCTCCGGGGGACGATCACCCCCGAGGACCTCCTCGCCGACCGCTGCGTCGTCGAAAACCTCGACCAAGAGGTCCAGGCGATCAACGACTCGATCGCCGCGGCCGCGCCGTGGTGGGCGAGCCGCACGAAGCCGCAACGGATGGAGGTCGTCGAGCAGCTCAACCGGGGCGCGTCCCCGGGCGACATGCCCGAGGACATCCTCGCGGCGGCGGGCGTGACGGAGAACGTCGAGGCCGAGAGGGCCGCAATGCTCGCCTTTCAGGCGGCGGTGAACCGCCGTCGAGAGGCCGACATCCGCGCGATGGCGGCCTCGTCGCGTTCGGCCCCGCCCGCTCGCGAATCGAAGCAGCCCATGGGGGGCTTCGAGAAGTTGGCGGTGGGGGTGATCGTCGCGATCATCGTCGCGATCCTCGGGGTGGCCCTTCACCAGTTGGTGACCACCAACGACGCGACGACGACGGTGGTGGCGACCACGGATCCGACGACGGATCCGGCGATGGCCGATCCGGCTGCGGCACCGGCTTCAACGCCGTCCGCTGCACCGGTGACGCCTACGCCGGTCACTCCGCCTGCTCCGGTGGATCCGTCCGCTGCGCCCGCTCCGGTGCCCGCCCCCGTGGCGGTCCCGGACCCGAGTGCGACGGCTCCGGTTCCGACCGTGCCGCCGGTCCCAGTGACCCCCCCGGCTCCGCCGGCGGTGGTTCCGGATCCGACGGTGGCTCCGGACCCGGTCTCTGCGCCGCTTCCGCCTCCCCCTCCGGCTCCCATTCCGCTTCCGGCTCCGCCGGCGGCGAGTGGGGATCCGGTGGCACCGACGCCTCCGGCGCCGGTGGCGGCTCCGCCCGTGGTTCCGACTCCGGCTCCCGAGCCGGCGGAGGACTACGCGGCGAAGGTGGCGGCGGCGCGTGAGGAAGCCGCACGGATCGCGGCGGCACTGGCAGCTGCCACGCCGCCCGCGACACCGACGGCACCCCCCGTCGCTCCGGTTCTGCCGGCGACGGATCCGGCGACGCCTCCCATGGCGGCGCTCCCGCCGCCCCCTCCGGCACCCGCACCCCTTCCGGCTCCGCCGGCAGTGGTCGCGGCTCCTCCGGTGACTCCGCCTTCGGGCGCCCCTTCCACGGGCGTGCCGACGGTGGTGGATCCGGCTGCCGCTGCCGCGAAGGCGGCGGCGGACGTGGAGGCACGGGCTCAGGCCGAGGGCCTGAAGGCGGCAGACGCAATCCTGGCGAGCGGATCGCTCGATCGCATCTGCACCACTGGCGTCAAGCGCCCGTGGATGTGGTCGATCGACGTGATGCGGGCCGTCGGCATGGACAACCCGGAGAAGGAGTATTCGTACCTCTTCTTCCACGCCTCCCTCTCCAACGAGGCCTGGTACGGCCGGTGGGGGCTTACCCCCAACGCGCCGACGCTTGGCTCGGAGGAGTCGAAGGAGATGTTCTGGAAGTGCGTGGTTGTCGCGCACTTCCGCCCGGACGCGTTCCTCTCAACCGAGGAGCGTGCGCAGTTCGTGACCTCGGGAGCGATCCCGAAGGCATGGGCCGTGGTTCCGGGAAGGAACATCCAGCTCCGCGCCCTGGCGCAGCTTTACTCGGCGGAGGTGATGGAGCGCTATCGGCTCTTTTACCAGCCGACCGAGGAGGAGCTCGCGTCAATGGAGCTGCCGCCCGCACCGCCGGTGGCAGCGCAGTCGAGTGCGACGCTGCCGGCGGTCCCCGGGACCGCTCCGCAGTCGTGCGCACCTGGGTGCGCCTGTAACGTGCCGCCGCCCGCAGGGTCGCAACCCGCAGGGGTTGCGGCACCCCAACCGCCCTGCGCACCGTGCGCAGTCGCGCCGGCTCCGGTGTACGCGGCGCCACCTCCAGTGGTGTACGCGGCACCGGCGCCGGTGTGGTACTGGAACGTCGGCCTTTGGTACAACTCCTACGGGGGTTACCGGGGCTACCGTCCGTACTACGGGGGTTACCGCGGCGGCTCCTACTGGCGGCCCTACACCACCAGGCCGGGGCCGAACAGGCTGGACTACGCGAATCCGGGAGTGCCTTACAGCACTGGCAAGGGCCCGTACGACCCGAACCACAAGAACCCGGGAGTTCCGTACGGTACCGGCAAGGGGCCGTTCGACCCGAGCCGCACGCTTCCCTACCCCTTCAACCCCCACTCCAACGGGGGCAAGCCTCACACCGGTGGCAAGCCACATTCCAATGGCGGCCACGGGCACGGCAAGAAGTGATGTAGGGCTGCACCACGGACTGGCGGGGGGAGGGAGATTGCTCCACCCCCGCCGGTCCGCCTTTCGACTCTTCTCTAAATAGGCGAATTCTGAAGGTTCACTTAAATCCCATCTCGCCTATCCTAATCATCCCCTCCCAACCTCCTTCCCTCTTCACTTTACTTCTTCACCTCTTTATTTTTCCCCCTCTTTTACATCTTCGCCCCTCTTATTTCTTCCCCTCGCTTTCCACTTCCATCTATTTCCTCTATTTTCTCGGAATGTCCTCTTCGATATTAATCCTCGCCGCGTTTGAACCCGAGCTCGCACCAATGCGGGAACTAATCGGCACGCACGCACACATCCGCTTCGAAACCGTGGGCACAGGAATTGTCGAAGCTGCGGTCAATACCTCGCGGCTTTTATCCGAAACATCACGTGAGAATTTACAGGTAATCTTTGTCGGCAGCGTCGGGGCTTACGATAAGTCGGTCTCCCCCTTCTCCTTTGTCACCGCCGAAAAAGTAATCTTCACCGACTACGCGAACAGCTCGTTCCGCTCGTATATGCCGCCGATAGTGCCGATTGTCTCACTCCCCAATACCAAACTGCGTGACTTAATAGAGGAGACAACTAACTCCAAGCGCGAACTAATTTACACGACTCCTTCCATCACCTCCGATCTAGACGCTGCGGATATCCTCCGCCACTCCACCGGCGCCGGTTTCGAGAGTTTAGAACTCTTCGCCGTCGCCCGGGCTTGCGATACTTTCAGCACCCCCTGGGCTTCGCTCTCAGCGGTCACGAACCATATCGGGCCGGATGGGCATCAAGAGTGGGAGAGGAACTACGCAAAGGCCGCAAAGCTCACAGCGGAGAAAGTCGCGGCAGTCTTAAAAGGGTTGAATCTGGCTTAATCTGCTTAAAAAGCTCCCAAGGGGTTCAATTTCCCCTATTTTTTACCAAAATTAACCATTCTTATTACAAATCCATGACATCCGGGGTTTAGCCTTTCTGTAGTCTCATTTCCACGAGGCAAGGTTAATCGAGCCCCTAAGCAGTAAGCGGGCCCCTATTAAGGACGAGGACAACATGGCAACG
>CAYMWO010000143.1:0-7727 GCA_964393905.1 uncultured Bdellovibrionales bacterium | reverse complement strand
GTCTTCCGTGCTCATCAACAATTACCATCGCTTGAGGGGCGTGCTCAAAGACAGCCGAAAAGAGTTGGGAAAGTTGTGAATCTTTCATGAATACTTCAGGCCGAACTTATCCAATATTTTAAATCCCGGGCAGCCGACGTAAAAAATATTAACCCGGAACAGAGTGAAACTGGAGAAAGACACCTTCCTATTTTGAAAATCGTGTACAGAATTCATTCAGCTCCACACATTTAATACAATGCTCGGAACTCGCTACTATCCCCCAATATGTTTTGATACAGGCAGTCCTCGCAAGGGTTCTTGTAGGTTAAAGTGTTAAAACGGTTCGATATTTGAGCAGGAACATCGACTGGGATAGTTTAGGACCCGGCAATTTCATCCGCCATAGCGGTCAAATTTAACCGTTTAAGACGTTTTATTTATCCCAATAGTTTAGTGTATTTTTCAATCATTCAGAGACTCCAAAACATTATTGAAACGACAATTATCATCAAATCCATTAATATTAGGCGTTTATCCTCCATTTAAGCTGCTCTCTATCTATTCTCCTCCGACTGTTAAGAAGGTTTTCAACAGCTTTTGTCGGATACGACCAAAGTTGGTCTGACGATTGCAAGGCAATACACCATAGTAGTGAGGAAAGCGGTTGTACGGTTAGGCATGAGGTTAATGGTTCTTGCGATGTATTTCGGTTGCAAATGAATCGGTGTTGTCGTAGTAGCCAATTAGTAATGTTATTGCAGTAATAGGAGTTCCAGACGATGGCTGAGTTACAGCGCGGTGTGGTTAAGTGGTTTAATGACGCTAAGGGTTTTGGCTTTATCGAGCACTCAAGTGGGCGAGATATTTTTGTTCACTATTCGATAATCGAATCTGAAGGGTTCAAAACTCTTAAAGATGGTGAAGAGGTAGAGTACGAACTTCGCGAGGGTGATAAGGGCCTTAACGCATCACGTGTTATTAGGGTCAATGCACCAAAGGTTGCGGAGAAGAAGGATGACTCTGCGGCTCCTAACCTAGAGGCCGGCACGGTTTCGACATCTGCTAAGCCTGTGTCTTCTATGATTGAGATGGAGAAGGATTCCAACAAGGATAGCGATGCCCATGCGGCAATGGCTGGGGCGATTGCCGCTTCAACCAAGGACTCGAACGTCGATCACTAGTCCTTTTCTAATCTGGAATTCGTTGAACAGGGCGTCTCGAGAATTGATTCTCTAGACGCCCTTAAACTTTAAGGCACCCTAATCACCCGACTAATCTCACCTGTGAGCTAAATCACCAATTTTTCCCGTCTCGCATATTCAGGTAACCGCTGAAAAGATGCCCTCTTTCTAGCCCCTTCGGCGGCCTTAAGTAAGAATCTGTATTTATTAGCTAAACACCACCTAGCTGAGAGATTCCCTTAAGAAGAAATCGCAATATTCCGATTCTTCTATAAGCGCCTCGGGCGAGCCGGTTTTCCTGGGTTAAGTTGTTCCAAGGTTTCGGTGAAGTAGTGAAAAGCAGTAAAGCAGTAAGTTTAGGTCTCTCAATTCGAATCAGTGTCTTTGGAGTGATGGCACTCCTTTTCGGACTTGCAACCACCGCCCTAGGTGCAGAGCCGGCAGCAGTTCCCGGGCAATACCTACTAAAATTCCGTCGCACAACCTCCGCTTCTACCCAGAGCGCAATGCGTTTCAATCTTGGTGTTCAGGTACTTCGTAGTTCCCAGCTTACGGGCGCAAACTTGGTCCAAACCAATAGCGGGACAGCGATTGATGACAGTTATGCTAAGCAGCTTTTAGCCTTAGGGCTTGTTGAATACATCGAGCCGAACTACCTCTACTCAATAAATGCTACGCCCAACGATTCAATGTTTAGTGATCTTTGGGGAATGCACAACACCGGACAAACGGGGGGCAGCGCTGATATTGACATTGATGCTCCGGCAGCTTGGGACTTAACTACCGGATCTAGCAATGTTGTCGTCGGAGTGGTTGATACCGGCGTCAATTATAACCATCCCGACCTAGCAGCCAATATTTGGACTAACCCAAATGAGATACCAGGAAATGGCATCGATGATGACAATAACGGCTATATTGATGACATCCATGGCATAAATGCCATTAACCATACCGGAGACCCACTAGACGACCATAGTCATGGCAGCCATTGTTCAGGCACTATCGGTGGTCGGGGTAATAATGGAACTGGAGTTGCCGGTGTAAACTGGAATGTCAAAATCATGGGGCTTAAGTTTTTAAACGCCTCCGGACAGGGCACTACAGAAAACGCGATCGTTGCGATTGAATACGCGGTAATGATGAGGAATCGCGGGGTTAATATTCGAGTGTTAAGTAATTCCTGGGGTGGAGGTGGAGAGTCTCAAGCTCTTGGAGATGCAATCGAAGCAGCAAATGCAGCAGGCATCCTTTTTGTGGCTGCCGCTGGAAACTCATCACAGGATAACGATAGCGCTCCGAGTTATCCAGCGAACTACGGAAGCGCGAACGTAGTTTCAGTCGCTGCAATTGATCATAACGGCAATTTGGCATCCTTTTCGAGCTATGGTGCCACAACCGTGGATTTAGCGGCTCCCGGAGTTGGCATTGTAAGTACGGTTCTTGGTAGTAACTATGGCAATTATAACGGCACTTCAATGGCGACGCCGCATGTTAGCGGAGTAGCAGCACTTGTTCTTGCCCGTGAACCGAACCTCACAGTCGCTCAGCTAAAATCCCGTTTGCTAACAACGGTGAAACCCCTGGCAACACTGAGTGGATTAATGGTGTCCGCGGGAATAGTGAACGCTCTAAATGCACTTACCAATACTCAGACCCCACAACCTCCTGCTCCACCACAGATAAACTATACAAAAAGCTCTATCCCCGTTAATTACGACACTTCGCTGGGCACGCGCATTAGCACTGCCGACGACGCTATGACAGTAGTCAATCTTCCCTTTACCTTTAGTTACTATCAGACAGAATATAACCGCATAGCAGTTTCAAATAACGGCAGAGTTGTGCCCCTTGCCACAGCGGAAGCCACTCCGTCATCTGGCGATTGGAGTAATCGTTTAAATCCGGGCATCAGCGCCTTTAATGATGACCTCTATCCTTCTGCCGGAGCGGATGGTGGTGTTTGGGCGAAGGTCAGTAATAACCTAGCGACAATTACATGGGTTGTAATGCCCTATGCCCATAGAGCTGTGCCAACCGCCAATAGCGAACTGCGCTTTCAAGTTAAACTCTATGCCGATGGGCAAATTGAATTACATTACCTCGACTCCTCTGCTGGGGACGCAAACTATGATTACGGGGCCAGTGCGACAGTTGGATTGGCTCCTGCTAGTGGCGGAGCTGGCGTGAAGCTCACCGTGACACACAACACAGCTAATCCGACAGAGCTCGGTAGTAATAAGGCTCTGCGCTTTAAACTAGAAGGCGAGGCGGGGCACAACGACATCGATGGCGATGGAACAAGTGATTTGATTGTTTGGAGGCCATCTAGCGGGATATTCTACATTCTGACCTCGCAAAGCAACTTCAGTTATGCCGCTCACATTTCCTACCAACTCGGTCTTCCGGGGGACATTCCTCTGACTGGCGACTTTGATGGCGATAAGAAAACAGACCTTGCTGTCTGGAGACCCTCAAACGGTACATGGTATTTCCGTTCTTCGACTTCAAACTACTCTGTTATTACGGCAACACAATGGGGAGCTCCTGGTGATGTGCCTCTGGTTGGAGATACAGACGGGGACAAGATTTCAGACATAATAGTTTACCGCGCAAATAGCGGGATGTTTTATACCCTACTTTCAACGGCTGGCTTTAATCGAGACGGAGCCCTTTCCGGCAACACAACAGCCATGCTTCAAGTCTCCCTTGGTGGATACGCAAACGATCCACTCGTGGGAGACTTTACCGGCGACGGACGAGCAGACTTTGTCGCTATCTGGCAGCCATACCGGTGGTGGACAGTGAAGAATCTCTCAAACACTGTTGTCTCAACTGCCCCTTGGGGAAATCCCGGGGACACCCCACTGGCCTGTGATATTGGAAACTACGACAAGGTTATGGATAAAGTGATTTATAGGATTGAATCGGACAATACTGCACGGTTCTATATCTGGGCAAACGATGGCTCAGGCAAAGTTGTCCGTCATGGCTCAGTCGGAATGCTCCCTAAATGTGACTCTGATTTTGATGGCGACGGAAAAGCTGATGTCACAGCCATCGATCCCGCAGGTAAGTGGCACATCCTCAAGTCCTCAACAGGGGGAACCCGAAGAATTAACTTCGGATTAGCAGGCGATATCCCACTCTAAGGTAATTAACGGGTAATTCCGCATTCGCCCGTTTTCGTGTAGTATCCCGCATGACTTAGGGATGACCCTTAAGAAGCTGACAAAAAGAGGAGTTAATCTCCTCTTTTTGTTATGAATAATTCCTTACTCGCGGATACATGGCAGACATTCACCCGCTCTCGATAAACCCGGAACTTTCAGAAAAAAAGTCCCGCGCTCGTAAGAGACGAAAACAGATCACAACTCTTGCTAAGATTGGAGTTAGTCTGTTCTTACTGGCTGTCGTCTATAGCACAGTTGATTTTAAGCAGTTACTAAAAACCCTCTCTGCTATCTCCGCACCCACTGCAGCAATTATAGTAGGGATGTATATTTTTGGTCAGATTCTGAGCTCACTTAAATGGAGAATATTTCTAACAAACGCGGGTATAAAGCGCTCCTTTTCTGAAACCCTACGGGCCTATTTTTTTGGTATGTTCGTAAATACGTTTGGTGTAGGCACTGTCGGCGGGGATTTAACCCGCAGCCTCGCAATTGGACCGGCCAAAGGGGAACGAGCCGCATCTCTAGCAACGGTCGTTGCCGATCGAGTTCATGGGCTGACGATACTAATATCAATCGGCGCCATAGCAGTATTTATTGTTAGACCGCCAATCTTGGGAGCTTACGCTCCTGTACTTGCAATCCTAATCGTTATCGGACTAATTACCGGTTGGTTTATCGGCCCTAAGATACTTACGCTCATATTTCACAAAGACCATCGCTTCGGCGGTGCTGCACTGCAGGCAGCGAACGCCTTTCCCAGCGAAATAAAGCCTCTTCTGCAAGCCACAGCAATCTCGTTTGCCTTTCACTGCACTCAGATTCTAATGCATATTATTATCGCCCGGGAATTAATGACCGGGCTCTCGAATAGCTATCTCTTCGCCACAATCCCGTGGGTAAATGCAGCGAGCGCACTGCCAATTAGCACTAATGGGCTAGGAGTAAGAGAATACATGTATATTCTCTTACTAACCCCTGCCGGGGTCACGCACGAGACGGCCGTAGCTTTTGGCGCAATTTGGATTGTTACCGTTTCACTGGTCAGCGCTATTTGCGGACCGTTAGCCATGCCTCCTGCAGCAGACAAACTAATTGGCGCAGAGGCCGAAGAAATCGAAGAAGAGCTTGAAGAGGAATCTTCCGCAGCAGCTGATATTGAAACCAATCGGACAACTAAAGAACATAGGGGCTAAGTTATGGCTAATTCGACTTTAGCAAAAATTAAATCGGTCGCAATTATTGGTGCTGGACAGATGGGAGCTGGAATTGCTCAGGTGTTTGCCGCGACAGGTTACCAGACAATACTCTTTGATGCATTCCCTGGAGCATTGGAAAAGGGGGTCGCCGGTATCTCAAAGCGTCTCGACCGACTAATTGAGAAAGAAGCCATCTCTGATGGCGAAAAGGCTAATATTCTTGGGCGGATTCAAAAGGCCCAAACAACGGTGGAGCTCGCCAAAGCTGATCTTATAATTGAAGCCATAGTGGAAAATGTTGAGGTAAAGCTTAAACTGTTTGCGGAACTTGACGGCATTTGTAAGCCAGAAGCGATTTTTGCGAGTAACACCTCTTCAATTTCCATTACCAAACTGGCAGCCGGGACGAAGCGCCCGACTCAGGTTATCGGGATGCACTATATGAACCCAGTGCCCGTGATGAAACTTGTGGAGATTATCCGAGGGTTACAAACTAGCGATGACACTTACAAGACAATTCTCGATCTGACACTGAATCTGGGAAAAACTCCCGTTACCGCTCGCTTTGATTACCCGGGTTTTATCGTGAACCGCATACTGATGCCGATGATTAACGAAGCGGTATTTGTCCTCCAAGAGGGCATCGCTACCCCGGAAGAGATTGATACAGCAATGAAGTTAGGAACCAATCAACCGATGGGACCGCTGGAACTTGCAGACTTTGTCGGGTTAGATACCTGCCTGGCAATCACGCAAATTTTTCACCGCGAGCTCGGCGACTCTAAATACCGACCCTGCCCACTACTGGTAAAACACGTAGAGGCTGGCTGGTTAGGCAAGAAAACAGGTCGTGGATTTTATAAATATTAGAGGCTACCACTTAACCCAGTAGCTGGTGCTCAACGAGCGTCTTATATAACCCAGGATCTTTCACTAATGATTGGTGCGTACCGATCTGTGAAATCTCTCCGTCTCGCAACACGATGACTTTATCCGCGTGCTGCACCGTACTAAGTCGGTGCGCGACAATCAATGTCGTGCGGCCTTTCATCAACCTCGCCAGCGCCTGCTGAACCAAAAGCTCATTTTCACTATCAAGAGCGCTAGTGGCTTCGTCTAGAATTAAAAATTTAGGGTCCTTAAGTAGAGCACGGGCAATTGCGATTCGTTGACGCTGCCCCCCGCTGAGTTGTACCCCGCGATCTCCCACCAACGTGTCATACCCTTGAGGAAGACTGATGATAAAATCATGAATATTAGCTGCCTTGGCGGACTCTTCAACTTCAGCTGCGCTCGCGTCGATCCGCCCATAAGCGATATTTTTGCCAATCGAAATGGAGAATACCTGGGGGTCCTGCGCAACAAGTGATATCTGAGTTCTTAACTCGTCAAGACTTAGCTCATTGACCGGGACGCCACAGAAGCGGACGATTCCCTGAGTTGGATCATAAAATCGAGGAATAAGCGCCGTAATTGTGCTTTTACCTGAACCGCTTGGGCCGACAAAAGCAACCGTTGTGCCAGGCTCAATTTCAAACGAGAGATTCTTAAGCACCGCTACGTCAGGGCGAGAAGGATAGGCAAAGGAAACATCAATAAACTCAACTCCAGCCGCCTTATGTAACGGCAGATTTCGTGGTTTTATTGGTAACGGCAGCTGCGGATGACGGTCGATTATTTCAAAGATGCGTTCGCTAGCTCCTACTGCTTGCATAAACTCATCCCAGGCACCTACTAGAAACCCAAAGGAGACGGCGACAATTACACAATAAAGCAGGAACGCTGTTAGGTCGCCCATTGGTAGTTCGCCGCTCAGGACTAGGCGGCCACCAAACCAGATGACGACTGCGATACTGGAATGAACCAGAAAAACCATCGTCGAGCTAAATAACGCAGCCACTTTTGTGCGTTTTAGCCCTAATTCCGTAGAAGTTTCAATTGCTTTCGCATATCGACCGCTCTCGTATCCGTCTCCGGCAAAGACCTTAACTGTTCTGACAGCACTCAGAGTTTCCTCCGCAATCACACCGGCTTCCCCAAGAGACTCCTGCATTTTCTTTGACAAGCCACGCAACTTTTTCCCCCAAAGTGCGCTACCAACTCCGATTAGCGGGATGAGCACGAGGATTACCATCGTAAGCTTGAATGAAATGAGAATCATTAAAACCAGGCCGCCGAGAACTTGGATAATA
>CAYMWO010000142.1:0-7837 GCA_964393905.1 uncultured Bdellovibrionales bacterium | reverse complement strand
AACATTAAAGGAGTTAGTAACGGCTCTTGGCCTGACCGAGAACGTGCTATTTTTGGGCTTTAGAGAAAACGTCGCTGAAATTATTAAAATGTCGGATATCATCGCACACACATCCGTATTACCTGAACCGTTCGGGCGTGTGATTCTAGAGGCTATGGCATGTAAGAAGCCCGTCGTCGCTTCGCACAACGGTGCAATTCCGGAGATTATAGTCGAAGGAGAAACTGGCTTAACCTTCCCCCCAGGGGATGCCGAAGCGCTCGCTAACAAACTGCTGACACTTATCAGCGATAGAGAATCGATGAAGCGATTGGGAGAGAATGGCTATCAGCGCTTAATTGAGAGGTTCCACAGCTCGAGAAACATTGAACTGACCCAAGCTCTCTACGAACGTCTCATAACGGGCACAAGGAAAGCGGGATAGCGCAGATTTCTGTTTAATAGAATATCGCGTAACAAAACGCTCTTCAAAAGCAGAGAGGGGTCCCAACGGTACCCCTCTCTTTCCAGCATTCAGCAAGCAGCAGATTTTTAGGCAGCGCGCCGAACTTCGCGCTCCTGCAGCTCAAATGCGACCGTTCTTAGCTGCGTGGCTAATAACCCCACATCATAGCTCCAGAAGAGCATCGATTCGGTCTGCGTCGAAAGAAACGACTGTATGACCGGATCCTCACCCTCATCGCCAGGTAATCTTAAACTTATCGTTCCACCAAAGCCGGCGAGCCAGCACTGAGAGCCGACAGAAAAAATCTCTCCTGCCCTAGTCTGAATCATCGGCGGCACGGAGTTGATATTCTTTAACGGAATACCCTCTTCCTTAAGCGCGAGAACCGTAGCAATCGAAAGAATATCCTCCAGGCGGTAACACCTTCTACCTCGACGAAAAGTCTCCCCTGTGGGCTTTGCGACCCCTACCTGATTAAAAAAAGTAAATTGCGATAAAACTAAACGCCTCTGGGGAAAAAGCTGTTGAAGAATCTTCCTGATATCAGACGCGCTATATTCTACTTGCGGCAACTCAAGTATTGCTTCCATCTATTTCCTGCCCTCAAAAACTCATCTGTTTAGATAAGAAATCCGTTTTGTAATGCTTAAGTAAATAAGCATCTACGAGGACCATATGGGTTTTCTAACTATCTGAAAAGATGAAAAGTTTATGGAAAACAGAGCTCGGCAAAAAAACATTTATCAAGCTAAGTTCATCCTAAAAAAATGGATTTTTGGGCGAGGTTCTAAATGATTCTAAGGCGTTAGGCTGTAATTTCCTTGGTTTTCTTCAACTTAGATGAAATCCGATTGCCAAACCGTCACCTACCGTTTACAGAACGAAACTAAGAATTTTGCTTATTCGAACTCTCTTCTGGAGTAAATTGTATGTCACTTCCCAAGCATTCAGATACCGAGAATTTATTGAGTGAATCTCAAGCTGCGGAGATGGCCGGAGTCTCTATTGAAACGCTACGCCAATATGGAAAATTTGGACTCCTCGAAATTGTGGCAAAGGGCTCTGAAAACTTTGTCCGAGAGAACGACATTGTCAGCCTCTTTCACATAAAATCCCCAAAAAAAGAGAGTTTAAGTAGCGTGCAAGAGGAAGAGCTCAATAAGAGCAACCTCAGAGTATTAAGAGAGAAGGTAATATCGCGCCCTGCTCAGCCAACTCCCTCTATAGCAGAGGGCTCCGGGACCGAACTAAATGCGAGTCCCAATTTCACGATTGTGGCAAAGGATTCCGACTCTCTAAACAATAACGGGACGGTTTCTAATAAAGATGCCTCGACTTTTCCGAGCCATGCAGCTGATTCAGTTAGTAGTGAAACTTTTTCGCACTCCTCCCCGGCAGTCGAGGTTCATTCGATAAACCAAACCCTTCGGGAGCAGATTGAGTTACTTAAGGAGGAGCGGAATTGGCTAAGGGAACGGCTAGAGCAGCTTGAAAATCGCACTCAGAGGGACCAAATGCTACTACTCTCAGAAAGCGAGACTATTAGAAACCTAGTCCTTCAAAATCGCCCCAAGAGGTTCTTTGGGCTCTCCCTTCCTTGGTTTGGTAAGGAATAGCGGAGAAAGCTCTCTGCACAAACAAGAAAGGCCACAAACAAAAAAGGCCGGGGTAGTTACCCCCGGCCTTTTTTGTTTGTGAGAACCCCCAGGCTATTTCTTAGCGGCCGGAAGACCTGCACCGTCTGCAGATGAAGCCTCAGCTGCCGCCATCGGTGCCGGTGCTGCTTCGCCCTCTCCTCTTACCGAGAACTGCACCCGGCGATTTACAGCGTGAGCCCACTCCTCATTCTCAGTGTAAACCGGTCGGCTCTTGCCATAACTGATTGGCGACATACGAGCAGGATCAATCCCAAGCTCGGTCAGTTCTTTAACCACAGTCTCCGCCCTCTTAGTTCCCAGCTTGTTATTGTATTCATCCGAGCCTCTTGTATCGGTATGCCCCTCAACCACAATATTGAGGCTAGGAACAGAACTCAATAGCTGAGCTACCTGCCGAACCCGTCCCTTTCCTAAGGGCTTTAAATCGGATTTATCATACTCAAATGCAATATCAGGGAAGTAAATCTGCCGTTCCGCCGGCACAGCCTTAGCTTCACCATCTGTCTCCTGCATTACCTGAGCGCCACCGATAGAATTATACGGTGCGACGCCATGGCAATCCGGAATAACATCGGAGTCGTTGAAACACATTGGGTTTCTGTAATCGAAAGGTTCGCGATAGCCGAAAATGCTTTTAGTAACGCGGTTGCTTCCGACCAGTGCGCTGAAAGGTCTGAATACAGCCTCTCTCAACACCCAGCCCACCGGGTGTAGGGCATACCCCACAATCCTTAACGGATGTGATTCACTCTCTCGCCAACGTGGAGCTTGGTGATATGTGAATATCCCATTATCATCGGGCAAAAGATCTTGTGCGCTTGCCGAGCCAACACAAACCAAGGCCAATAAACATAACGCAAAAATAGACTTAGCTGATTTCATCTTAGGAGGATCCTCCCCGTCACTTTTCCTGTTTCTGTGAGAAAAAACTGCTTCACTACTTAAGTACTTCGGTAATACTGCGAGCAAGCGCGCCCCGCCAAAAAAGGGAACGATAATCGTAAATTATTACCCTTCTTGACTAAATTTAATAAGGCCAAGCTGTCAAGGTTTAAATACCCGTCACTAGCTTACAGTGCAAACTTCATCTTCTTTAAAATCTAACTTTTGTGCACCGATTCGTTTTGATGAAGGTTAAAGTGAATAGGTTCGCTTTGGGGGACCAGTCCGATATTTAACCACGAAAATAACGTCTTATAAGCTCAATGGTTGCAGGGTGCGAAAAGAAATCTTCCCCAATCTTCTTTAACCTAATTTTTTCATCCGGAATTAACGAAGCTCCCTCCACTATGCTTCCCCAGTTCAATCCGACCTCTTCAAGTTTATTGGCGAGCTCTGATTCCATCTGCGAGTGTGTCGGGCTTTTTTTCTTAGCGGCAGCGAGAGGAGCTTGTGGGGTGCCACCTTGGAGAACTTCTCGTGCGCACTTCAATCCGATAATGCTGATACTAGTGGCGTTTGGATCCTCAATTCTATCAACCAGACCCGCACGGGATAGTTCGTGTATTATCGTTCGAATCTTCTCCAAATCGTAACCGGATTTTTCACTTAAGGATAAAAGCGTGACATCCAGCTGACCTTTAGCAACTGACTCAGCAAGTAAGATTAGGATTTCGGATTGAAGCGAGGTCAGATTAGGTGCGGTCACGATTAATAAGGTGTCAGACTGTTATCCGCTTCCTTGGCGTAAGTATTTATTCCGCCTTTAAGGTTTCGAAAACCTCTAATTCCGGCACTTTCCAGAATTTCTATCGCCTTACCGCTTCTCCCACCCGAGCGACAATAACAGATTAAGTCTACCCCCTGCTCACACAGCTCTCGCACCTCGTCTAAACGCTCTTCTAATTCCATTAATGGGATAAGAACCGACCCGTCGATACGCACAAGCTCGTGCTCCTGCGGTTGACGGACATCTAATAGAATTAACTTAATACCGGAATCAACCAAGTTCTTAAGTTCGGTCGGAGAAATCTCAGCAGCACACATCAAGAACCCTCACCGTATTAGGAAAATGATGACCCACAACCACACGTGCGCTTCGCATTCGGATTGTTAAACTTAAACCCCGCCCCTTGCAGTCCCGTAACGTAGTCAATCTCGGTCCCGTTTAAATATTGGGCACTAGCCATATCGATATAGACGGTAAGCCCATCGACATTCAAAACCGTATCTCCCATGCGAGACTCATTGGAAAAATCCAAGGCATACTGAAGCCCGGAACAGCCGCCACCGTGAACTGCGATGCGTAGGCCGTGATCTGTAAGCCCCTCTTCGGCAATTGCTTTCTTTATCATCTCAACCGCCTTAGCTGTTAGCTTAACCGGCGAGCCGCCAGTATTGGTCTCAGCTGCTGGCGTCTCTGAATGTGTATGTTCCATTGATTTCCCCTTAAATTGCGGCTTCGAAAACTAAAATTCTTAGCGTTAATGTGCAGTTAATAAATGCTCTATTTCCCATCAATTAACATTCTCAGTTCGTTAACTGCACTACCTGAGTAAGATTTTACACTAATAATCACCAAACCGGGAGAGTCAAGCGCTATCAGGCTAACAGGCTGCATTATATGGTTTTTATCTCTCGGAATCCCAGAATCCACCTTTGGTTTACTAAATTTGCAAGATAGCTGCTGTTCAGCCCCCTAGGGACTTGGCTAAATTGGCCCTCGATTATGAAGATTAAAATCATACCGATTGGAGTTAGTGAGGCGTTCACAATTCGAGGTTTTCAGACAAACTACCTCGTTTCGATAAATGATTCCCGCTTGCTTATTGACTGTGGAACCACGGCTCCTCAGGCATTAGACAGACTAAATATCTCGATAGCTGATATCGAAAATGTTTATGTCAGCCACCTGCATCTCGATCACTGTGGCGGACTTGTGCCTCTAGGCATTCAGCGCCATTTCTCTAACCAGCCGCTGCCTAAGGTTTATCTACACACGAAGCTTTTTCCGAAAATCTGGGATTCGTTTCTTTCAACTCTGGTTGGTCAATTTATTGATCGCCAAGGTCGACCTCAAGTTGGCACTGCTGGAACTTTTTTTGACTTTATCCCGATAGCCACTTCATTGCCGACAAACACCGCAACGATTTTAATTGGAGAGATTCCTGTTCAATTAGTCGCAGTTGATCATATCTCTGGCATGCCTTCTCACGGACTGTTAATCGCTGAGAAGATTTTTGTCTCCACCGACACTAACTTCCAACCCGATCTAATTACTAAGCTAGACTCGGAATATAACCTTAAAGCCATATTCCATGACTGCGCCTTTAATGATAGCGACAGCAAGCGCTTCGTTCATACAACATATGAGCAGCTAAAAACCCTCCCGCGCGCGATACGCGAGAAACTGGTTCTTACTCACTATGAGGACTGGATATTGGAGCGTGGAACAAGCCCCGGCGAGACCGAGATGGCACTTGGTGTCGCCGGGAAAGAGTATCTGTTTGAGTTCTAGTGTGCCTCTTTATAAATCCCCTGAATGGTTTCCAATAACTTTATCGCCTGCGGCTTAGGGCGCTGGAACGAGTTTCTGCCAACAATTGAGCCAAACGCGCCGCCCGCAGCAAGCTCCTTAATTTCGCTCAACACGGCTTCATCCCCTTTCGCCTCACCCCCAGAAAAGATCACAATTCTACGGCCATCAAAAGCGCTCTGCACTACGTGCCTTACGCGCTCCGTCAAGTTTGAGGTTTGAACTCCTTCCTTTTCATAAACCTTCTTCGCGGCTTCTGACTCGATGTGTGCTGATGGTGGCTTTACCTTAATTAGGTGAGCGCCAAGCTGAGCAGCAATTTGCGCGGCATAAGCTACGACATCCACCGCGGTCTCTCCTTCTTTTGAGATACCCTCACCTCGCGGATAAGACCAAACTACTACGGCAAGCCCGTGAGCCTTAGCCTCAGCACTAATTTCCCGAATATCTTGATACATCTCATTTCTAAAAGAGGAACCGGGATAAATTGTGTAGCCCACAGCCGAGCAACCAAGACGCAAGGCATCTTGCACACTACCCGTAATTGCTGAGCACGGGTTCTTTGTTGAATAGAGACTATCTGAATTATTGAGCTTTAGAATCAGCGGAACACGCCCCGCATACTCAGCTGCTCCCGCCTCTAAAAAGCCAAGTGGAGCCGCATACGCGTTACATCCGGCTTCGAGAGCCAATTCAAAATGGTACAGCGGATTATAGCCTGCTGGATTTTTTGCAAAGCTTCGTGCCGGTCCATGTTCGAAACCTTGATCAACGGGAAGAATCACCATCTTTCCCGTCCCAGCAAGATTACCTGTGCAAAGTAGTCTTCTTAAGTTTGAGAGCACTCCCGGATTCTCAGAGCTATACCAACTAAGAATTTCTCGTACGCGAGGAGTCATAATATTTTCGGCGTTCATAGTAGGAGATCCCTTTAAAGCGAGACAAAGCAAAATTCTGTCGAACAGTTGCTCTGTATTTATCCAATTAACCCATTTCATTCAAATTTTCGGCCCTAAACCTCCAACGCTTGGAGACTCAAGGAGGGGCAAAATTACACACGTTCTAAAGTTCTGCAAAAGATTTTACATAAAATTGCCGATACTTAAGCTAAGTTCCCCGAAATTGTTGGGGAAGAAGGTTCTTCGGATTTAAACGGAGGAGCCAAAAACCCTAAGGGAAAGGCGGTTTTAGCTCCCTGGTTTTAGTGCAAAAGCGGTCCCTTACAGAGAGGGACTAAGCACTAAAGGTTTTTCAAATGGAAAGGGAAAGGAATCTTGGCTCAAGGATTTTAGCCAAACACCTAACGGCAATTCTAATTGCCACCCTGCTCTATGGCCTGAGTTCAGTTGTTTATTTCGCGGAGCCCGCCAAGGCTGACAGCGAAACGGTTCAATACACCCAAATCAAAAACGCCTATCGCGAGCGGACTCAAAACGGCTCCTATCAAGCTTATAGTTCGCCTAGGTTTACACTCTACATCGGAACTAACCATGGCTCTACGCTCAGAAAACATCCGGTTGTAAAAGATGTCGCACAAAACACAATCTCGGTTCTGGATGAAACCTACGAAGAGATAAGCCGCATCTTCGGTAGGAAGCCTGAAAGCAATGTTGTCTTACGCTTTCTCTCCCCAGCTGAATTCCGTGATGAAACCGGCGCGCCATCTTGGACAAGTGCCATGTTTTACCGAGGAGAAATTACTATCCCACTAGCACCCAAGGCGGGAATTAATTTGGCTGAGCTAAGGCGAGCAATCCGGCACGAATATACCCATGCCGTCGTTGCAGAGCTTTCAAACTACCGCTGCCCAGCCTGGCTAGATGAAGGTTTGGCACAATTGATAGAGGGCGAGCCTAACCCATTACTTGGCCCCTCGCTTCGCAAATGGATTGGAGCCAATGACGCCATGCCGCTTGACTGGCTTCAAAATGGGTTCACTGCACTAGAAAGCGGAATTGTCCCCGCGGCGTATGGCCAGTCGCTTTTTGCAACACGCTCATTAATAAACCGCCTCGGTTTTAGCGCCGTGATCTCCTACTTGGATGCTCTTAAAAAAGAGGTTCCAGAAAAGGAGGCCTTCCTTTCCGCCTTTGGCTCGACTGAGGGTGATTACGAAAAAGAGCTCACTTCACAGATGCAGCTCTGGGCCCGGTCCAGCGCGGTGCATCCGTAAGAACTAAGCCGTTGCCCCTCCACAACTACTTCCAGCACCGGCTGTGCAACCAAAACAGTGGTCGCCGAAGAGGATCTGACGTTTAA
>CAYMWO010000141.1:0-7873 GCA_964393905.1 uncultured Bdellovibrionales bacterium | reverse complement strand
AGCCGTCGGCTGTAATCAACACATCCTCCTCAAGCCGGACTCCAATGCCACGAAAGCTCTTGGCCACAGACTCGTCTTTGGAGTCTATATAAAGTCCCGGCTCAATTGTGAATACGCAACCCGGTTCCAGTGGGCGTTGATAGGAGGGAGCCACGTGGTTCTGCTTGGGGAGATAAAGCGGGGTGATGTCGTGTGTATCTATTCCGAGGAAGTGTCCGCTCCTGTGCGGATAGAAGCGCTTGTACTTCTCCGACTCGATTAATGAGCTGACACTTCCCTTAAGGAGCTTTAACTCAACCATAGCCGTGGTTAGCTCAGCGACAATTGTTTCGTGAATGCCGAGAATGGTACTACCAGGGCGCGCCTTTTTTATTCCCGCTCGCAGTCCCCGATAGACGGCGTCATAGATATCCGCCTGTGGTCGAGTAAACCCACCGGAGACGGGGAGTGTGCGGGAGATGTCCGCCGAGTAACCGTTATACAATGCACCGGCGTCGATTAGTACCAGCTCATGCCGAAAAAGCGGCTGTAGCCTTGGCCGGTGGTGGAGGCAAACGGCGTTTTTCCCCGAGGCGATTATCGTCTCAAAACCTAAAGCTGGCGCGCCAAGCTGCGCAAAGTAGCTCTCTAAAGCACGCCCTGCATGGGCCTCACTGGAGAACTCCTTAAGCCGCGGCGCAATGCGCAAAAAAGAATGTGCGGTAATGTCGATTGCATGCTTAAGCGTCTGAATCTCGTAACGGTCTTTAATTAAACGCATCTCGGAGGTCATCACCCGGGAGTCTTTCAGAGTGTGCGGAAACTCTGGGCGCGGGCCGATGGTGTTGGAGAACAGTTTGAAGATGTAGCTATCCAGGCTCGGCAGATTACCGGGCGCATAATGTAATGTGGAGAGCCCAGAGAGAAGTTGTGGCAGGTCTCCGCGCAGCTCAGATATGTCTCGCACCTCGTCGATATCAAACCGTCGCCTGGCGCGCTTTACTCCAAGGCGCTCCCCTTGCCACTGTTCCTTAAGCGGGTCTCTATCGCGCACATATAAAACACTGCGTGGACCGTCACCTGTGCCAAGTAACAGCAACGCCGAATCTGGCTCATCAAAACCGGTGAGGTAGAAAAGGTCTGAGTTCTGGCGAAATGGGTGAACTAAGTCTCGGCTTAAAAGCTGCTCCTGAGCAGCCGGAAAGAGCGCAGCTTCGCCGCGAATGGATTTTAGTATTTTCTTCCGTCGAGCGCTGAAAACGGCCTCGGTTTTTCCGTGAGTTGTGTCCATTTGTCCCCAACAATAAAGTTCAAAGTGGCAGCCCCTAACAACTACCAGCGCGCCGTGGTTTCAAAAAGGGTGGTTTCAAAAAGCTCCGCCCTGTTATCCGATTCAATTCGCCGGGAAAGGGTTGCGGGATTAGGGGGTTAGCTTTGCAGATTTTGGGCAAAAAGAGTAGATTGCCCGCTCATTTACGGGCTATTAGCGCTTTGATGGCTAAGCCTAAGCGGATAAATTTTAATGGGGGCTCTCCCAATGGGACTCCTAATAGGGACTTTGTTATGCGGCACTCCGTTCCACGACACATTTCAAACTTATTCTGCCTCTTAAGCCTGGTTTTAATACTAACCGCGCCGCTTATCGGTTGCGGAAAAAAGGGAAACCCCAAACCGCCTGAATCTACAGCGCCCACCTCTGTGGTGAGCTTGACCGCGACGGGAGAAATCTCAGCAATTGTTCTCTCCTGGGAGGCTCCTGATACAAATGTTAATGGCGACCAGCTGACTGACCTAGCAGGATTTGTCGTGCGCCGGAGTCCAGTGTTGAAAGACACCGATCCGGAGTTTGAGACTGTTGCTGAGCTCACACTTGAGGATGTCAAAGGCGAGGGGACTCCTCCACGGTTTAGCTTCAAAGACACCGGAGTTCTTCCCGGTAAGCGGTATCAGTACCAGGTACTCGCCGTTAACGGCGACGGAACGGCAAGTTCGGCAGGAGCCGGAGTGCGGGTTACCTTTAAGGGCGAGTCTAGCGTCATTGAACAGTTGTAACTCACGGCGGCGGTAGAAAATGACAGAGATTATTCAGAGTTTTGCTTTGAACCGTTCGAGAAACGGTGGCGAGCTTGCGATTGAGGGAGTGGCCCTTTCGGAGCTTGCTGAGCGTTATGGTACGCCGCTCTACCTCTACTCTAAGGCCGGAATCAAGGGGGCATTTAACGAGTTTCGCGATGCTAATTGGGGTAGCCCCGCTATCATCTGTGTCTCGGTAAAGGCTAACAGCAACCTCTCACTACTTGCGGTCTTGGCACGCCAAGGCGCAGGGTTTGATGTGGTCTCTATTGGCGAGCTACAGCGTGCACTTACCGCCGGAGCCGATCCTAAAAAGATAGTCTTTGCTGGAGTAGGGAAGACTGACGAGGAGATTATCTACGCTCTACGAAGTGGCATCTTGATGCTAAACGTCGAGAGCGTTGAGGAGTTGGCGCGGATTAACGAACTTGCCGAAGGGCTCGGGATTCAGGCCCCGGTTGCTATTCGGGTTAATCCCGATATTGACGCCAAGACCCACGCCCACATCAGCACTGGACTTGAAGAGCATAAGTTTGGTGTGCCACTAACTCGCGCGCAGGATATCTACCTCAGCGCCGATCAGTATCCGCATTTAGAGTTTGTTGGGGTGGATTGCCATATCGGCTCGATGATTACTGATATGGAGGTCTTCCATGAGGCGTTTGAAAAACTAGCCCGCTTTATCGGCAAGATTCGCCACGCAGTGCCAACTCTGAAATATTTAGATTTGGGCGGCGGGTTGGCGGTCTCCTACAAAGGGGAGAACTTTGCTGGGGTTGGTGAGTATTCCGCCATGGTGCGGCGGGTCTTAAGTGGACTGGGAATGACGC
Organism: uncultured Bdellovibrionales bacterium; assembly: GCA_964393905.1. Classification (GTDB taxonomy): domain Bacteria; phylum Bdellovibrionota_C; class UBA2361; order SZUA-149; family CAYMWO01; genus CAYMWO01. Next base: position 4,991 of record CAYMWO010000141.1, on the reverse strand, counting down.
TGCTTTTTGAGCCGGGCCGGGCTATATTTGCTAATTCCGGAGTGCTGCTTACCAGGGTAATTTTCTCTAAGAAAACATCGCGCAAGCAGTTTGTGATAGTAGATGCCGGCTTTAATGACTTAATCCGACCGCTCCTCTACGAGGCCTATCATCACATCGAACCCGTCACCGTCGACACTTCTCGGGAGCGGATGCATGTGGACTTAGTCGGACCAATCTGCGAGAGCGGAGACTGTTTTGCGCATGACCGCGAGTTGCAGGAGCTAAGACGGGACGAGCTCGTGGCGCTATGTTCGGCTGGGGCATACGGCTTTGTCATGGCGTCGAACTATAACACCCGGCCGAGACCTGCGGAGATTTTAGTAGATGGTGAGCATTCTCATGTAATCCGCCCGCGTGAAACAGTGGATAAGCTTCTGCGCGAAGAGATTCAGGCGCTTGAGATGTTGGAGATAGACTAAAGCCGATGACTTTTAAGAGTGGCACACAAAGTTCGATAAACCTTGCAGACTCGATGAGCGGGGCGCCAAAGCTGCCGTTTGTGAAGATGCACGGCGCGGGGAATGATTTTGTTGTGATTGATGCCCGCTACTCACTGCCGTTTGATCTTTCCAAATTCGCCCGGGTAGTTTGTGACCGACATTTTGGCATCGGCGCTGATGGACTAATTGGGCTTCAGGTCTCGCAATTAGCGGACTTTAAGATGGCCTATTATAACGCCGACGGGTCGGCTTCCACCTGCGGTAACGGCATTCGCTGCTTGGCCCGATATGTGAGCGACCTCAAACTACCACGGAGTAAGAACTTCCAAATCGAAACTCTTCCCGGGGTAGTTGATGTTGAACTAATCGGTAAGGGCGAGCGGGTTAAAGTTAACATGGGCGCCCCTGTTTTTGAGGGCCAACGCATTCCGGTAAGTGCACCGGGAGAGCACTTAGGGGTGCCTCTGGAAGTAGCCGGTCGGCTGTTTCAGATACATGCCGTAGGCATGGGAAACCCGCACGCGGTGATTTTCGTAGAGAGCCTTAAAGAGCTGAATCTTAGGGAGATAGGCCCACTAATTGAGCATCATCCATTCTTTCCGGAGCGCACCAATGTTGAGTTCGTTCAGGTAATCGATTACCATACGCTGAAGATGCGGGTTTGGGAGCGCGGAGTGGGGGAGACCCTGGCTTGCGGAACTGGAGGCTGTGCGGTGCTTGCCGCCTCTGTGCGAGCGGGGCATGTCGGAAGAACGGCCAAGATAATGATGGCCGGCGGGGAGTTTGAGGCCACGTACCAAGAGGGGACGGGGCACATTTACCTGACGGGTCCGACGGAGGAGGTTTATCGGGGTGAGGTAAATGCGCTGAAGTTGCTTAAAAGGCTGGATTAAAACACGGAAAGGAGTCCTGACCATATGTTTGAAGGTACAATTACTGCGCTTATAACCCCTTTTAAGCCTGAACCGGCTGACAAACCGGCGATTGATTTTGCAGCTCTTGAAGGGCTAGTCGAATGGCAGATTGAAAGTGGCGTCTCGGGTTTTGTCGTAAACGGCACAACCGGCGAGTCCTCTACTCTCGACCCCCAAGAAAAACTCGAAGTTTTAAAGCGCGTCATCAAAGTCGTAAACGGCCGGGTGACAGTAATCGCTGGCACTGGAACTAATAACACAAAGACCACAATCGAGATGACCCGCGCCGCAAAAGAGCTTGGCGCGCATGGCGCTCTGGTGGTGAACCCATATTACAACCGTCCGACTCAAGAAGGATTGTTTCAACATTTTAGTGCAGTCGCCGCGCAAGGCGGACTGCCCGTCATTCTCTATAACATTCCGGGACGCACCGGAGTTGAGATTGCGATTGAAACCTTCGAGCGGCTGGCGCAGATTAAGGAAATCGTTGCGGTGAAGCAGGCGATGGATTCCGCAACACGGATTATGGAGATAGTAGAGAAAGTGGGAGAGAAGATAACGCTGCTCTCAGGGGAAGATGGGCTGACATATCTTATGCTTGCAGCTGGTGGCAAAGGTGTGATTTCCGCAAGCGCCAACGTGATACCAAAAGCAATGGTTGCGATTACTAACCACTTTCATGATGGGAATTTTGAAGAGTCCCTGGAAGCTCAGCTGGATGCGATGCCGATTATTCGGGCGCTCTTTGCTGAGTCAAACCCCGCGCCAGCTAAAGCCGCCTTGGCGATGCTTGGCCGGATTGGAACGGACACGATGCGTTTACCGCTAGTGCCGGTAGCCGCTGGAACCCGCGAACTTTTGCGAAAGGTTCTTCACGTTCACTAATAACTTCCGGTTTCATATATGTCTCGTCTCGGTATTGGGCTAATTGGTGCAAGTGGCAGAATGGGTGCCGAGGTAATTGAGGCGGCGGCCCGCGCAACACATGCTGGAAAGGCCGCAGAGATTGTCGCAGGCCTTGTCGCAAACGACGACCCATTTCTAGGGAAATCCCTTCCTGGCGTTAAGCACTCATTGGACTCGGCCTGGAAACCAGAGTTTACTGGTGTGGACGTGCTGATAGACTTCTCCTCTCCGGCTGGAACAAAGAAGGCGCTGGAGATTGCGCGCGCTAATAAACTTCCGCTTTTGATTTGCACTACAGGTTTAGGGAACGACTTTGACGCCGAAATTAAGGCGGTTTCCTCGCTGGTGCCGGTCATCAGAGCGACAAACACGAGCGTCGGGGTAAACGCGGCGCTGCAGTTGGTAGCGATGGCGTCGAATCTGCTTGGCGATGGCTTCGAAGTTGAGATTGTCGAGACCCATCATAACAAAAAGAAAGACGCCCCGAGCGGCACAGCGCTGAGTTTAGCGGAGTCAATTGCTAACGCCCGGAAAATCAACCTTAACGATGAAGCTGTCTGCGGCCGAGAAGGGCTAACCGGCGAACGCAGCCAGTCCGAAATCGGCATCCATGCGCTTCGTGGTGGTGATGTTGTCGGTGAACACACAGTCTATTTCTTCGGCCAAGGCGAACGGATAGAAATTTCCCACCGCGCGAGAAGCCGCTCCATCTTCGCCGACGGCGCAGTAAGAGCCGCTACATGGCTTGCGGCAACACAGCGTGCTGGAAAAAGCGGGCTGTTTACGATGGCGGATGTGTTGCGGGGTTAGGGGAGTGCTTCTTAGTGGCTGTGGATGGGGCTGGGTCGGGCTGCCTAAATTTCCCCCGTTGCTCATTTGTTCCATCGGGGCCGACCATCATTCGCCTGCGGCCCCACAAATTACTAACGGCTTGAACGCCGTTAGAATTTAGCACCCCTCACCGCCCCCGTCCTACGCAACGGGGGAAATTTAGACAACCCACCCCGGCTAAGGGTCGATTAGATTTCGAGCGTTCTTTTGCTCAAATGTTGGTTGGATAAGGATCTTTTCTTAGAACAGCTTCAACAGACTGTGTTGGGCAATATTCTTAAAATCTCCGTCACGGGAGATTAGAATTAGGGAGTTGTCGATTGCTAGTTGTGCAATCATCGTATCTGCTAATCGTGCGCGTCTTTTATGCTGAAGTAGTTTTCTCCGTAAATGACCTACCCGGACCCAATACCCTTCGCTAAGCTCCGCGGTCGGAAGCTGTAGAATCATCTGTTCAATTTTCTTAGGAAGCTTTGGATCGCTAAGAATCTCGGTGACCACTGGCTGGGTTAGGATTGCTGTGCCATCACGAAGAGCCACATCAACTGCCTCGGTGTCCCTGGCTTTTTCACCAGCTAAATATGCAACCAAGGAGCTAGTGTCGATTGTAAACATTTCAGACTAATCGCGGCGAAGCTCGTCTAAATCAAGCGCTGATTTATAAGTCCCTCGCGCTTCACGAATCTCATCGTAGGCTTTTCGTGCCGCCACCAATTCAAGCCCCAAACGAATTGTCTGAGTAATCCCAGAACCCGTAACGTCCTGGGCACGTTCCAACAAGGCCTCAGGAAGAACTGCAGTTATCTTGGTCAGTTTTTCAGCATCCTTTTTTGCCATATCAAACACCATAATAGAGTATGGCATTTTTGTCAAATTAGCCCCCGGCCGAAACTATCTATTTTCTTTCGCTATTTTACCGCCCACGAGGTCCCAATCCCTCTCCCATACTAGAACCAAGCGCGCATCGAACCTGAGCAACGCTTAGCCGGGTTGGGTTATCTGAATTTTTTGGTTGTTTTGGACGGGGGAGTGGTTGGGGTGCAGAATTGGAACGGCCTTTGCTCTGCAAAGGACGTTAACAATTTGCGGGGGCCGCATGCGTATGATGGTCGGCCGAAACAACCAAAAAATTCAGATAACCCAACCCGGCCCCACCACAGCCGCAACGGATCACCTCATCCATTATCCTAATAAAGCAAATAAGCTTCCCGCCGTTCACCAAAGAAGTTCTCGAACTGCTCAATCTCGCCGATTATCTCCCCCAGCTCACCTTCGGTATCCACCAACTTCCTAAACACCGAACTGCCAAAGAGCAAATCAATTGCTGGAACTTCCTTTACAAACTCGTAGGCGTCTTTCCGCCAAGCGAACTCGTCTGGATAAAGTTTCGCCGCGGCGAGAATCAATGCTAAGCCCCAGCGAAATGGTTTGAAGGTGCGCCGGTCCACGACATGCAGTTGAATTCCCCCACAGACCTTCCCGGACCACTTTTGAAACTGGGGTTGAAACTGCACGGGGCGGAGCACTGCGCCGCCTAGGCCAATCTCCTTATCAATAGCCATCTTAAGTGTCGCTTCCGCCCAAGTCTGGCCATCAATAAACGGTGCGCCCAAAAGTTCAAACGGTCGGGTCGTTCCACGACCTTCCGAAAGATTCGTCGCTTCGAACAGACATGTCCCCGGATACACAATCGCCGTGTCCACCGTCGGCATGTTAGGGGACGGATAAACCCAAGGTAACCCCGTTTCTTGAAAATACATCGAGCGCGACCAGCCACCGACCTGAATCACCTCCAGCTCGCAGTCAATTGGCGGCACACCGTTATCTCTATCCCCAAAACCATCTCGCATTAGGTTTG
>CAYMWO010000140.1:0-7896 GCA_964393905.1 uncultured Bdellovibrionales bacterium | reverse complement strand
AGCACTAGAACTCATCTGGAAGAGTTCGTAGCGGCAATTTACCCAAAACAAAGGACCTGCCGAAAAACGTGGAAGTTCAGTTCCAATTGGGGAACCAGCCTTTAGCGACTCAGGAGACACCGTTTAGTCCTAGGTTTACAGCCTCAGCCCGTATCGCCTCAATCATATTACCAATATGCTCATCCAGCGGGATGTTCATATCCTCTGCTCCACGGATAACGTCTTCCCGGTTAACACCCTTAGCGAAGTGCTTATCCTTCATCTTCTTCTTTACCGAAGAGGTCTCAAGCGTATGAATTGAGCGGTCTGGGCGAACATAAACAGAGGCGGTTATAAGCCCCGCAAGCTCGTCACAGGCGTAGAGAGTCTTAGCTAAGAGAGTTTCGCGCGGCACACCGGAGTAATCGGCATGCCCTAAGATTGCGGTGATTAATATCTCGGGGTACCCCAGCTCTCTTAGAATCTCGCATCCCTTATAAGGGTGCCCGCCTTCGTCTGGGTTCGGATACATCTCATAATCAAAATCGTGAAGAAGTGCCGTCACCCCCCAGAGGGTAACGTCTTCCCCGAACTTCTTGGCGTAGAACCGCACTCCGGCTTCGACCGCCAGGGAGTGCTTAATTAAGCTCTCACTCTTGGTGTATTCGTGAAGTAACGCCAGCGCCCCTTCGCGAGAGATAGCATCCGGAGTTGCTAAGATTGCTTGAGTCATAACAACCTCACTATTACAGAGACCTACTTCGCGCCTTCAACCCGCTTAGTAGCTGTAACGAAATCCCCTTGTGCGCGTGGGTCGATGCGCTCGCTGCCGAGACTTGTGGTAGCGTGGCGGTTATCGCGGTAAGCGTCGTAATCAAGGAACTCGCCGTTATTGTCATACATCCAGCGATCGATATGCGAGAGCTGATAAACCACTCCGCAGCCGATTACCACAATCGCGATAAACCAGATGTGGGCCCAGAAGTTCTCCGGACTCCCGTCGTTACAGGGGTCGGTTATGCCGTGACTTGAGTGGTCGTCTGTGTGCGCATGCGCCATAATATTCTCTCCTTAGGGAAGCTCTAACCGGGGACAATCTAGCCGAAGAGTGCCCCTAAAGACAAGCAAACAAAGCTCGGCGCGTGTATGGTTGAGGGCTGTCTCCGCGCTAGAAAACGCGGAGGAATTTTAACCCCCCTAGAGGGATATCCCCCGGAAGGCCAAACTGCTTAGCGCTAGCGCTAGGGAAGACAGTATCTAACACACGGCTATACCAGCTGCCGTCGGACTCTCGCCAAACGTTCAGCTCAGCTCGACCGTCGCCATTAAAGTCTGCGATTACTGGATTGTCTGTCGCCAACCCCCACTGGTAACTCTGAGCGCCAGTAGCGGTTTTGATATACCACTCACCTGTCGCCGCACGCCAAACTGCAAACTCGGCCTTTCCGTCGCCGTTAAAATCCGCTGGCGTTGGAATATCGCCTTTTGCCCCAAGTGCTCCGGTAAGAACTGTTGTCGAATCAAGTAGCGCATACCAACCACCCGTGCTCGGACGAAAAATTGCAATATCTGTGCTTCCGTTTCCATCATAATCCGCTGGCACCGGCACATCTCCTGTCTCCCCCCAATACTGTTGACGCGAGCCGCTGCCGTAAGGAGAAAGATAATAAACCCACCAGCTAGAGTCCCCCGGACGAAACACTGCATAGTCGCTCTGTCCGTCCCCGTTGTAATCCCCAGGGACTGGAAGGTCTCCGGCTTGGCCCCAAGTGAACGTTTCGCCTGTGGCTAGATTTGTCCAAATGCCGTTACTAAATAGATACGGCTCTGAAGTTCCGTTGCCGTCGAAGTCGCCACTTACTGGGTAGCCATAGGAGGCGTTTACATTTAAGGGGCCAGCGCCAGTTAACACGCGCGTTTCATCAAAAAATGCGCCTGTGCTTAGGGCGGAGTTTGGGCGGAATACGGCGGCGTTACTGTGACCGTCGCCATCGAGATCGGCGACGATGTGTTGTGCTCGGCGCGCTGCGATAAGGGCGGACTCCTGAGTGGTGCTCGTGTCAGTTTGCGTATTGAAGGTGAGGGAGGAGGCTGCTCCCATTTCCTGCGGGGAGATGTAGCTTAGCTTTTGTCTTAAGGAGTCGATGACGGCTATTTTTGCGCCAGCGCTTTTATCACAGTTTAGTGTCGCGAGCTTTGTGCCGGTTAGGGCTGCGTGCTGAATGCGTTTTAGTCCGCCGTCTTTTGAGAGGAAGAAAGTAATGCCAGAGCCATGTTGTAGGGCAAAGTCGGCTCGGCCGTCGGCGTCGAAGTCTGAAATTATGGGCTTAAAGGAGTCCGTGATGGAGGTCTCGCCAGTGACGAAGCCGAAGTGTTGGCCGGTTGCGAGGAAGACATCGAAAACTCCGTAGCCCGAGCCTTGGCGTGAAAAAATTATCCTGTCAGCTAGGCTGTCGCCGTCGACATCTCCAGCTAGCGGATAGATGCTGGTGGCGATGGCTTTTATGTAGGCCGTGTCGGTTAGGACCTGTGTGGGTAGGGAAGAGAAGTTGATTAACCACTCGCCGGTTTCTGGGCGATAAACTGCGCGGTCTGTGGTCTTGTCACCGTCGAAGTCGCCGCTGACTGGGATATCTTGGGTTAGGCCCCAGGGGATGATGGACTGCTTTGTGTCATCAATAAACCAATACCCCTGACCGTTAAGGACGCGATAGATGGCGTGCTTCTCTACGCCGTTGATATTGTATGGAACTGGGGTGTCTCCGATAAAACCACCAAAATGTTTTGCGCTCTGTGGTGCTCCGGCGCAGGTGTAATGCGACCAAGAGCCGGTTTGGTTATTATAGAGGGTGAGTTCGCCGATGCCGTCACCGGTAAAGTCGGAGCTGGCCTTTGGCTTTCCAGCTATTCCGGGCCAGGTAAGGGCGGAGCTGGTGGTTACTCCGTTTTTCGGTATTGAAAGCATAACGTCTTGGCTTAGGCTTTTCTTACCGTCTGAAACAGTCACACCGATAAGCGTTTCGGTTTGCAGTGCTGAGGTTCTTCCGAATTGCAGCTGCACGCCGCCTGGTCGGTATTGAATGAGAGTGCCCGCGGGAATCTTGCTGAAGCTAAAGTTCACCGCAGCGCCTTCGGGGTCAACGGCGGAGAGTGAGACATCAAACATGCCACTGCTCTGGCTCTCTAATGACTGGCCAAACCCTATCACCGGTGGCAAATTCTGCGGGATAACACGGATGAGAATTGTTTTCAGGGTTGCGGCGCCCTTTTGATCCGTTGCGCGGAGCGTTAGTGGGTATTCTCCGCCCGAGCCTGTCGGCACAGTCCAGGAGAATGCCCCAACGCTTCCATTAATACCAAAACGGGCCCCGGACATTGCCCGAAGCAAATTGCGACTCAAAATCGTTAATCGCACCCGGTCACCAGCATCTGGGTCTATCGCCGTAATCCCAAAACTCAGCGTCTCCCCAGCTTCCACTTCGTAGATATCCTTAGCCGAAATTTCCGGCGCACGGTTATTGTCCTTTACCGTCACGGTGAGTGTCACAAATCCCTGGAGCGAAAACGTTTTAGCGCGCACGCGAATGACAACGGGTGCCGAACCCCCGGAGTTTCCCGCGATATTAAAGTCCGGTGTGTAGGTTAACATTCCGGTCTGAGCATCAAGAGTCACTCCGGTCGGAAGACTCTCCGCGGTATAAAGCACTCCGGCGTTATACCCCATAACTTTTAGGCTTCGGATAAGCTTTTCGCCCTCGCCGACTGTAGCTGACTGGGTATCTCCCCCTTCAAAATGCAATACACCGTCTGCAGGTGGAACTCCGCCTGTGCCGCCAGAAGACGGCGGGGCTTCGCGCTCAGCGAAGCATTCACCACCCAGAGCACCAGGCGAAGCGTGGCTCTGGTATTCATCAACTGAGGTTTGAGAAAACCCGGTTGGGTTTGTCACAAAGAACGGCCACATTAACGAGGGGCCAGTCGGGTAAAACTCGAAGTCATGGCTCATGCCGATAAAATGGCCGGTCTCATGCGCGAGCGTTGCGGCAAGGCTGAGCTCCGCCGAGGCGCTATTCCCGCCCTGTGTGGCAAAGAGATAAGAAAAATTCGGACTCACGCAGGAGCTCGCGGTATAGGCCAATCCGAAAACATCGCCAAAGTTTCCACGGCCAAACACCGCCACCAGGTCGTGCTCAGGCGTTACGCGGTTTGCCCATTGGGATTGAACGGTGTTCAGCATCTGGTAGGCGTTTTGATTCTCTGCGGCTTGGGCGTATGGATCGTTTCCCTTATTAAAAATCTGCACACCTTCGAGCTCCAGGACGAGCTTTAGTGGTTCGTAGTAAAGGTTCGCGGCGGCAATGGTTGATGCGATTTGAGCGACGACTTCGTTCTCGGCACGCCCAGCGGTAAACTCACCAGAGGAGACAACCACAAGTTGGATTGTGCGCCAATTGGAGAGTGTAAGTTCTGCTGGATCCGTAGAGGGTAAGCCGTCTCGCCGAAGTTGATTAATGCCTGCGACTTCCCTTACCTGTTGCTGATCGGCCCGCACTAGACGGTTGAGACCGTTCTTATCCAAGTCACAGCGCACGTTCCGCTCAAGCTCTTCGGGGGAGAGTTTTACCGCGCGGTGTTCCCCTACTCTCGTGGATTTTGTCGGTGCAATCTGCCAGTAGTAAGGTTTATCCGTTGATTGGTTAAGCAGCGTGGCATAGACCCCCGATTTTGAGAGCGCCATGACGCCAAAGAGATCTTTGTTGTTGGAGACGGTATAGACAGGAACCGACTCCGTGCCGACAGGATTCCCGGCGGCATCGTAAATAGAAATTTCGCTTAAGGATTTTTTTACCGGAACGAGAGCAACCGTGTTCGGGTAGCCGGGGAGTTTAACCTCGAAACCACGTGCGCCGCTGGAGCGGGTCGCTGTGCGCTGAGCGGTGCTACTTTGTGTCTTTGCGGGAGGGCTCGCCGGAGGCTGAAACGGTAGCTCGGAAAGGGCGAAAATTGTGCTCTCTTCTGCTACAGCCGGTGTTGGGTTTTTAAGCAGTGCCAGAGACAGAATCAGACAGATTGTTACAGTAAGGCCGGCTGAGTTAAGCCCTGCGCGCTGCAATAAGCCTAGGTGATTTCTAAGCACTAAACCCATCAAACGATAACCCCGGCATGTAACTGCCTAAAACTGCTAGAGACTCAAACGCAACAACTCTAGAATTTACTCACAACGAATCTACCTACTAATCCGAATTGAACGGCTATTCGCTTCAGCGATTACTCGGTTAAATTAAGGCCTTAGCGCGATCTTTCCCGCTGTTATTTCCGCCTGATGACGAATTTTTTCCGCGCGATTGGCGGATGCTGACAACTGAGGACGAAAACATCAATGGCTCTCCCAACGGATACTCCCCGCTGAAACATGCATCGCAGTGACTAGCGCGAGCGTTTACAACTCCCGAGGCTACTGCACGAAACATGCCTTCGTTACTGAGGTATCCGAGGGTATCGGCATCGATAAATTTCTTGATGTCTTCCAGCTCATGGGTGGCCGCTATTAGCTCTGCTTTCGACGGAGTGTCGATGCCGTAGTGGCAGGGGCCTGTTGTTGGTGGCGAGCTTACGCGAAAGTGCACCTCTTTGGCGCCAGCTTGCCGGAGCATCTTGATAATCTTCTTACAGGTTGTGCCGCGGACAATTGAGTCGTCAACGACAACAATACGCTTTCCTTGAAGTAGTTCAGCGATGGGGTTTAATTTTACCTTTACGCCGAAATCGCGAATTGATTGCGCGGGCTCGATAAAGGTCCGGCCGACATAGTGATTACGAATTAAACCAAACTCCATCGGCATCCCCAGCTCCTGCGCATAGCCAATGGCAGCAGGGACGCCTGAGTCCGGGACGGGAATCACCAAATCGGCCTCGACGGGGTGCTCCTTTGCTAGTTCCGCGCCGAGCCGTTTCCGAACGGCGTAAACATTTTTACCGTCGAGATTTGAGTCGGGGCGGGCAAAGTAGACATGCTCGAAAACGCAAAAGCTGTGCTTTCCGGCGACCAACGAATAGTTACTGGTGATTTTTCCATCGGCTGTGATTTCGACTATCTCCCCGGGCTGGATGTCGCGAATAAACTGCGCGCCGATTAAATCAAAGGCACAGGTTTCGGAGGCGACGATATAGCTATCTCCGATTTTTCCCAGTGACAGCGGGCGCACACCGGCAGGGTCACGCACGGCGATTAGCCGACCAAAACTTAGGACCGCAAGTGAGTATGCGCCCTTTACCTGTTTAAGGGCTGCGGCGACGCGGTCTACTAGAGACTTTTCATTAACCGCCCGGGCGATTAAATGGAGAATTACTTCGGTGTCTGAGGTACTGGAGAAGATAGCGCCGGCTTTTTCTAGTTCGCGGCGGATTTCGGCGGCGTTAATCAGGTTTCCGTTATGGGCTACGGCGAAGGATTGATCGGCAAAGTTTGCGACAAAAGGCTGTAAGTTTTGCCAGTCCTTTCCGCCAAAAGTAGCGTACCGAGTGTGCCCGATGGCGGCCGTGCCTGGAAGTTTTGAAAGGGTGTCTTGATCGAAGACATCAGAAACGAGCCCCATTTCGCGGTGGGCATACATTGCGCCGTCATCGGTAGAGACAATGCCCGCGCCTTCTTGCCCGCGATGTTGTTGGGCGTAAAGGCCGAGATAACAAAAGTTTGCGGCGTCGGGGTTATTGATAACTCCGACCACAGCGCATTCGTCGTGGAAGTGGTCATCGTCGATGACGTGTAGTGAATCGGGAAATCGAGCTGCTGGACTGTTGTTAGTCGTCACGCTTACTCCGTTTAGATCGGTAATTGGAAATGACTTTATCGCCCGGTTATGAGCCAGCCGTCGGTGCCCTTCCTCACTCTTTAATAGTAACTTCTAGGAAAGTTATCCGTGATAACCGAGGGTCCTCAATATCCGAGGGATTGGATTATAAATAAATCCGAGAATTAAGCAAGTTTGGTTCAGGTTGGTTGAAACAACGGGTTAGTTGGTGATTTCATTTTCTGCGGATATTTATACACAACCAAATTACAGGGAAAGTTGGGGGTAGGCAGCCGCCTGCCTTTTGAAAAACCCCCGGGACGGTGAACCGTCCCTAAACTGTTACGCGCCGGTTCGTAGACCTACTTCGGAGGCACGAGTTCGACGGCAGTCACGGCGATCGGCGAGCCCGAATTCAGCGCGTCACTGGCAGCCTTGTGGCTGGGCTGGAGCCTGACGCGAATCCGCTGACCTGGTGTCTCGGGGTAGACCTTGATGGGGTGCAAGGCCAAGCGGAAGGTTCGTTTCCCGTCTTTCGACTGGAACTCTCGGAAGGTCCAGCCGTTTTCCACCACTTCCCGTGACCCGCCGATCTCGAACTCGAGATTGAAGTAAGTCTCGTAGTTGTGGGCCCCGTCATCGTCCACCGACACCAAGTACTCGTTGCCGAGTATTTTCTCCAGGCTGGTCTTGGCGTCTGCCTCCTGCTCGGCCAGAATCTTCGGAACCGCGATCGCCGCGATGCAACCTAGAATCAGGACCACGATGATGAGTTCGATGAGAGTGAAACCACGCTGCCGGTTGAAACGCATGCCGACCTCCTCGACGGAAGAACCAACGCAGGACTCGGGCCGGAAGAAATATCCCGGGCCCAGACAGCAGAGAGTTCAATCAAACTCTCAACTGTCCAAACCCAGAAAGCGCGCAATACAGAATAAAAATGAAAAGAGACCTAAAATAACGGCTGCCTATTTCCCACTAACCTTATATTAGAATCCACCCCGAATCTCAACCTCCCCTCCCAATCAAAGTCCTACCAATCTTTTTTTTCATTTCAACCGGCGACATCCGCTTCTTTTGGCCGAGAACGCCTATGTAGGCCAAAGAATCAGGAGGGCGGAATAAT
>CAYMWO010000139.1:0-7906 GCA_964393905.1 uncultured Bdellovibrionales bacterium | reverse complement strand
ACTAGCTTTACCCTAGAACGCGTTAAGCAGACCGCCTCGATTTTCGATTTGGCGCGGCTGAATTTTTTAAACAGCCACTGGGTGCGGCAGATTCCCGTGACGGAACTTGCTGAGCGGGGACTGGATTTTATTGGTGACTATCGCGAGCTCGTAACGCAGCGTGGATCTGAATTTTGGGTGTCGGCGCTCGGGGCGCTTCAGGGAGAGTTAACCACGCTTAAAGATATTGAAGGGATAGCTAAACTACTTTTTGACTTAGAGGTTTCACCAGGTCCGGGGGCACTTGAGCGATTTGGAACCGACACGGGAAAGGTGGAGCTGAAGGAGGTGGTGGGGATGTGGCGAGAGCTCTTAAAAGAGGTGCCTTTACTCCCTGAGAGAGATAGCTATAATGCCGAGCAGTTTTCTCAGATTAGTGCGCAGTTGAGGAAGCGGCTTGGAGTTTCGCCGTTGAGTCTGCCACCGAAAACTATTTTTCAGGGGCTACGGGTCGCAGTAACTGGAGAGGTCTCAGGCCCTGAACTTAAAGTGCTGGTGCCATATATTTCGCGCGAGCTACTGCTCTCCAGAGCTGAAGGGGTGCTCGCTAGATTTATTCATGCGTAATTGGAAGTAACCACAAACTATAAAAATAAGGCTGCTATGAGCTGTGTATTAAAGGAAGTCAACGAGGAGGGTGGAATGTCAGTGCTTCAAGAATTAGTTGAACGTGAGCATGAAAATGTTGCTTTCTTCCGGGATTACCGCACAGGGCTGGTTTCCATAATCGCTGTGCACAGCACGGTGCTTGGACCGTCCCTAGGCGGCTGTCGCATGCGGGCCTATGCAAGTGTCGACGAGGCGCTGGGCGATGTCTTGAAACTCTCTGAAGCCATGACCTTTAAGAACTCACTGGCCGGGCTTAACTTAGGCGGTGGTAAGAGTGTGATTATCGCCGACGGGGCGTTAAAAGAGGGCCGCGGAGATCTGTTTAGAACTTACGGCAAATGGGTTAAGTCGCTAAACGGCTCATACATTGCGGCTGAGGACATGGGCACTTCTGTCGACGACATGAACTATGTTCTTGAAGAGTGCGACTTCGTCGCTGGGCGCGATCCGAAAAATGGTGGTGGCGGAGATCCTTCCCCTTACACCGCGCTTGGAGTGTTCGACGGAATTAGGGCTTCCTTGGAGCGCGCCTTTGGTTCGGGAGATTTTAAGGGACGTCACGTTGCTATTCAGGGTGTAGGACACGTCGGACACAATTTGGCAAAGCTACTGGCTAAAGCTGGAGCGCAGCTAACCATCACTGACACCCGGGATAAGGTGTTGGCGACGGTTTGCGAGGAAGTTGGCGGCAAGGCGGTGCCACTTGATGCAATCACAAGTGTTGAGTGTGATGTGTTTGCGCCGTGCGCAGTTGGCGGAACTGTAAATATTGAGACCATCGGTAAGTTAAAGTGCAAAATTGTAGCGGGAGCCGCTAATAACCAGATTGCTGGAGGCTCTGATACCGAGAAGAAGCTTATCGCGCGTGGCATTCTTTATGCCCCGGACTTCGCCATTAATGCTGGCGGTGTGATTTTATGTGCCGGGGATTTAGAGCCCGGTGGGTTCAAAGAGTCCTGGGTAATGGAGCGTGTCTCGCGTATCTATGGCACTGTTGGTCGGATTCTCGATGAGGCTAAGAAGACCGGTGAATTGCCAGGGTCGGTGGCTGTGAGGCTCGCAAAAGAACGGATCGATAAAGCCCGGAAGTAGGTGGCAGATTCTGTAGAGACCAAATCGGAGCTAGTTACTAACCACCTAGGGCGGGTTGATTTTACCACCCGCTTTAAGCTAACCAGCCCTTACAAGCCTGCGGGGGATCAACCGCAGGCCATCTCAAAAATTATTGAAAACCTCGAGCAAGGTGCGCCGCGCCAGGTGCTGCTCGGGGTGACGGGTTCGGGAAAGACATTCACGGCTGCAAATGTTATCGCCGCGCTTAACCGCCCCACGCTTGTGCTCGCGCACAATAAGACACTCGCTGCACAGCTTTACTCTGAGTTTAAGGAGCTCTTTCCCGAAAACGCGGTGCGCTATTTTGTCAGCTACTACGACTACTACCAACCTGAAGCCTATGTGCCGTCGACGGACACCTATATTGAAAAAGACGCGGCGATAAACGACGAAATTGATAAGCTCCGGCATGCGGCGACAAAGGCAATTTTGGAGCGACGGGATGTAATTGTTGTCGCTAGCGTGAGCTGTATCTACGGCTTAGG
This sequence comes from uncultured Bdellovibrionales bacterium, assembly GCA_964393905.1. Taxonomy (GTDB): domain Bacteria; phylum Bdellovibrionota_C; class UBA2361; order SZUA-149; family CAYMWO01; genus CAYMWO01. Next base: position 5,660 of record CAYMWO010000139.1, on the reverse strand, counting down.
CGACCCACAGACGTATTTCGATATGGTTTTCTACCTGCAAAAAGGTGAGACCGTCTCTAGAAATGATGTTTTACGAAAGCTAGTCGCGCTTCAATATTCGCGAAACGATGTCGACTTTTTAACCGGCTCGTTTCGCGTGCGGGGAGATGTGGTCGAAATATGCCCGGCATCTGAAGACGAGCGCAGCATCAGAATCGAGTTTTTTGGCGACCAGGTGGAAGAGCTGGCGGAGATTGATAGGCTTAGCGGCAAGGTTCTGCGGAAGTTGCAAGATGTCTGTGTATATCCGGCGAGCCACTTTGTAACTTCCAGGGCGAACTTGGAGAAGGCGATTAAGACTATTCGAGCGGAGTTGTACGAACGGCTCCCGGAGCTGGAGCGAGCCGGTAAAGTGCTTGAGGCTAGACGACTTGAGCAGCGGACTCTTTATGACCTGGAGCTAATGGACGAGATGAATTTCTGTCCAGGGATCGAGAACTACTCTCGGCATCTAACGGGACGTGCTCCAGGGGAAGCGCCACCGACTTTGGTGGATTACTTCCCCAAGGACCTCTTGGTATTTATTGATGAGAGCCATGTGACAGTGCCGCAGCTTGTCGGAATGTTTCGCGGGGATCGCTCGCGGAAGCAGACGCTGGTGGAATACGGGTTTCGTCTTCCGAGTGCGCTTGATAACCGGCCGCTTAGGTTTGATGAGTTTGAGGAGAAGGCCAGACAGGCGATTTATGTCTCGGCCACGCCGTCGGAGTTTGAGATAAATGACAGCAAAGGTTTGGTGATTGAGCAGATTATTCGCCCGACGGGGTTAGTTGACCCTCGGGTGGAGGTACGGCCTGCTACGACTCAGGTCGAGGATTTTCTAGACCAGGTTCGGACAGTAACTGGGCGGGGCGAGCGCGCATTAGTGACGACGCTCACGAAGCGCATGGCCGAGAATTTGACTGACTACTATCGAGATGTGGGGGTGCGGGTTCGGTATCTACATTCGGACGTTCACACCCTTGACCGGATAGATATCATCCGAGCGCTACGCGCCGGAGAGTTTGATCTGTTGGTCGGGATTAACCTACTGCGAGAGGGCTTAGACCTTCCCGAAGTGAGCCTTGTTGGAATTCTCGATGCCGACAAAGAGGGCTTCTTGCGCTCAACGACCAGTCTAATCCAGACAATCGGCCGCGCCGCGCGGCATATTAACGGATTGGTAATTCTCTATGCTGACCGGGTCACAGGCTCAATGCAAGCCGCACTCGATGAAACGGACCGCCGCCGCACCGCTCAGGAGCTCTATAACACTCAACACAACATCACCCCCCGTTCTGTGACCCGTGCGCCAGATGCGCTGATGGTGCAAGCCGATGACATCAGCACCCTGACCGACGAGCTAGCCGCTATTCAAATCTCCGTTCCCGATATTCCAAAGGACATCCCGGGTTGCAAAAACCTCATCAACCGTCTCCGTCATGAGATGTTCGAACTCGCGAAGAGACACGAGTTCGAAAAAGCTGCCGTCCTTAGAGACCGAATTCAGCTTCTTGAGAGTTATCTACTCTCCCTTTAAAAAACGGACCTTAATTACTTGGCTGGGAATTCACCGCTTTTGCGAGGGGTGAGGTCGCCGAAGAAAGAGCCGCTACAGTCTTCGTTTTTGTTAGAGAAAGTCACTGATACTTGAGCGATGGTGTAGCTGGAGCGAATCTTTAGGTAGTAGTTTACCCGATAAAGGGCGGAGCGGGAGTCGGGGCGGTAGTCGAACCGGCCGTTGGCAAGTCCCACGTCGCCACTCGTATAAATTGGTAAGTCGGCAATCCCCGAGTAACTGTCGTCGTCGATGACTTGCATCCGGGAGTAGGTGGCTCCTGTCCAGCGGTCTCGGCAGTTTAGGTTTATCTCGGAGCTAAACTCTAGAACGGCGGTCGGGCTGGCGATTATCTGGAGCACCTGCGAACCGCTGGTGTCGTTTCCACGATAGATGCGGCGCTCCTGCGCTTCGCTTGTATGCGGGGCGGCTAGCATCACGGAAAGGGCGAATACGCCAAACTTTACGCCGCTAGAAATCTTTGATTTTAGAGAATGCTGAGAGAACATATTCATAACTCCTGTTTGAGATCTTCTGCCGCGGGAGTAATTCCCGCTTGGGGGTAGAAGTCGGTAACCTTGGGGCGCTTTCCCTGTGCAGGAAGGCACGAAAAAGCGGGTATCTTCGCACCAGTTTGGCTCTGGCGGTTGTTTTGTAAGCGTTGGCAGTCGACTCCTGTTCGAATCTGTTCTGTGCTTTTAGTCTGCCCTTCTCTTTTTCTCGTCCCTTTCTCGCCATCCCCCGGTGATGTTAGATTCGGTGGATATGTCGCACCCGTTTATTACCGATGACCGCATAAAAGCTCTGCCGAAACTTCCTGGCGTCTATCTGATGAAGGATCGGAAGGGGGAGGTGATTTATGTCGGCAAAGCCAAGGTGCTCCGTGCTCGGGTGCGGAGCTACTTTCGCGGAGGCGACGGGAGGACCAACGTTAAGTATTTGGTTGAAAAAATCGCCGAGCTTGAAACAGTTGTCACCCAGGATGAGAGACAGGCGCTCGTCCTGGAGTCGGACCTAATTAAGAAGTTTAAGCCGCGCTACAACGTGCGGCTTAAAGATGACAAGGCGTATTTAATAGTCCGCATCGATACAGATGAGAAATGGCCGCGGCTGCAGCTGGTGCGAAAAGCCGAAGAGGACGGTGCGCGCTATATTGGGCCTTTCACCTTTGCCTGGGAGTTGCGGATGCTTTTGGACCTGATTCGGAAAACAGTTCCGCTTCGCACCTGTTCGGACACGGTCTTTAATAACCGGGTTCGGCCGTGCCTGGAGTATCAAATCAAACGCTGTGCCGGGCCGTGTTGTCTTGAAGTCGACAAGGCCCAGTATCAGAGCTGGATTGAGCAGGCGGTGGCAATTCTCCAAGGGAAAAATGCTGAAGTAGTAAAATCTCTTGGATTGGAGATGGAATACGCCTCGAACGACCTACGCTTTGAAGACGCGGCGGCAATTCGGGATAGAATTGAAGTGCTGAAGAAACTAAACGATGAGCGTCCGGCGCTACAGTTTGGCGAGGGCTCGCGGGACGCCTTCGGGCTTTATCGGGACGGGGAACGGTTAGAGCTTTCGGTCTTAATGGTGCGCTTCGGGCGGCTGTTTGGGGCGAAGACCTTTGGGTTTTCGGATGTAAGCGCTGAGAACGAAGATATCCTAGCCTCACTTATGACGCAGTTTTATTCCGGTGGAAACGATATCCCGGAGGAGATTCTCATTCCGTTTAAACTCGAAGACCAGAAAACCCGGGAAGAGTTTTATAGTGATGAGCGAGGCCGAAAAGTTTCGATTCACATTCCCCAGCGAGGGCCAAAGCAAAAGCTCCTAAGTCTGGCGGGGCAGAATGCGCGGGAGAATTTTAATGCGCGCTTTGGGACGGCCGCCGAAGGGGAAGATGCGCTTCGGGTTTTGCAGAAGGAGCTGGGACTCGAGGAAGCGCCGCGAACGATTGAGTGTGCTGATATCTCGCACTTTCAGGGCGGGTCGACTGTGGGCTCGATTGTGCTGTTTCAAGACGGTAAGCCGGACAAGACCCGCTACCGGCATTTTCATTTAAGCCAGGAAGGCAAGCCGGATGACTTTGCTTCGATGCATGAGATTGTAATGAGACATCTTTCAAGAGGGGCAGAGGAGAATACGTTGTCGGATCTGATGGTGATTGACGGCGGGATGCAGCAGTTGGCTCAAGCATTGAAGGTGCGAGAGGAGTTGGGGCTTCGGCGGCCGATGATGATAGGGCTTGCGAAGAAGCGCACTGCAAGTGCGCCGTACCGCGCGCGCCAGAGTTTACGAGAGCCGTCGGTTACGGCCAAGCCCGAGCGGGTTTTTTTAGAAGGCGAAAAGGTGCCGGTGGTCCTAGCGCCGGGAAGTAAAGCGCTAAATCTCTTGGAACAGATTCGAGACGAGGCGCATAGGTTTGCGATAACATTCCACCGTCAGACACGAGCCAGAAAAGTTTTTAAATCCGACCTAGATTCGATTCCCGGAATAGGCCCAAAGAGACGCCGGGAGCTGCTTCGGGCTTATGGAAGTGTAAGAAAGATTAAAGAGGCCAGCGCCAAGGAGATTGCCGAAAGATGCGCAATGCCCCTTAGCTTGGCTAAGCGGATGCTGGACCTGTTGGCAAGGAAGGCTAAAAGCTGATTTTCAAGGAATCACATTCTTTTCCAATCACACCACCTGCCTAAGTCGTTGAAAATATTCCGTCTTATATTGGCTGATCCCCTATCGAATCGGAGTTTGGAAAAGAATGTGATCCTTTTACAAGAGAGCGTGCACACTGGGGAAAGCCCATGAAATTTAAGCCTTTTCTGGCATATCCTTTCGGTTCAGATTCGCCATAACAGAAGAGGGCCAACAAGCCCTTTGATCATTCTCAATTTAGCTTTTGAGTAGAAGGTGTTTTCGCCTTGGGTCTTAAGTTCTGAAAACTTAGGACCCAAGGTGCATGCTGTTATTAAGGTTTATTTTTTTGCTCGCGAGAGGCGTTGTGTTTGGGGGTGAAGAGTTTTCACCACCCAGATAGAACGCCTCTTGTGGGCCGGTTGTATAAGAACAACTTGGGTCACGAAGGCTGTCGGTGAAATTCGCCACCGATACCGTCCGTTTCCGGGTGCGGGAAACCGCACCCGATGAGGAGCTCGGAACCGCGAGGTTTCGGGTTTTTGTGTCATGAAGATGCTCCCCCTCTCGCTGGCCATGCTGGCGTTCTTTGATATCGACGGGGCTGACGCCCCGTCCATCCCGGCCCGCAAGGGCCGTGGCGACCGCCGTGATCGCACGGCGGCTGCCGAGGGCCGCAAGGCCCGCGCCGTGGAGGCGCTGTACCTCCACAAGTCCGCCCAGTCCCGTCGCGAGACGGGGAAGGGCCAGTTCGAGTTCGCGTCGCGCGCCGCGCGCGGCGCGGAGCGGCGCGAGGAGATCGAGGGGGCGACGTACGCTCCGCTTGCGTCGGCCGTGTGGCCGGCGGTCTCGCCCGAGGTGCGCGCGAAGCGCGCCTCGCGGCGCGCGGAGTTCGCGATCGACGCGGCGAAGGCCGCGTTCGAGAGCGCCACGGGAGTGTCTCTCCCGTGGAACCTCGCCAAGCACGCGGCTCCCCGGCTGTCGGGGAGCACGGTGGGCGAGGCCCGCGCGTTCGCCGGATGGCTCCGGCGGGCGGCCGAGTCGCCGAACTGTCGGCGGCTCTTGAAGGCCGTTCGCGGCGGCCAGAGTGCGAACGGGGTCAACTCGCCCCGGACGCACGCGAAGCTCTGGGAGTTCGCCCGCCGCTTCGGCGCGCCCGAGCGCGCCGATAGCATCGCGGGGCGTGCAGCGTGGGGTGCGGCCGCGATCCTGCGGCCGTACGGCGTTGCGCCCTCGTGGGGCGACGTGATGGCGGGCCTGATGCAGGCTCGCCGTCCCCACAAGGCGGCCCGTGCGGTCGCCGCGGCGTGCGTCCGCCGCGTCCTCGAGCGGGCGTTCGGGCTCTGGCTCCCCGCGGAGCTGAGCCCCCGGGCGGTCCTCCAGGTGGGCGCGGGCCTGAAGGTCGCGCTCGCCGAGACCGCGCTCGTGCGCGGCTGGATGCGGTCGCGCATCCAGGCGGGGGAGTTCG
>CAYMWO010000138.1:0-7964 GCA_964393905.1 uncultured Bdellovibrionales bacterium | reverse complement strand
AGGGCAACCGTGCTCGACACGGAGGGCCGCGAAGACCGGAACACATGCATGGGGGCTGGTGCGCGCGCGACTGGGGTGCGATACTGTTTCCGATGCTTCCTTGGAGTTCCAACATGGCTCGCATCTTCGGTCGCGTTTCTGTTCTCGTTCTATTCGTTCTCTTCGCGCGGCCCGTTCTCTGTGAAGAGGACAGTGCGGCACTTCTGATGCCGGTAGTTCCGCTCGTTCCACTTGCTGATCACTCCGACTTCCATCGGCTCTACGTCAACACTCCGGACGAGGCACCACCATCTTCCCTAGGGAAGGCATACACGGCGACGGTGGCGGGAGTTCCGCTGCGGTTCCTCGATTCGGATGAGAATGGGAAGATCGATGGCTGGATGGTGGTCGATAAGCTGTACCACCACTGGCTTCCCATTAGAGAGAAGAATGTCATTCCCCAGAAGGTCGGAAAGACCGTCTACCCGGTTGAGATTGTCTTCAAGTTCGACGAGGAGCTGAAGACTGTTTCCTGGGAGCTCTCTGACGTTCCGACCTTTCTCGATCGCTGGCCCTCCGAATGGGGAAAGCCTTCATCCTCGGATGCTAGCAGCTTCTCCGACGCTGCCAGGCGCTCGTTTAACGACGCAATCCCAAGGCTCTTGCGTTGGAACGATCTGCGGATGCGTCAAGGATTACCCCCTCTTTCCTATGGTCCTGAGTTATCCCTCGCCTGCCTTCAGCACGGCTGGTACATGGTGAAGACCGGAGAGTACGAACACACACAAAAGCCTGGAAAGTGGTCATCCGTAGCAGGTGCCAGTGCTGGTCTTTCGTCGTCATTGGTCAAGGTTGGAGATGATCCGGTTGGGTACGAGTTCCAGACATTCTTCCATCGTTCTGTAACCTTCCGCCCAGAAAGCGATTCCGCCGGTGTAGCGATCGTCGGCCCTTATACGCTCTTGTTTCCATCTGGGCCTGCCACTCCGACTCCGTACCTGAAAGGTGTTTACTCAATCCCGGCTAACTTCTCTCGGGGAATTCCCTTGTCTGGAATGGATGAGATCCCAAACCCCCATCCCCAATTAGTAAGAAAGGACCGCGGCGGCCCTATCACCGGTTTCGGTATCTGGATGCGAGCGTTCGTGTATCGGCCAAAAGGGATGAAGCTGGGACTGTGGCGGTTGAACCGCACCATGACATCTTCGGAGCTAAAGGAGGTCGAGTCAAAGCTCGTTGAGCTTCTGAGTGAACGGGATCGCCGAACACTCAATAGCAATGGCGAGCCTACCGAAGGTGGAGTCACTAACTTTGTGATTGGGAAACCTGATTTCCCTACCGTTGGTGAGGTTCTCGGAAGCTTCGGAGCTGAAGCCGTTACGTTCTTCGCAAGTTGGCCCGGCAACCCGGCAAATCCGGAACATGATGCTCAGAATGCAAGCCTTGCTGGCGGTCCACCTGATCTGAACGGCATGTTGATTGGTATCATTCCGAGGGACTTCTTGAAGCCCAAGGCGACCTATCTTTGGGTAGCCACCTTTCTCGCCAATTCGGGTCAGAACCCTAAACTTGAGAGGCAACTTCACCTCGGAGTCTTTGAAACCTCGGAGGTCACGCGAATGAAATGACGACAAGTTCAGGCTATCGCACGCGGGCGCAGGGAACCTTCCCCAGCCCGCGTGCGAGCCTCATTCTCGATTTTTTTTAAAAGGTTTTCAGCCGCAGTCGGATTCACTAATTATTCAGGCATTACTATCGAATATTCGCTTGCATCCTGAATTCCCTGCAACAATCTATCGGACCACCACCAACCATCGGGATCGCAAAGAAGTCTGCCATTCGAATCAACGGCAGCTGCTCCAGATTGATCGAGGACAACGCCAGGTACGCTAGTAACTAAACTTCCATCCATGCCCGCCCCCGCGCAAGCCGCGTCGAGAATCGCATTTACGTCCGTACAGTGAATCCCGTCAGTGGAACAGCATGGACGCATCATGTAAGTGTGACCATTGATAGGATCAGGGTTTATTTTCGTTGTCAGTTGCATCAACCCATATAGCGGTATGTCTGCCCAGGTATAGCTATTATCCGTAATTGTGTAACCCAGCTTTGCCGATTCTTCTTCCGTTGCACAATGCGTACCCTTCTTACGAAGCAGTGTATGCGGGGCATCCCCAAATAAAAATACATAAGGCTTAACACCAGCAGCGCTTAAATTTTGCAAGACACCGAGCGATGCGTTCATTGACGTCGTAAAGCCCGCATCGTTCATCTGACAGGTACCCGCTCCATTTGTGCAGGTTGTCATCCCCTGAGTAAACAGCACAAGCCTCTTGTCTGCGTAAGGGATCCCTTCAGACTGAAATGTAGTAAGAGCCCTGTTCAATGCCGCGGGTAAATCCAGATTTATTGGCATCCGGGTGGAGTCAATTCGCCTAGGAAAGAATAACTTCATCACACTTTGCATCGGAGTACTGGGATCCAACGCGTCGTATATTGTCTTATAATTTCCAGGATTGATTATATCAGCAGCAGTAAGGGTTTCTAACTCATCCCGCCCAGGAACCTGCTCGACATCGTGGAAGATAAACGCCCCACTATCTCCAGGCACTCCATTGTTCGCCACCTGACCAAGGATTCTACGGCTGCCATCAAGGACCTGCCTGAGCGGCTGCGGGTATATTGAAGTGGTTAAAGTCATATCAAAAAGATAACTTTCCATTCCGAGACCGGAGGCGATATCAAGGCACATAGAATAATCCGACTGAGCGTGATCAATCACTCTTCTTCCCACCCCTGGTAATGCCGGGAGAAGTGGGTAATCAAAAGCATCCCAATTCGGCCACAAATTGTTCGCTGGAATTAACGGGCACGTTGGGTTGGTCATATGAGCCGGGTCAATTCGGTAAGCATACGAGCTAATCTGCGGAGCGTAGGTCGTCTGGAATGGATGGTGAGTATATGAAGTTAAGTAACTTGTGCCATCGACTACAACCGCGATTTCTAATGGCGCGAGCGAGGCTGTGGCGTAGCTTCTATTTAATCTATCTCCAGTCGAATCGGAAAATCCCGGAAGGGGAAAGGTATAAAGAATATCATTATCAATTTTTAATGATAACTTGAAAGCTGTAGCCCTCGTCATCATACCAACAGGGACAAAACACGGGGCGAAAGCTGGTCCCATTCCGCAAGAGCCATCATCCTCCACAAACAGAAATCGTCCGGGGGTGAGCGTCGCCACCATGGGAGATGTGTCGTCAGGAACCGCGGCTTGAACTTGAAATGACACGTTATCCCCCTGAAGGACTAAACTCGCGAGCATCCCTGAGTTATTAGCATAGGTTTGAAAAATTTCAGTCGCTTTCAGAGCCGCTGCATTAAGCCCACCGGCAGTATAGATTCCTTGACTTTGGTAATATTGAAATGACTTAAGTGCCGCTTCGCGAAGCCCGATATCGAGAAGGTCTTTAGCTCTAGTCAACTCCAGAACCGCAATCACCAAACCCACAACCGCAACGAGTGCGCCTATCACAAGAGAACTCAGCAGCAGAACATATCCATGTTCATTATCGATCCGAAATTTTCTTATCATCCGTTCTCTTTCTTAGTGAGTCTCCAAATGTGCAGCCTGGCAATCAGCAATTGAGAGATTACAAGCTTTTATCGGAATCTGCAGTGTATCCCAATCAGCCGCAATTGCCGCATCATACGGCGCCGGAAGGCTTGAATAAAAACGCTCCATCGGATCAGGCATGGGAGGTGGCCATGCCTCATAGTTCATATGAGCCATGGTTTGAAAGGGAATTGGAGGTGTTAGTTCTATCGTAGGAATCGCCGCAAGGTTATGAGTCCCCGATAGCGGATCTAGGTGATTTGTAGGATAAACCGTGTATGAAGGCCCGGCAATGGCATTCCTATCAATTTTATCCGTTCCACACCAATCCCCAACTCCCACCCCAGGTCCCCGACCAGGACACACGGGTTCGGCCGGACCCACTGGAGCCAACCTTCCTATTTTAAAAACCTCGTATAAATTTACACTTCCCAAATTAAGTCCTAAATCGTTTGGTCCAACTGGAGTTACCATTTTTAAGACTGTCATATCCGGAAGACAACACGGATAGGTCCATGCAGGATTTGGATGATACCCTGGCGGACAATTAAAAAAACTGTACCAGCCATTAGTTATCCACTGCCAACAGATTAAAAACGGTGGAGTTTTATCTCCTGGATCTGGGGTGCGCCTACCCGGAGGCAGATGGGAAGAGACCGGAGTGCCCCAACTAGGAGAGCCCCCGCCATTTAACATATCTCCTCCGTTGCTGGCTGCCACAACCATCTGCGTCGGAAACGGCGCTAAAAACGGATGCGCCGTAGCCGTAGCATAAATAGTAAAGTTCGGAATTAATGGCGTTAGTGGATTAAAATCCAAAGCTATCGTTACCTGCAATGCTCTTCTCTCGTTAGCAACCCTCCATGGGTTTGCTCCCGCTGGTCGAGAGGATGCTGGAGAATCTGAGTGTGGAAATGGTGCGGCGTCTAGGACTAGATCATCATCATAGGGAGCAAGAACCGCTACTTTTTTAATCTCAGCTCCCCCAGCGAGATTATAAGTAAAGTCCTTTAGGCTGCTTGTGCCCATAAACTGCGCCACCCTGTCCTCGGCGTCAGTAGCAATAGCATTTAGGGCTGTGTGCCAGGCTGCGTAACCCGCGCTGCCTGCATTGCTCTTATCTGAGTACGAAACACTTAAAACCGGATTGTCCGCCCGTGCCACGGCCTCCCGTGCGGCGTCAGCTACTGCTTGTTCGGCGATTGAATATTGATACAAACCCCGACCGCAGTCGATTAGGGACATCATAAAAAGCAATACTGCTAGACTTATCAGCATTGCTTCCAGCATCGTGGCGCCGAGCTGGCATCTGAAATATGCGCTTGTTTTGATTGCGCGGAATGAACATGTCTCTTCCATTTTCGGCAGTATAGCCATAGTGTGCCCCTCAGAGTAGTAGAAAAAATGTGAAAGACTAAGAGACTATCGAGTCACCCTTAGCCGTAATGCTAATAACTTTCCCGTTAAATAGGTAAAACAGCCCTAGATACTGGGCGCTAACGGTGACGGTAATATCGGAATTGGGTGACCCAATGGGGTCATAAGTTGTCTGTACCTGGATTGTGTTCGAATCGAGCATCCTTTTAAGGCGGCTATCGATGTCGATGATGCGATAAATTCGCTCTTGGATTCGTCTCTGATTAAATTGAGGAGCGGAGTCGGTAGTTAAGTTTGAGAACGTCCCCTGTTCCAAATCCTCAACCCCCATCGCAAAAATAACACCCTCTCTCGCTGCAGTCTCAAGCATCTGCCCGTTTAGCCACATCAATGAGCCATCGATCATTCCAAACATCAATAATACAAACACAGGAAGTATGATTCCCGCCTCTAGCGTAGCCGTCCCCCTTTCAGAGAGCGCTATCGATATTTGCTTTTTGAACTTTGAAACTACTAACCGAAACATCGTACCTAAACCTCAACTGCAAGGACCCAAGTAATTCGATCCTATAAGTAAGTTTTCGGTAGATTTCATGAGTTTCTTAAGCCTTTTAGGGAGGATATATGGCTAAAACCTCTCTAAGGGGATAGGGGTTTAAAGGTTTCTAAGGTAATGGATTCACTTAGAGTCCTTACCTAGAGGATTTAAGGCTTACTCACACCCCGCCTCCCCCAACCCCACCCTCTCCACTACCGGCGGGGCATATCCTGGCTGGGTAAGCTCCTTCATAAAAAAGACCCTCACCGACTTTAGCCTCCTTGGGTCATCGCTTCCCCTCCCCGAGTTCCATTCTCGGCATAGGTATTGGGGATAGTAGTCTCGGTAATGTTCTCTGCTTCCCAGCGGCAGCTCCATCATTAGGTACTTCTTCCACTGCATGTTTGGATACGTCGCAGGCACACTCTTGGGCTTTGAAAAGTCAATCTCCTCGCGATTGTTATAGATGTCGTAATGCCTACCATCCGAGAGAGTTCCCTCGGTTACAATCCAGCCGTCGTATTTAATGAGATCCGGCGCAAACATTCGCCAGTCTTGCCAGAGGTGGAACGCATAGCCGAACCAATTTACGGTAGCGTAAACACGAAATTTCTCCGGTCTTAGGGAGGCGAGATTTGACCAAACGACAAAGAGTAAGCACACGCCGCAAAAAAGGCTTTGAATCAGCCCGACAGGATACGAGATACGGTCTTTCAAAACGGGCAGTGTAACTCGATCAAAACACCACCCTGGCAGAAGCGCTATCCAACATACGCAGCAGATAAACGGAAAGAGCCCGATGTTCATAAAGAGAGCAATGCCTAAATGAAACCCGATAAAGGCTGCAATCACGAAAAGTCGGATAGGAACGAAGAAAAGTGGACAGAATATTAACCAGGGTATGAAAAGCTCCAGCGCCATAACCGCCTTGGTTAACGGCACATGGAGCGCTCGATACTCAAAAAGCAGATCCCCCAGCTGGGACCTAAGTCCATCAAGACTTAAAGCGTAATACATCCCCTCGCTTGAACCTACCCACAAGGGAACGTTTTTAAACTGCGCAGTGAAATAGTAAACGAAAAAAATCTGCAATACGAAGCAGACGCTCGAGATCGAAAGCAGTTGATTCACCTCTGGGGAAGATTTCCCCTTTCCATCCAGAGAATATCTCGCCCCTAACGGTAAAAACATTCCCCAAAAAAGCACAAGCTCTAGCAGCGCATCCCCTCCGGACCAGATAAGGGTGTTGCGGTATTGGAATGATCCTAACAGCACCCAACAGACTAAGGTCGAAACTCGTGTTCGGTAACCCACAGTGAACGACATAGTCGCTATAAATAGCAGTGCCCAGAGCAAGGCCTGGAACCAATACTCCCCATTTAGCCGGTTTAACGACCACCAAAAATCAAAGACCGAGAGTTTCGAAAGCGCCCCTCGAGGAAGTACCCCATTATCGGTAAAAAAGGCTCCCAAATCGGTGAATAGGCTCAGGAGCCGATAAGTAAGGGTCAGCCCAAGTCCTATTCTAAAGAGCCCCAACGCCCTAAGGTCTAGGCTAAAAACCGGAATAAGGCTTAATCTTTGGGCCCCGGGGCTCGGAAAGTTATTCTTGACTAGATTCATACCCTAAGCTAACTAAACACCCCCCTTGAAAAATTCCCTAAAATTGTGCATACAAGGGGGCCGTATTTTACGGTCGCGATCGGGCCTTACGCCTGCCGCTTCTGAGATAAAGAACTTTAAGGATTCTAATACCATGTTCGCAGTCATCCGCACCGGTGGAAAACAGTATTCAGTCGAGCCAGGAGCGCTCCTCAGCGTTGAGAAAATTGAAGGCGAGGTCGGCTCAGAGATTAAGCTTAATGACGTCCTTCTCGTTGGAGAGGGCGAATCGGTAAGAGTTGGTAAGCCAGTGCTTGATGGTGTTGCGGTAAGCGCAGAGATCGTAAAGCAATTTCGCGGGCCGAAGCTCACAATTTTCAAGAAGCTAAAGCGTCACGGTCACCAGCTTAAAAAGGGTCACCGTCAAGACATGACCCAGATTCGCGTAACTGGAATCGTTGGTTAATTTAGAGTTTTAAATAAAGCGTAATAGACAGGTAACATGGCTCATAAAAAAGCAGGCGGAAGTTCAAGAAACGGTCGGGATTCTCAAGGTCAACGCCGTGGCGTGAAGGTATTTGGTGGTGAGCCAGTTCGCGCCGGTAACATCATCGTGCGCCAGCTCGGCACGAAGTTTCACCCCGGTCGGAATGTCGGTCTTGGCAGAGACTACACAATTTTTTCTTTGATTGATGGAGTTGTGGCGTTTGAGACCGCTGGCCGCGACAAGAAGCGAATTAGCGTTTATCCAGTCGCCGCTTAAAAGGCCGAGCGACAGATAGACTGCTTTTCAACCAGCAGACAACAATACAGAGGCGGCATTACGGGCCGCCTTTTTTTTTAGCATCTTCCTTT
>CAYMWO010000137.1:0-7997 GCA_964393905.1 uncultured Bdellovibrionales bacterium | reverse complement strand
AAGACCGTTTGATCCCCATTGATATCATCCAACGGAACTTGAATAACAGGTGCATCATCGGAAGTTATCTTTTCTGGCTTTGTCGAATATATAATTTGAGCATCCGCGGATAGCGACCCACCTATGTCAACCGTCAGTTGACTACAGGCCAATGATGCTTCCGGACCTAGGATCATAGCGCCCAAACAAAAGCCTAAAACATTTTTTTTCATAATAGTTTCCCGTGTATCTATTTTGTGCCCAAGAGTTCTAACCAATTAACTCAATCGACAGGTACGTCACCAGATAATCCCCACTGTTTATAACAACCTCCGTAATAAAACGTGGCACAAGGTGCTGTATTTGGAGTGCAAAACATTTTAGGACAAGTCCCAGAGGAAGGTTTGAGATACCATATTCCACTTCCTGGTCTCCAAACCACATAATCTGCAATCTGATCTGAATCAAAGTTACCGGTTAGTGGAACGTCTCCATTTAGTCCCCACTGTGTCGTCACTGGAGCTGGTCCTGTTCCCCTGAACTGCGTTCTCCAGGTTCCGGTCCATGGTGTCCATGATGTGAAATCGGAAAGATTCGCCACATTACCCCCAAAGTCTCCACGTTTTAAAATGGGGAAAGGATGGTGAGCAGTATTCATGTGTCTATCAACGAGGGGCCACAGTAAACCGGTGCCGGTATCCGTATCCAGGTACGACCATCTTTCTCTAAAATCGTATGTAACGAAGTTTACCGTCGTATACCAGGAAAAGGCCGGCTCCGGACGAGGACTCGTACTCAGATAATTTGCTGATTGTAAAGTAACTTCGGCTATTCCGACTCCTGGATTTTCCAATCCAACAAGATAATTGTCCACATCTATCCCTTGTGCTGGCGTATAATACCGAACGCTGATAGTTGCTTTATTGTTCGCGTAAGGATTAGTCATAAGAATCATTTCAGAACGACCATCCCCATTAATATCTGCCTCATCTATTAAATCGGCCCCCGTTCCCGCAAAACTAACTGTGACAGAAGAGCCTGAAGAATAAAAAATGTACCAAGTAAGATTGCTTTGTCGAAAAACTGTGAAGTCAGCCTTACCATCAACATCGTAATCTCCAGATATTGGTTTATCGCCAGTAAGACCCCACTGAAATACGCAACCACCATAATAATACGGAGCACAGGGTGCGGTTGATGGCGTACACATCATCCTTGGACAAGTGCCCGAAGACGGCATCACAAACCATTTGCCTTGGTCGACTCCACTAGGACGCCATAACACTAAATCATTCTTACCATCTCCATCGAAGTCCGCCGGAAAGGCATTCGCTGATTTTATGGATAATTGGAATAGTAAAATCGAAGATAAGGTGAAAATTAGAAATTGATTCGAAAAGATTCGTCGTAGACGTGACTCGAATGACATAGAAAGTCTCCGCTAGAAATTAAATCTATAAAGATTAATGAAAAAACCTTTTCTAGAACCGGAGAAAGCACTAGCTGGACCAAACTTAATTTGGACTAAATTGCTAGAACCTAGCCATCGAGAGACATCCTAACCACAGAATAGAATCTCTTAATAGTTACATGGAATCGAAATGTTGTACGTAAAACTACGTATTATGCATAAGCACTAACCCTTAATTCTATACAGAGTTAATGTGGGCCTCCTATTCAAGAGGCCTGAATAGTGAATTACACCGCGTCTTCAACCGCCCAACCCCTCGCCCCTTTTTTCACACCAGCTCCGCCTGACCACAGAAACTCAATTGTCTGAGCATGTACTTTCACACCCGCATATTTTTTCCGTCACTATCCTCCCAGGCATCTGGAACAAGAGTTCATTTGAAGTAAACTTGTCGGCCCTTCTTTAGGTATTTGCTCGCGTTCTCTGCAATAGAACCAAAGCAAACAATATTGTGCTCTGGAGTCTCTTTCTCCGTCTTACCTTCCCCTATGCGCCTTGCGCAGTCGGTTTCTATTGAGAACCAGCAGTCGGCTGGATCTTTGTTTGTGTAGTGTAATCGGGATCTGCCCCGAGATTTCCAACAAGAATTACTTTTTTAATAGACCTGACAACTCTCCTTTACTGTTTATACGGTTTCAAAACGATGTTGCCATTCACAAAGACATTAGCCGGTCAAATATCAAGGGTAGGTTGCACTTGCAGGTTTTTTCGAGTGGTCTGTTAGCTCGCCTCGTCTAGATTGTCCGCTGCACCGCGAACGGCAAGGTCCGGGAAACTGGGTTAAAGCTGGTTTGCCCCATGTGAGCCGTCTGGGCAGCAGAATCAAGGAGCGAAGGAAATACAACCCCAGATTAATTAGTAAGTACCCTCCCTGATTAAATCGAGCTGCTCTCTAAGGTCTTGCACCTGATCCTGCCAATATCTCCCAGTCCCAAAATGCGAAAACGCCTGCTTAAACGCAGGGTCGTCCCAGCGTCTAGCAATCCAGCCGCTGAAATGGATAAACCTGAGCGCCCGAAGCGGCTCTATTAGCTGCAACGCGGACCGATCAAACGAGCGCATCTCTTCATAGGCGTTAACCAAAATATCCCGCTTTCGTATGGCATACTCGTCCCGTCCCGGAATAATCAGCCACAAGTCCTGCACCGCCGGCCCTCGTAACATATCATCAAAATCGACCCAAAACGGACCTTCGTCGTTCCAAAGTAGATTTCCTAAGTGACAGTCACCATGAATCCGATGGTTCGTCGCATTACGAAACAGTGGCTCTGATAACGCACATATCTCACGCACCACCTGACTGTAAGTTGCAGAGACATCCTGCGGTAGATGTGAGTTCGAAAGTAGATACTCAAGGTTAGCTAAGCCATATGTGTCGGTATTAATTTCAAGTCGGTGCGGAGCCGTTCCCGCGCTTCCAACTCCATGCATCCGCGCTAATAGGCGCCCGACGCGAGCCATCTGTTGATCGTCTAGCTCGTCCGGACTTCGGCCCCCAATCTTCGGGAACACGGCTGCGAAGATCTGGATCTCAGGGATAGTTAGCAGCGTTTCGCCGTTAATCTGAAGCGGAGCTACGGCAGGAATCTCGTATTCAACCAGGTCTAGGAGGAACTTATGCTCCTCTAGAATTTGTTCCTTCGACCAACGCCCTGGCCGGTAGAATTTTACAATCCGAAACCGTTCACTAGGACTCTTTACCGTTACCCCCTCCTCTAGCTCAATTTCAACTTCGTAGACCCGGTTTTCCATGCTGTTTAACGGCATGCAGCGACCCGTTGCCCGAAATCCAAAGGCCTCCACAGCGTCAAGAATGCGCTCCGGAGTAAGTTCGTAGAAATATTTGGTCTCTTTGTCGCCCCAGGCTGAAATTGTCATGCGCCACTAATAACGCGCAGCCTAAAGATAGTGCAACTAACCTAACGAATCCCCCGGAGTCCCCCACTGGAGAGCCCCTGGGGCGGCGGCTGGGTTATTTCGGGCTCGGCTATAACGCAATCCCGTCGCATGATCGACCACGGTGTAAAGGTCCTGGCCGCCGTGATGGTTAAAGCTCAGCGGAACGTGGACGAAGTAAAGTCCTAACTGTAAGGCCTCAAAGTAGCGCGGGCTCTCTTTCGCCGCTCCGGCGTCGTTAAAGCCGTTATCGCTTGTCATCGAGGTGAACATTCCCTGAAGCGGCTCCCAGAACGAGATTTCGTGCACGCCGTCTCCGGTAAAATCTCCGCGCACTGTGTAATCAGCTGTGCCACTACCAAACTTATAGTCGTTTACTTTCCCGTTGGAGGATTTCAAAATAAAGAGTTCTTGAGTGCGAGGGCGGAAAACAGCCACATCAAATACACCGTCCCCGTCGTAGTCAGCAACCTTAGGCACATCCCCGTCCCCGCCCCAAGAAACGGTCTTCACGGTGCCGTTACGCTTGTAGATATAAAAATACCAACGTCCGGCGTAGAGTCTGGCAACGGCCGGGTTGGTTGTCCCCGGCTCTTCCCACGGACCGGGTAGGATATTATCCCCGAATAGGCCAAACGGAATTGCGTTCTCCCATCTGCCATTGGTGCGGTTAAAACCCGCTCCTCGCAGATACCAGTAGAGAAAGTTGTTGTAGTTTCTAACTACTCCCACATCAGATGTTTTCCCGCGTGGGTTATAGACGATTGGTGTATCGCCCGAGAGTCCCCACTGAAATGCCAGATGGTTACCAGCGGCGGCAAAGTCGCGAATATACCAAAAGCCGTTACTTCCCCTCCAGGCTACCGGATTAGAGTCTCCATCCCCGTCGGGATCAAACGCCCCGCCTGAGAAAATCATCGGCCGTGGACTGCTTCCGGGGTTTGTCGGGCTCGTTCCATATGTCAACTCGACTAAATCACGTGCGCCGTCACCGTCTGTATCAACGTTATCGGGGTTACTGCCATCCCCTGGGCTAAATGAGTTATCACAGTTCGAATCCTCAACGTCATTTGGTATGCCGTCGCGGTCCGTATCCAGAGTTGCGAGGACGTTACAGTTTGTTAGAGCAACGATGTTCGAAGGCGCGCTTAGTCCGGAAGAATTACGACAATAGGCCATGATATGGAGCGGTGTGGTTCCATATGTGCTGGGCAGCACAAATGTGAGCGCGGCTCTGTTTTGGCTGAGGTCTATATCTTGGGAAATTATTGGCGCGGAGTATACTGCCCCACTCTCACCCACTCGGTAGCCGATATCGATACTCACTCCGCCCGCTCCGAACTGCGGGCAGAGAGCCAGCGTCACGCGGGCACTAAACTGCTCGTTAAGGACGGCCTGACCTTCACCTTCACGCACCAATAGCGTAAAAAGTAAAAGAGCAAAGAATCGGCAAAGCCGAAAACAACCTTGTTTAACCTTCATCCGTTACCTGCTTTCCCGGGTTAGAACTGCAGCCCGTTAAAACCGCTGGACGTCTCACTAAGTCGGAAGTCCAAAACGATTACTTGACTAAAACCGTGCGCCATGAGCAGTCTCGCGCAGAAAAAATGATCTAAATGTCTGATGCCCGTCGTACAAGGATGTTTCTTCATCGAATCTAAACCTTCTCATCGTTTAAATAACTATCTGGAGTCATTGGCATTTGTCCTTAAAATAACTTAAACTCTGACGCGCCACCATGCGCTGAATTCACGCAATGTGAGTAAAGTCACCAAAGGGGCGCTCTTGGTAGCTTTAAGGCCAGCTGAGAACATTTTTCTTCCTCAGAGAGAACCAAATGACGATTATGGGCGGCTATGAACTCTGAATCTGAAAGTAATTCTGAAAATTTTGGGGAGAGCTCCCCAATGGAGCACGCAGTTGAGAACGTCGATGTCATCGAAATTCTCGGTCGCCGTTTTATTCTCATCGGCACCGCGCATATTAGCCGCAAAAGCGCTGAACTAGTCCGTCAGGTAATAACGGAGCACAGGCCGGATACAATTTGTGTTGAACTTGATGAGGGTCGATTTCATTCCCTGACCGATCCCACTCGCTGGCAAAAGACTGACCTCTTTGAAGTCATAAAAAGTGGGCGTGGTTACCTATTGATGGCGCAATTGGCACTTAGTGCGTTTCAGAAGCGACTTGCTGAGCAGTTCGATATCCGGCCCGGTGAAGAGATGCTGACCGCGATAAGTTGCGCCAACGATTCTGGTGCCCGAATTGAACTTGTTGACCGAGAGGTAAAGATTACCTTAAAGCGGGCCTGGGCGAAGGCCAGCCTTTGGTCGATGTTAAAGACCGTCACATCGCTTTTATTCTCCGTTTTTAACAGCGCAACTGTCAGCGAGCGTGAGATTGAAGAGTTAAAGCAGGGAGACGCGCTGTCAGCGATGATGGCTGAGTTCTCAGCGCATCTTCCCGGTCTAAAAGAGGCTCTGATTGACGAGCGTGACTTGTACATGGCCTGTAAAATTGCTGACGCTCCGGGGCAAACGGTTGTCGCAGTTTTAGGCGCGGGTCATATTCCAGGTATTAAAGCGGTCTTTGGAACGCCAATTGATATTCTCCCACTTGAGGAGCTGCCCCCTGGCAGACTCGGAGCAAAAATCTTTACCTGGAGCATTCCCGCTGTATTTTTGGTGATGCTTGTATGGGGATTCTTCAGATCCGGGTTTCAAACCTCTTTAGCGATGGTGAAAGTTTGGATCCTCTCCACAAGTATCCCCTCGGCAATCGGAGCCGCGTTAGCCCTCGCTCATCCCCTGACAATTCTTTCGGCCTTTGTCTCGGCGCCTATTACTACAATCCACCCGGCCATTGCCGTTGGCTGGGTGGCGGGTCTGGTTGAGGCGTTAATTAGAAAACCCACGGTTCGAGATTTGGAGAACATCTCAGTTGATGTGCAGAGTATGCGCGGGATTTGGACCAACCGTGCCACACGGATACTACTGATTATGGCCCTAGCTAATCTCGGTGGAGCGCTTGGAACATTTATTGGAATTGGAACTGTGGCTTCAAAGCTCTAGCAGCGAAAAACCTGAGCATGCCAAGAGTCTTTAAACGGAAGCTCCCACTTACCATCGCGGAACTCCCCAACAGTTTGAATGTTGTTATTAAAGACCGAAGTGTCGTGAGTGACTGCGCCATTAACGACCAAATTCTCGAACTCATGAGGTGCGACGCAGTGCACTCGCTTACCATCTCGATAATACACATGCGAACCGTCGGATAAAATAATACCCACGCTCTGTGCCGCGCCTGAGACGGCCTTGACTAAACTATCAATCGAGCAGCCAGAGATCTCGGTCAGCTCCGAGTCTGCGGCTACGATAAGAAAGTAGTCACAAAAGAGCCCGGCTTCCCCACTAACGGACTTGCCGTGGGCGTTCCACCCCTGTAGAAATTCAGCTATCTCGCTTAGAAATTTGGCCGAAGTCTGGGCAGGGATTGCGCTACATGCACCAAAAACCCAAAGCCGTGCGCTCTCAGGAAATGTTGAAAATACGTTCATAAAAATCATCCTTAAGGGTAAAGCGAGCGCACTCTATCATCGAAGCACGGCATTTGGTAGGTTCAAACTGTGTCAGGATTCCTCGCAAATTTGCCCCTCGGGCCCAATCGAATCGAAGTTGCGCGTTTAGAACGTTTATCTTCTGGTCGGCCGCTAATCGACCTTACAAACGCAAGCTTCACTAAGGCGGGGTTTTTCTTTCCTGAGAATGTCTTAATTTCAGCTGCAATAGATTATTTTAAGGGCCGGGACTACAAGCCGGTTTCTAAAGGGCTACTCTCCGCGCGCGAGGTGATATCAAGCTACTATCGCTCCCGGGAGCCGGCACTACATATCCCACCAGAACAGGTGATTATCACCTCCAGCACTTCAGAGTCTTATGCACTTCTGTTCTCACTTCTTGCCGCGCCGGGAGAGGAGTTTCTCTCGCCCGCCGTGAGCTATCCGTTGTTTGATTTACTGGCGGAGCATGCCAGGGTAAAGCTTGTCGGTTATGAGCTATCTGAGGATGGCGGATGGATGATTGCGGAACGGTCTCTTAGGGAAGGTGTGACAAACCTTACCCGCGGGTTGATTATCGTCTCGCCAAATAACCCAACAGGGGTTGTGCATTGTGAGAGGAACGAGGCGATTTGCGCTCAAAATTTGCCGCTAGTAGTGGATGAGGTCTTCGCTTCATTTTCTATTGGAAATATCGGCACTCCGGGGAACATGAAAATTCCCCCGCTTGGGACGCTCTATCCAGAGCTTCCCGTTTTTCACCTAAATGGAATCTCTAAGATGTTTGCCTTGCCTGACATGAAGCTAGGTTGGATTGCGTTAAATGATGTTGCTTATAAAAGGTTTGGGGAGCGGTTAGAGATTCTAAACGACACATTTCTCGGTGCAAACTATCTAACCCAGAGCATGTTACCTGCAATCTTTGCCGAGGGCCTTAAGTTCACCAGTAGTATGCAGGAGAGCGTTCGAGAGCGGGTGATATTTGCAAGGGGTGAACTAAGTAAGTCCGAACACATTCATTGCCCTCTTCCGCAAGCTGGCACGGCGCTCTTCCCGCGCATTAATATCGACCGCGATGAGGAAGAACTAATTCTT
>CAYMWO010000136.1:0-8069 GCA_964393905.1 uncultured Bdellovibrionales bacterium | reverse complement strand
GGGAGGGAAACGTCTATCGCTTAGCCCAAGTGAGCGTGAATATTATCGACCAGTGCGTGGCGCAGGGTGTGCCGTTTGCAAGGGAGTATGGCGGCTATCTCGCAAACCGATCATTCGGTGGCGCGCAGGTCTCTAGAACTTTCTATGCTCGTGGGCAGACAGGGCAGCAGCTGCTTCTCGGGGCGTATTCCGCGCTTAGTCGGCAAATCGGGCTCGGTAATGTGCAAATGCATGTGCGGAAGGAGATGCACGATATCGTTATCATCGATGGACGAGTGCGCGGCATTGTCACCCGGGATTTAACAAACGGTAAGCTTGAGACATTCTCAAGCGAGGCTGTGGTGCTCGGAACGGGTGGTTACTCCAACGTCTTTTTTCTCTCTACCAACGCTAAGGGCTGTAACGTTACAGCGAACTTTAGAGCTTATAAGCGCGGCGCGGCGTTTTCTAATCCCTGCTACACACAGATTCATCCGACTTGCATACCAGCAGCTGGCGAACATCAGGCAAAGTTAACGCTCATGTCGGAGTCGTTACGTAACGACGGCCGCATCTGGGTGCCAAAGACTCAGGGCGATACGCGCTCACCTGAGTCTATCCCCGAGAATGAGCGGGACTACTTCTTAGAGCGTAAGTATCCAAGCTACGGAAATTTAGCGCCGAGAGATATCGCCTCTCGAAGTGCCAAAGAGGCGTGTGATGCTGGCCGCGGTGTCGGGCCTGGAGGAAACGGGGTGTTTTTGGATTTCCGTGACGCGATTAAGCGGCTTGGAAAAAGTGTCATCGCTCAACGCTACGGCAACCTGATTGAAATGTATCGCAGCATCACAGGGGAGAACCCCTATGAAGTCCCGATGCGAATTTACCCTGCACCGCACTACACGATGGGCGGACTGTGGGTGGATTACAACTTGATGAGCAACCTACCCGGATTGTTTGTGATTGGTGAGGCTAACTTCTCCGACCATGGAGCAAACCGGCTAGGAGCGAGCGCCTTGATGCAAGGGTTGGCTGATGGATACTTCATCCTACCCTATACAATTGGACAGTACTTCGCGACTCTCGGGGCCGGGGCGGCTAAGGTTCCAAACACCCATCCTGAGTTCGAACGAGCTAAGTCTGAGGTGAACTCGACCCTTAAGCGCTTTTTGACGATTAAAGGAAAGCGCTCAGTGGACTCGTTCCATCGCGAACTAGGTAAATTAATGTGGGACAAGTGCGGTATGGCGCGTAACGCCACCGGACTAAAAGAGGCGCTGGAACAAATTCCACAACTACGTGAGGAGTTTCACTCAAACTTGAGCGTGCTGGGTGCGGGCGAGGATTTAAACCAATCGCTTGAACGTGCCGGAAGGGTCTCGGACTTTATTGAGTTTGCAGAGTTACTCTGCACCGATGCTCTATCCCGCGAAGAGAGCTGCGGCGGACATTTCCGCGAAGAGCATCAGACAGCCGAGGGCGAGGCTAAGCGGAACGACGATAAGTTCTGTCATGTAAGCGCCTGGGAGTTTACCGGTGTCGGAAAAACTCCAACCTTACACAAAGAGCCACTTAATTTTGAAAGCGTTCATTTAGCAGAACGAAGCTATAAGTAACAGGAAAGGGCACACCATGGATTTTACTCTCCATATCTGGCGGCAAAAAAATTCCGAGTCACGCGGCAAGATTGTTACCTATCGGGTAAGCAACATCAGCCCGGATATGTCGTTTATTGAGATGATGGACGTGGTTAACGCCGACCTAAACGCCCGCGGCGAGGAGCCCGTAGCCTATGACTGTGATTGTCTCGAGGGGATTTGTGGTTCGTGCTCGATGATGATTAACGGTGTCGCTCACGGCCCGGAAAAGATGAACACCACCTGCCAGCTCTATATGCGCTCCTTCCAAGACGGCGACCACATTACAGTCGAGCCCTGGAAAGCCAAGGCCTTTCCGATTCTTAAGGATTTGGTCGTCGACAGAGGGGCCTTTGATCGCGTGATTCAGGCCGGGGGATTTATCTCTGTAAACACCGGTGGCGTCCCTGATGGAAACGCTATTCCGATTCCAAAGACCGAAGCTGATATCGCAATGGATGCCGCGCAATGCATCGGTTGCGGAGCATGTGTGGCTTCGTGCAAGAACGGTTCGGCGATGCTCTTTGTGTCTGCTAAATTTGCCCACCTTAACCACCTACCTCAGGGCGCGGTTGAGTCAGAGCGACGGGTGCTGAGACTTGTGGAGCAGATGGACGAAGAAGGGTTTGGAAACTGCACTAACCAATATGAGTGCGAAGCTGTCTGCCCTAAAGGAATAAGTGTGCGGTTTATCGCGGAGATGAACCGAAACTTCGTTAAAGCCTCGCTTAAGTCTTCACCCGAAAAAAGTGATAAAGGCGACTAGTTACTAACTATTTGAATACGCGGCACTTATTCCACGCCTTTAAGCCCATTCTGGCCGCCCTCTAAGCTTTAGCAACTCCCGCTAACCGTCGATAATCTCTAGAGTTTCATTTCTAGGGGTCTGCCTTTGTGACGAACGAAGTAGAAGAAAACTTTCTCTCCGACACCATCGGGCCCGGCTATGTTATTGCCGACCGCTATGTCATTGACCGCGAGCTCGGCACGGGCGGGATGGGGAGTGTTTACCTAGCAACTGACCGACTGCTCGGCGAGGAGAAGGTGGCGGTCAAGGTGCTGCACGGCGAGTTCGTGCATGAGCAAAAATACACCCAGCGCTTCCTCCGGGAGGTGCAGCTCATGAGAAAGCTAAACCACAAGAACGTAGTCAGAACATTCGATGTCGGAGCGGATAAAGATCTAGTCTATTTTACGATGGAGTTTGTCCCAGGACTGTCGCTTGCAGATCTAATTAACCGCCGAGCGGTTCC
This sequence comes from uncultured Bdellovibrionales bacterium, assembly GCA_964393905.1. Classification (GTDB taxonomy): domain Bacteria; phylum Bdellovibrionota_C; class UBA2361; order SZUA-149; family CAYMWO01; genus CAYMWO01. The sequence continues at coordinate 5,200 of CAYMWO010000136.1, read as the reverse complement.
TAAGGAGCGGCTCTCGCAGATGATAATTGAAATCTGCGAGGGGCTAGAAGCTGTACACAGCGCCAATATCATTCACCGCGACTTAAAGCCTGGAAATATTATTGTAACGGACTCGGGTTCGATTAAGATTACCGATTTCGGTGTCGCCCGTCCCGAGCGTTCAAACTTAACTGCGCATAATGAGATTATCGGCTCAGCTACTTATATGGCGCCGGAAATCTGGCTCGGAACTGAGATCACAGCCAGTGTGGATTTATATAGCTTAGGGATTATCCTCTACGAACTAGTAGTAGGCTATGCCCCGTACGATGCGGACTCTCCAGGGATGCTCATGCGGATGCATCTCGATCGCGCGCCCGAGCCGCCGAAGAAGGTTGTTTCGGGCCTTCCGCTATGGCTCAACAAGTTGATTCTTAACCTGCTCGAGAAATCACCAGCGGATAGACCGAAGAACGCTCGGGATATTATCGAGTATGTAAAGAGTAGCGGTCTTCGAGAGTCTGAGGAGAATTTCGATGTTGGGGCGCAATCGACGGAGAAAACACCCGTGGTTTCTGACTCCTTTATTAGCACCCTTGAGGCTCTTTCGGTTCAGGCGACAGGAGGAACCGTTAACGGAGACCTCAAACAGCCAACCGTTACTGGCAATTTGGAGAGGGGCAATGCGGAGAAGGGTGCGGTAACAAAGTCAATTAACCCAGCAAGCGCTAGCGAAAGCAATCAAGGATCATTCTGGGCTAGGCTCTGGAAGAAAGGCTAGCGACTGCTTTAATGCGCGGCAATCCAGACCAACATTCCCATATTAACTAACAGTAGCAGAATCACCAATCCATAGAAAAAGTTCTCTTGGATGCGCCAACGGCGAGTATTGCGTTCAATCAGGGCCTTTAGCTCTGCCAGCTGAATATCGAAATCGGTATAGGCTGAAAGTATTGGGTCGACAGACTCTTCGCCATCGTCGCTCTCCCAATCGCTACTAACCTTACCTCTCTCGGCTCTAGCTAGGTCATCCTTGAGAAAGATCCCCGTCGAGGAGCTCTCGGCAGATGAGAGGAGATCCTCCCGAAGAAAGGTATCGGTAGAGGCCGGAATCAGCGGACGCTCGATTTTTTTCGCCGTAGGCGTTGAGGATCGACCTTCTGTGCCCCGCTTTGGCTGAGCCTTATCGTCCGGATTATTCACCGTCAGTATTTAACTCCAGCGTAGATTCCAAGCTGCGGATAGAAGTCTTTAAGAACCATCCAGCCTAATACGAGCGCTGTGCCATACCAGACAAAATTTCCTCCCCAACTAGGCCCGGCCAACTTAAGTACTGCCGGCTTTCGCGTTGGGTTCCCCATGGCGCGCCCCCAGAAATCGATATTTCCCGTGGCGTCCACTATTAGGTGCACAATGAAACCCAAAAATGCTCCGCCTGCGATATAGAGACGGATAAATGTCGCCATATCCCAAAAGAGTAGATAGACCAACTCGAAGGTTACAATTGCTGCGGGAATGCTGTGCAGCATCCCGCGATGCACGGTAAAGGATGTTAAGAAACGCTGCACAACGACCTTGGTTATCATGTAGCTACAGATTACGACCAGCGCGATTCGCGCAGTTCCACCTAGTTTTAAACTCGGATAGAGCTCCATTAAAATTATTGGGGCAAGCGCTGCGAGGAAGCCGCCAAACTCCTTTGCCGGAGGGCTGTTACTGTCATCAACATTTGGAAGAACGCCACCAATCAATACGGCTAAGGCAGCCAATACAGTAAGTTCGGGCTGGATATTAAGGATATAAAGACCGACCAGGGCATATCCAATCCCTAAGAGAGTAGAAAATGAGAAGTGACTTGTGGGCTGCGCCATCGTTAAAGCATCAAACTTGACTTGATATTAGTTCAAGCAATAAACTAGCAATCCGCTAAGCTTCACAAAAGATAGAAATTTCCTAAATTGCGTTCCGTCTGTATTCTGAAGTGGCGAATTGAGCCCGTAATTGGCGAAAACTTCTTCTTCAAACTTTAACTAGCTGTTGTAAATCACATGAAAAAACAAACTCTTAGCTCTAGTATTCTTAGTCTCAGTATCGCGCTGATTCTTCTAAGCGGCTGTAGCTTTTTTAGCTCCAATAACTCGGCCTTCGACGGGGCTCAGGCCAAGGCTGGCGATGGGGATCAGGCGAAAGTTGTTGAGGACGAGAATACGCCGTCCGAGACTGAGGTTGTAAAAACTACTGCCTTAGGAGAGATGGATTTAACTAAGGAGATGAACTCCTTTGACGCTACGACCGATGGTAACGGCGGAGCATTGGAGATTCTTTGGCAGGTTCCAACAGGAGAGCCGGTCGATAGTTACCAGTTGGATTACGGGACGACACAGTCCGAACTCTCCCGCCACATCGTCATTCCAGTAAGCTCATTAGAAAAGTTCGACCACCCAACCTACGGTCCGGTGTTTCGCTACTACCTACGCGCAGTCCCGAAGGACAAAGATGTCTACGTAACGCTCCGCGCTGAAAACCAACACGGCGTGTCAGACTCCAGCGGTTCGGTGCAAGTACGTTAACCGGGGCAGGTTCGGTAGTCTACTTATAGATCTCGCGATACTTATTGTTTAGATATTTGATGAACGGCTCAGGCGTCGGCTCTTTGCCGGTGACTGACTTAATCAACTGCACCGAAGAGAATTTTCTTCCGTGTTGGTGGATATTCTGGTTGAGCCAGTTTTTTAGAGTTAGAAAATTTCCCTCTCTAAACTCGCTCTCGACATCAGGGTAGGTGGCGATAAACTTTTCATAAATCTGCGCGGCAAAGAGCGCGCCTAAGAGATAGGTCGGAAAGTAACCAATCGCGCCAGAGTACCAATGCACGTCTTGCAGGACACCTTCAAAATCATCAGGCGGGACGATTCCTAGGTAGTGTTTATATTTTTCGTTCCACGCCCCGGGCAGGTCGGGAAGCGCTAGCTCGTCCAAGAGAAGCGCCTTCTCCAATTCAAAGCGGATAATGATATGCAGCCCGTAGCTCACCTCGTCAGAATCAACACGGTTAAGTGAGGGCCGAGAGTCGTTGATATGACGGAAAAATTTATCTAAAGAGACCTCACTTAGGGCCGCCGGGAAAAGCTGTTGCAGCCGGGGATAGAAATGATCCCAAAAGGGTTTAGATCTCCCAATACGCTTTTCCCAGAGCAGTGACTGGGATTCATGAATTCCTAACGAGACGGCCTCCGCGAGCGGCGTATAGGCATTCTTTAAGAGGAAACCCTGTTCGTAAAGTCCGTGACCCGCCTCGTGGATTGCGCCGTATAATCCGGGAGCAATATCCGACTCGTTGTAGCGCACAGTAAGTCGCACATCTCCCGCGCCAACATCGGAGCAGAAAGGATGTACGGTTTCGTCGATACGGCCGGAGTTAAAATCAAACCCCATCTTCTTTACAACTTCAGTTAAAAACTCGCGCTGATTCTCCCGCGGAAACCCTGCCCGGGCGGGATTTATTTTTTTCTCCGGAGCACGGGTAGAAATAAAGCGGAGTAGATCGGAAAGTTCCGGTCCAACATGAGCAAACAATGTGGCGATATCAGCAGACTTAGCCTTGGGCTCGTATAGGTCGAGTAAGCTGTCGTAGAGCACATCTTTACTAGAACCAGCATCGGGCCTCCCCACACTGAGCGCCTGGGCCTGTTCGCGTTTTAGCTTTAACAGTGCGTCGAAGGACTCTTTTACTACGGCGAAGTTTTTCGCTTTACGCGCCTCGAGCCATTTATCATGAGTCTCAGACTCCTGTCGGGCAAGCGCCGAGACGAGCTCCACAGGAACCTTCCGCGCAAGCTCGATATCTCTCCCCGCCTCTCGCACAACTACCTGCATCTCGTCAGTTAGCCCGGTTGTAGATTTAAGCTTTTCGATTAGATCCACCAGCTCAGTATCTGTCTGAAGCTTATGTTTAATTGTGGCAAGCGCTGCCTGTTGTAACCCCCGGCTTTGCGCTCCCGCCGGTGGCATATAGACCTGCTGATCCCAGTTTAGTAGCGACATGACAAAACCAAGCTGCCGAATCTCGGCAATCTTCGCTGAAAACTTCTCGAAATCCTGCATCATACCTCGCCCTGCCTATGTTGTTCTTCCCACTTCGTTCATCTCCTTAAATATCCCCGGCCCGGAAAAGACGAAGGATTTGGAGAAGAGTGAAAATTTAGGATCTGTATCAAGCGAGCCGATCTTCCCCCCGGCTTCTTCGACAATCAAAGACCCGGCCGCGACGTCCCAGGGCTTTAACCCATACTCGAAAAAGCCATCCAACCGTCCACAAGCCACCCAACACTGATCGATAGTGGCTGCGCCAAAGCGCCTTAGGTCTCGTGAGTTAAGTAAAAACTTCTCAAACGCCCCGCGATAAGCGCCCCAGTTCTGGATTCTGTCGTGCGGAAACCCTGTCACCAGCAAGGAATTTTTCAATTCAGTCTTCTGGCTGACTTTAATCGTCTTGTCGTTTATCTGCGCGCCCCGCCCACGCACCGCAGTAAACATCTCGTTCTGAAACGGATCAAAAATCACTCCCACCTCGCGCACGCCGTCGATTACAACACCGAGCGAAACCGCACAGATGGGAATGCGGTTAGCAAAGTTACTAGTGCCATCAATCGGATCCACAATCCAAACCGCGCCCTTAGCCACTAACTCCTCCAACTTCACCCCACGCTCAGTAGCCAACGCCGCACTAGTCTCCTCCCCCACCACCAGATGCCCAGGACACACCGCCAAAACAATCCGCTTAATCTCCTCCTCCGCCCAAATATCCACCTCCGTCACCAAATCAGTCTGCCCCTTAAACATCACCCGAAATTCTTCATTCGCCACAGCCTCCCGCATCCGAGCCCCCACCACCCGAGCCGCCGAAACCGCCAAATCCAGCAATACTTGAGAATCCATCAAAATAACTCCAGTTAATTGAGAAATCATACTACTTTAATTCGACCACACGCGGTAGCCAAAGGATCAGGCATACCCAGAAAGCGCAGCGAATCTGCAAGACTTAAAGATGAATCACCTACGAGCCCATCACTACTTCCCAACCCAGAGAGCGCAGCGAATCTGTAACACGTACAGCCGGGGAGGGGGTGTGTAATTTGTACTGTGGACCCGCACGGGGGCGGGGCGGGGGGCAGAATTGGGACCGTCCTTTGCGGAGCAAAGGACGTCAACAATTTGCGGG
>CAYMWO010000135.1:0-8100 GCA_964393905.1 uncultured Bdellovibrionales bacterium | reverse complement strand
GTTTAAGGACTTTGAGCAGGAGCAGGATACTTCTACTGAGGAGCCTCAGGATGGGGCCGACGATATTGTCGAAGAGGCGTGGGATGCGGTATCGAACGAGATTGAGGAGCTTTCGGCTGCTGCTTGTGACGACGAGGTGGAGATTGATTCGGCTCAAATTTGCGCGGTTCAACCGAGCGAGAAGCTCGATATGTTATTTGATATGGTCGAAGAGGAGCTCTTATCTCCCGATAAAAAAGTTATCTCCACGAGCTCCGTACCAACTTCCGCTAATAAGAAGCTCGATACTGCAGCGCTAGATCTAGCGTTCTCCAAATTTAAAACTGACGTTAAAGTGCAGGCCAGTAAGGCCCTGGACGAACTCACTGTGGAGAAGAAGCTCGGCGTTCCCGGGGCCGAGCAACGTGAAAGTGCGTCAATTACCCAAGCACCAGTTTGGCGGCGAGCCATTGCGGGTCTTCTTGATGTCGGACTGTTTGTTGGCCTTGGCGTCGGATTTGGCCTGATGACTTCAGTCCCCGAGGAGGCACGCAACGCCCTCTTTAACCTTGAGCCCCAGCAGTTAACCGCTCTATTACCGTTTATTTTCGACATGCTACGAGCCGGAGTGCTGATCTATATCACTGTTGCCACGATGCTCGTCGCCTCTTCTGGCCAGACACCTGGACAGAGCGTAATGAAGGTTTCCGTTGTTGGACATGACGATGAGCCAGTTGGACTTAAGCAGGCCTTCATCTGGACCGCGGGACATCTGACATCATTGCTCACACTTGGGGTGGGTTATCTTCCCATTTTTGGTAAGCGAAAAGCCCTACTACACGACATATTAGCCGACGCTGTCGTGCGTCCCGGGGTTCCTGTTGACTCAACCCCCTCCCTATCGTAGATTTCCCGGCCTGTGTCTGCGCCCGGGTAGCTCAGTCGGTAGAGCAACGGACTGAAAATCCGTGTGTCGATGGTTCGATTCCGTCCCCGGGCAATCACCACGTAAGTGAGACATTCCCCATGGGGTCTTCCACATCTTCAGCTCGCGGGAAACGTCCAGCAAAAAAGAACGCTGCGGGCAAAGCATCTCCCAAGACCAAACCCGAGAAAAGTATTAGCGCTGAGAAATTTGCTACACAGATTAAAACCCGGAGCGCTGAGTTTGTCGCTAACGCCGACTCACTCAAAATTCTAGCCGAACTCGGCATCAGTTCACCGCTTCTTATCCTCGGCACAGAACACATGCGGGTTCGCCGCTTTATCGATTGGTTGAGAGAGAGCGCCTTTAAGGAAGCTGAGTTCGTTTCGTATTTGGGGACCGAACTCGGGAATTCTCAGGTCCTCGAAAACCTTAAGCGCGGTTTGGAGAATCTCTCGTTATTTTCGAAAACGCAGCTTGTCGTTATCTACCAGGCCGACGAAGTTAAAGCTCAGATAGCGCACGCCTTGGCGCCCACCCTACTTTTGGGTGCCCGGTCGAACTTCATTATTCTCACTGCCAGCAGCTGGAACCAGAAGACCTCGCTCCTAAATGACTTATCCTCCTCGTTATTAAGCCTTGAAATGACTGAGCTAAAGGGCGAGCCGTTAAATCGGTGGATCCAAAAGGAAGTCCGGCGAATTGGGGCAAGCGGAATCGAACCCGCGGCTATTACACAGCTTGTCCAGTGCTACGGAGGGGACACTCAAAGGCTCTCCCAGGAGATCGGAAAGCTCTCGCTCTTAACAGACCGCGGGGCGCTGATATCAAAGAAGCTTGTCGAGCAGATCTCCTACAGAACTCCGGAACGAACTAGTTTTGAGTTAGTAAATCAGCTGGCCAGAAAAAATATCGTCGGCGCGGTAAAGTTAACAGAGGACCTGGTCCTACAGGGGCTCCATCCGTTACAGCTACTAAGCTTCCTATCAAAAGCGTTTAGGACTGCGGCAGCCAATAAAGGGCGGACGAGCACCAGCTATGGTGAGGATTTCGCAGGCAATCCGGTGCATCCAGAGCTAGCAAATCCCTGGTTCATTAGGAATTTATCCGCTGCCATCTCTGGCTTCAGCGAGCAGGAGCTGAAGGCTGCGCTTGAAACCTTAAAAAGTTTAGATTTGGAACTTAAGAGCTCCGGTCTTCCTCCAGAGCTTTCACTCTCAGTCGCCGTTCAACGCATCGCATCTCGACATGAGCTTTCTGCTATTAAGTAAAAATCCATCACCGCACTACATCTAAATTATCCACACCCTGTGAACTTTTTTATTTCCCCCCTTGCGTCGGGGTTTTAAGAGAACTTTCGGAAATTTTGAGGACTTGACTCTCCTCTTGGAAATCGATGTGAGCTTGTTTCCAGACTAAAATTGTCCTATTGAGATACTTTGTTTTCGGGGTGGTTTTTAGGGCCGCCGCTTACTTCAACAGTCGGTGCAAACCGGGAGAGATTTAGATGTCTGAGTCAGCGTTTGATTGTGTGGTGATAGGTGCGGGGCCAGGTGGGTATGTAGCGGCGATTCGGGCGGCACAGCTGGGATTAAAAACTGCCGTGGTTGAGCGCGAGGCTCCCGGTGGAGTTTGCCTTAATTGGGGGTGTATCCCCACGAAAGCTCTACTTAAGAGCGCTGAAGTGTTTAACACCATGAACCACGCGGCGGACTTTGGCTTAAATGCCAAGGACGTCACCTTCGACTTCCCTGGAGTGATTAAGCGCTCGCGACAGGTTGTCGACAAAATGACAAAAGGTGTCAGCTTTCTTCTTAAGAAAAACAAAGTCGAACTCATTATGGGCGAGGCGCAAATTCGTCCCGGAAGCTTTGTTGTCGTCCGAACCGCAAACGGCGAAGAACGCTCACTGCAATATAAAGACTTAATTATCGCCACCGGCGCCCGGGCACGCACGCTGCCGAACCTGCCAGTCGATCACGAACGGGTAATCACCTACCGCGACGCCCTGGCACTGCAAGAGTGTCCACGAAAGCTGTTAGTTGTTGGCTCCGGTGCAATCGGCATCGAGTTTGCTTATTTCTATAATTCCTTTGGGGCTGAAGTCACAGTCGTGGAGGTTCTGGAGAACATTCTTCCGATTGAGGATTCTGAGGTCTCGAAAGCCCTGGAGAAGAGTTTCACCAAAGCTGGAATTGCCCTGAAGACTAAGACAATAGTTGAGAGCATTCAGCGGAAAGGTGGAAACGTTCAGGCGCTGCTCAAGTCCGGCGACAAGGTTGAGGAGTGGACTGGAGACTACTGCCTAGTTGCAATCGGCGTGCAGGGAAACGTTGAAAACTTGGGGCTTGAGTCTATCGGCATTCGTCCCGAGAAGAGTTTTATCAAGGTCGACAAGTTCTATCGGACTGAAGTGCCGCACGTGTATGCCATCGGCGACATAATCGGACCTCCTGCCTTAGCGCACGTAGCAAGCCACGAAGGGATAATCGCCGCCGAACATATCGCCGGACAAGACCCACACCCGATGGACTACTCGAGCATTCCAGGCTGCACATACTGCCAGCCGCAGGTAGCATCGATTGGGCTCACGGAAAAGGCAGCGAAGGATGCTGGGCATACTATAAAAATCGGGCGTTTCCCATTTATGGCGAGCGGCAAAGCGGTTGCTACCAACGAAACCGAGGGCTTCGTTAAGGTGGTAGTGGATGCTGATACTGAAGAAGTTCTGGGCGTGCATGTCATCCATGCCGAGGCGACGGAGATGATTGGCGAGGCCTCCGTGATTCGTTCCCACGAGGGAATAGCCTCAAGTGTGTTCAACACGGTCCACGCGCATCCGACGCTGTCCGAAGCGCTGATGGAGGCCATGGGCGACGCGCTTGGAAGAGCAGTCCATATATAGTTATCATTGAGACCAAGGAGACCAAGTCACACGTGGCAACGACAAACAAAGTAACGCATATCTCCGCTCACAAAGATAAAGCTGCCGCCCATCTATCTGAGACGTTATCCCCTGAAATTCTGCTAAAAGCGTATCGCGACATGGTGCGCTCTCGTAAAGTCGACGAAAAAACAATCGTTCTCTACAAGCAAAATAAATGTCACTTCCAGATTGGAGTTGCCGGACACGAAGCCGTCCAGGTTGCGATGGCACAGTGTCTAAAACCTGCCTACGATTGGGCCTATCCTTACTACCGAGATATGGCGCTTTGCGCGGGTCTAGGCATGACCTCAAAAGAGTTTCTGCTGAACGCGCTTAATAAAATTGATGACCCTAACTCCGGTGGCCGCCAGATGCCGATGCACTACGGGCATAAGGGGTTGAATATCGTTAATCAGAGCTCTCCGACGGGGACCCAGTTTCTGCAAGCGGTCGGGGCTGCGATGGCGATAAAGTTTCGTGGCGGAGACCAGGTTGTATATGTCTCCTCTGGCGAAGGTACTACCTCTCAGGGTGACTACCACGAGGCACTAAACTGGGCCGCACGCGAGAAGGCTCCCGTCATTTTCCTAATTCAGGACAATAAATACGCAATTTCAGTACACATTTCAGAGCAGACAGCTGGCTGCAGTGTCGCTAAGATCTCTTCGGGTTATGAAGGGCTAGCAGTTGAAACCGTAAACGGACTGGATTTTATTGAGTCCTACGAAGTCTGCCAACGAGCCGTACAACGCGCCCGTAGCGGCGGAGGACCGACCGTCATCGATGCACAGGTTGTGCGCCTGCAGAGCCACTCGATATCCGACAACCAGGCGAAATACCGTGCGGCCGAAGACGTTGAGAAAGACAAAGAGTCTGACCCAATCAAGCTTTTTGCCTCTTACTTAGTCAGCAAGAAATTCTCCACTAAGGCGGAAATAGAAAAAATCGATGCTGAAATTCAAAAATCAATTGACGTTGATGCTGAGTGGGCAGAGGCGCAGAAGGATCCGGCGCCGCACACGGCGGAAGACCACGTCTTTGTTGAGCTTGACCCCGGAGCGGGCGTGGTTGAAAAGCCAGCGACCGGCGTCGAGTCGTTTATGGTTGATGCCATCAACCACGCTCTCGATGAGGAACTCGCCAAGAACCCAGAGATGGTGATGTTCGGGCAAGACATCGCCCACGGGAAAGGTGGTGTATTTACTGTCACCGCGGGACTCACCGCCAAGTACGGGAAGAACCGGGTCTTCAACTCTCCGCTGGCCGAGTCTTCAATTGTTGGAACCGCAATTGGAATGGCGACATTGGGAATGAAGCCGGTCGTAGAGATTCAGTTCGGAGATTATATCTGGACCGCGATGATGCAGATCAGAAACGAGCTGGCTTTTATGAACTACCGCTCAAACGGGACTTTCACCTCGCCTGCCGTAGTGAGAGTTGCAGTTGGTGGCTATATTCATGGCGCTGTTTATCACTCACAAAATATTGAGGCGACTTTCGCACATACGCCGGGACTAATTATTATCCTTCCATCAAACGCGACCGACGCTAAAGGTCTGCTGAAGGCGGCGATTCGCGCCAAAGACCCAGTGCTCTTTCTCGAACACAAGGGGCTCTACCGTCAGGTTTACGCTAAAGGCAAGGAAGGCGGAGTTGATGACCTAATTCCTATCGGCAGAGCCAAGATTGTGCGCTCCGGAACTGACGCCACAATAGTTACCTGGGGCGCTCTCGTAAATAAGTCTCTCGTCGCCGCAGAAAAGCTCGCTGAAGAGGGATTCGAAACCGAGGTTATTGACCTTAGAACTATCTACCCATTTGATTCTGCCACTGTCCTGCAGAGCGTTAAGAAGACCGGAAGACTTCTCGTGGCGCACGAAGATCAACTCTTTATGGGATTTGGTGCCGAGATTGCCGCGCAAGTGGCCGAAAAAGCATTTGAGTATTTAGATGCACCTGTAAAACGTATCGGCTGTAAGTTTACTCCTATACCGCATGCACCGATTCTGGAAGAGATAATTCTTCCGCAGAACAAGGAATTAGAGACCGGCTTGCGCGAACTGCTAGCGTATTAACTGATGGCCAAAGCGAAAGATCTCTTCACCTCTTACTCCAAAGAAGAGTTAATTCGACTTTACCGGCTAATCCTAAAACCCCGTCTGATTGAAGAGCGGATGCTGCTCCTGCTTCGGCAAGGTAAAATCTCCAAATGGTTCTCTGGTATTGGTCAGGAAGCAATCGCCGTAGGAGCGAGCGCTGCGCTTGAGGACGACGAGTATATTCTTCCGCTACACAGAAACCTTGGGGTATTCACCACCCGCAATATCCCGTTAAGCAAGCTCTTCATGCAGTGGCAAGGGTCGTTGGATGGCTTTACCAAGGGTCGAGACAGATCCTTTCATTTCGGCACAACTGAGCATCATATCGTGGGAATGATCTCGCACTTAGGGCCGCAGCTTTGTGTCGCTGACGGCATTGCGCTCGCGCATAAACTAAAAAAAGAGAAAAAGGTAGCCCTTGCGTTCTCCGGGGATGGCGGCACGAGCGAGGGGGATTTTCATGAGGCGCTTAATGTCGCCGCATGTTGGGACCTGCCAGTTATCTTTCTTATTGAAAATAACGGCTATGCCCTTTCAACACCTGTGAAAGACCAGTTTCGCTGCGAAAGCCTAGCCGACCGGGCTGCCGGGTATGGAATGGAGGGGGTAACGATCGATGGGAATCGCCTATTAGAGGTACATTCGGTGGTTAGTGAGTATGCGGCATCGATACGCAAAAAGCCCCGGCCGGTATTAATTGAGTGTATGACCTTCCGCATGAGTGGCCACGAAGAGGCTTCAGGCACCAAGTATGTGCCGAAGGAGTTGTTTGTTGAGTGGAAGAAAAAGGACCCGGTAGATACTTACGAGTCAGCGCTTGTGAAAAACAAGACCCTCTCTAAGGCAGAAATCGAAAGCATTCGCTCTGAGCTGAACGAGGAGATTCTGTCCGAAATCGAGCTGGGATTGACTGGAGCCGAGGTCGAGGCTGTGGCAGAAGTCGAGTTGGGTGATGTTTACGCCCCGCACACCTTTATCCCCGTTACTCCAAAAATTTCGGCTGTCAGTGAGAAGCGGTTGGTGGACGCGGTGTCTGACGGACTGCGTGCGGCGCTTAAAAAGCACGACAATCTGATTTTAATGGGCCAGGATATTGCCGAATACGGCGGGGTTTTTAAGGTAACGGAGGGGTTTTTGAAGGAGTTTGGTCCGGAGAGAATTCGGAACACTCCGCTTTGTGAGTCGGCGATATTGGGCGCGGCGCTAGGGCTTTCTTTGAAGGGCTTTAAGTCAGTAGTTGAGATGCAGTTTTCAGATTTCGTGACCTGTGGGTTTAACCAGATAGTGAATAACCTGGCCAAGGTGCATTACCGCTGGGGCGGAAGTGCGGATGTAGTAGTGAGAATGCCAACCGGAGCCGGGACCCGGGCCGGGCCGTTTCATTCGCAGTCGACGGAGGCGTGGTTTACGCATGTGCCGGGTTTAAAGGTGGTTTACCCGGCGTTTCCCAAAGATGCGAAGGGGCTTTTAATTTCGTCTATCGAGGACCCGAATCCGGTGATGTTCTTTGAGCATAAGCTGCTTTATCGCTCAATCAAGGAGAGTGTGCCGGATGAGTATTTTAATATTGAACTGGGGAAGGCAAACCTGCTCCGTAAGGGGACGGACGTAACAATCATTACATACGGTCTCGGAGTGCACTGGGCGCTAGAGACCTTATCCCGCCACCCTGAAATCTCTGCTGACCTAATTGACCTCCGCACGCTGTTGCCGCTGGACTTTGAAACTATTGCAACTAGTGTTGAGAAAACGGGGCGTGCGATTATCCTGCACGAAGACTTGGGCTTTGGTGGCCTAGGTGGCGAGATTTCGGCGCAGATCTCTGAAAAATGTTTCCAATATCTAGAAGCCCCTATTATGCGCGCCACCTCACTCGATACCCCAATTCCGTTTACGGCGGCGTTGGAGGATAACTTCTTTCCCAAAGCCCGGTTCGAGGCGCAGCTTCAAGAGCTTTTGAAGTTTTAGGGGGAACCTTACAAGGCATTTCGGCGGATACTCGATACGCCGTGTTTGGGGTTAGGGGCACGATCTTGGTTACGAACCTGCAGAATTTTCCGAGAGGCCCTGGTGGGAGGGGGCCGAACGAGACTGCGAACGGGGTGGTCCTTGGGGTGGGCGAGACGGAGGCAATTTTCTTGCGCGGACGCGTAGCGGCCGCAAACAGCAAG
>CAYMWO010000134.1:0-8130 GCA_964393905.1 uncultured Bdellovibrionales bacterium | reverse complement strand
GGAGAGCGGGAGTTTTTCGGGCTTGGGTTTTTTGTCTCACCGGCGGTGCTAATTCCCCGTCCGGAGACCGAGCTTGTCGTGGAAGAGGCGCTTAAATGCTTTTCGGCGGAGCTTGAGAGTTTTCAGTTGGTGGATGTAGGAACGGGTTCGGGTGCGATTGTGGTGGCTATTTTGTGTGAGTTGAGGAAGTTGTTTGGGCCGGAATATTTGCGGCGCGGGAAAGTGATGGCCACGGATATGAGCAGCGAGGCGCTTGAAGTGGCTAGACAAAACGCTCGGCTGCACCAGGTCGCCGACATAATCTCGTTTGTCGAAACCGATTTGCTTTTAGGGGTTCCGCTAGATGGAGCGAGCGCTCTGACGATGATTGTCTCGAACCCGCCGTATATTCCTGTGGCCGAAAAGCTGCCTCCGGATGTGGATAACTACGAGCCACAGATGGCGCTTAGGGGCGGTCAGGAAGGTCTTGAAATTATTGGGCAATTATTTTCTCAGTCGGCACCTCATATTAGAGCCGGAGCTCGACTTATCCTCGAGATTGGCTTCGACCAGAGGCTTTCTGTAGAATCCCTGATTCTCGGCCACGGCTTAAACCTGCGTGAGGTTCACCTAGACTTCCAGGGAATTGAACGGGTGCTGGTTCTGTAATCGGGAAATACATTCAGGTCCGATAATCTCTAAAGTAATGGAGTAGCTTGCAAGAATATCTCTCAGTTGTAGGCGGGAGGCCTCTTTGTGGCGTTGCGCATGTTTCGGGCGCGAAGAACTCTGCCCTGCCGTTGCTGTTTGCGACCTTGCTCACTGGCGAGGAGTGTGTGCTGGAGAATGTTCCGGAGCTGCAGGATATTAAGGTTACGCTCAGACTGCTCCAATCCTTAGGAGCTCGACCAAAATTCGAAGAAAATACTGTGCGCCTATCCACTCCGGAGATTATCGGAACGGAGGCGCCATACTCCTTAGTTAAGGCGTTACGTGCAAGCTTCTGGGCTCTCGGGCCGCTAGTGGCTCGCGCCGGAGAGGCCCGGGTTTCGCTCCCTGGCGGGGATGCGATAGGAACCCGGCCAGTTGATCTACATTTGAAAGGGTTAGTGAAGCTTGGAGCTGATGTGCGGATGCAGCACGGTGTGGTTGTGGCTTCCGCACCTCAAGGATTAAGGGGAGCGGTGATTGAGCTTGATTATCCTTCAGTGGGTGCGACTCATAACCTGCTGATGGCGGCCGCGCTTATTGCAGGGGAATCGGTGATAAAGGGCGCTGCTCGAGAGCCGGAGGTGGTGGAACTTGCGAGTTTCCTTTCTCAAATGGGGGCTGAAATCGTTGGTGCGGGCTCGGATGTAATTCAGATAAAAGGGCGGCGCCAGTTGGGTGGTGCACGGCATGCGGTGATTGGGGACCGCATTGAGGCGGTCACTTATCTATTAGGTGGAGTGGTAACGGGGGGAGATGTCGAAGTGCGAGGGGTGGAGCCCGAGGCCATTCAATCGACGTTACAAGTTTTGCAGGCCGCAGGGTGTGAGGTTATCTGCCGTGCGGAAGGAATTCGGGTCACGGCAAGTGAGCGGCTTAAGGCTGTAACTTTTGCTACCGCGCCTTATCCTGGGGTTGCCACGGATGTGCAGCCGCTTCTTATGGCGGCGCTCTGCCGCGCGCGCGGTGAGTCCGTTATTACCGAAACAGTTTTTGAGAACCGCTTTGGGCATGCCGCCGAGTATCGGCGCTTTGGCGTGGATATCGATGTCGAGGGCGATGTGGCCAAGATAACGGGAGTTCCAACTTTAAGTTCCGCACCGGTCCAGGCGCTCGATATTCGCGCGGCAGCGGGAGTTTTGTTGATGGGGTTGATGGCCGAAGGCGAGACTAGGATTTTCGAGCTATACCACTTGGACCGGGGCTATGAGAATCTGGTAGGAAAGCTGAAGGCCCTGGGAGCCGACGTTAAGCGGGTCTCGTTTGATAACGATGAAGAGTTCGTGCTTGGTTGTTAACATGTCGAAACAGCATGCAGGGGCACAGCTCAATTTTCAGCTCTTACCGCAAAACCCACATGCGCTTGATTACTTTGTCACCCATAGCGGCGTGGTAGATGTCGTCCAGGCGTTGGAAGAGGGGATTGCCAAGGCCTTAGAGCGGCCAGAGACGTTTCAGTTTTTCTTTATTCACGGTCCTCTAGGCACCGGGAAAACTCATCTAATATCCGCCTTCTCGGCGCTTGCTATTAGCTCAGGGGTCCCTCCCGAGCGGGTCGTCGCGATAGATATTACGGACGAGATTTGGGAAGGTGTGTCCCGTGAGGATAGCTGGGTATCGAACTTTGTATCGGAGTATGAAAGGCTAAAACGGGACGGTGGGCTTATGCTTCTTGCCTCCCGACAGCAACCTCTTGAGGCCTCGGAGAACCCACATGTGCAAAGTCGGCTGCTTGCGGGAAATGTTTTTCATCTATCCTATCCCCGGGAAGAGGAGTTTCGGCCGCTAATCGAATCCCTGTTAGAGCGTAATAATCTTAAACTCTCAGAATATAGCCTGAACTATCTGCTAAAGCGCTTGCCGCTGGATCCTTTGTCATTTGCTAATATATTCGCTAGTATAGGCGACATTTCTTTGTCTGAGGGACGCCCTGCTAGGCAGGGAGTGGTGCGGGATGTGGTGCAACTTTTATTAAGTCGCACCTCGCCGGAAGTAAGCCGCAAAGGCAAACCTGAGGAGTCGCAGAGATTGTAGTTTGCAGAGATCTCTAGGGTGAATTAGTCGCGTAAGCGCAGCATAGATTAACGCTGCACTAAATATACGGAAACAAAACATGACTGGAAGACGAGTTGTAGTAACTGGAATCGGTATCGTTTCTCCGCTTGGAAACAACACAGCTGACACCTGGCGGGGCCTGACAGAAGGACGCTCGGGAGTAGCGCGCATAACGCACTTTGATTGCTCGGCCTTTAGCAGCCAAATCGCCGGCGAGGTTAAGAACTTCGACCCAGAACTCCTTACCGATATCGAGAAAAAAGACCTTAAGCGTTATGACCGCTTCTCGTTATTCGCTATGGCTGCCGCGAAAGAGGCTTACAATGAATCAGGACTTCAAGAGGGAACGTACGACCCAACTAAGATGGGTTGTATCTTAGGAGTCGGAATCGGCGGACTGCAAACGCTGGAGGACAACAAAGAGGAGCTACTGGCTAAAGGGCCAAGGCGTGTCTCGCCGTTTGTGATTCCGGCGATGATCTCTAACCTAGCGCCAGGAAACGTCGGCATCCGCTACAACCTGCAAGGGGTAAATTACACAATTACCAGTGCCTGCACCTCTGGAACGCATGCCGCCGGAGAGGCGTTTCGCATGATATCCTCTGGGTTACAAGATGTGGTTTTTACGGGTGGCACCGAAGCGGCCGTTACTCCATTGTCTGTGGCGGGGTTTGCGAGAATGCAAGCGCTTTCCACCAGGAACGATGACCCGACCAAGGCCAGCCGCCCGTTTGACAAAGAACGTGACGGGTTTGTTATTGGTGAGGGTTGTGGAATTTTGATTTTGGAGGAGATGGAAGGGGCTAAAAAGCGCGGCGCGAAAATTTACGCTGAAGTTGTCGGTTACGGCTTCTCGTGCGACGCCTACCACATCACCGCACCTAAAGAGGGCGGCGAAGGGGCGATAAACTGCATGCAGATGGCGCTTAAGAGCGCGGGGCTAAACCCGAACCAGGTGCAGTATGTTAATGCCCACGGCACGTCGACCCCGATAAACGATCCAGCAGAGACTGCGGCGATTAAGAAGGTGTTTGGCAGCCATGCGCATAACGGACTTCTCGTTAGCTCGACTAAATCTATGACCGGGCACCTTTTAGGCGCTGCCGGCGGACTAGAGGCGGCCGTATTGGCGTTGACGGTTAAGAATAGCCTGGTTCCTCCAACAATTAACCTAGAGAACCCCGACGAGGGTTGCGACCTAGACTATGTCGCGAACACGGCCCGGGAGCTCTCGGTTGAGGCGGCGATGTCGAACTCATTCGGGTTCGGCGGGACTAATTCATCGATAATCTTTAGGCGAGTTTAGCTATATGCAAGCTGAGTTAAAAGGGGCGCCTGCTTCACGCAGTGCGACTATGCCAGAGGTGCGTGTAACCAGCCGCATACTCGGGGCGGGGATGAATGTTCCGCCTAGGGTTGTTCCGAACTCGTATTTCGCTTCTTATCTAGAGACCTCCGACGAGTGGATTCGCGACCGCACCGGCATCGAAGAGCGGCGCTGGGTCGAGCCCGGTGTCGGAGTCAGTGAGCTTGCGGAGCCTGCCTGTAGGGCGGCGATTAAGAATGCGGGTTTAACCACAGAAGACATCGATGGGATAGTGCTAGCGACCGTCACGCCAGACTATCTTTTCCCAAGCTCCGCCTGCTTTCTTCAAAGCCGGCTAGGGATAAAGCGCGGGTTCGCCTTTGACGTAAACGCTGTCTGCTCCGGGTTTATCTACGCGCTTGTTACCGCCGATGCCTTAATCATGGCCGGCCAAGCGAAAAACGTGTTGGTGATTGGAGCCGATATCTATAGCCAGATTATTAACCCGCAAGATCGCGCCACATGCGTGCTCTTTGGCGACGGCGCGGGAGCGGTTGTGCTCTCAAGAGCTGCAAACGGAAATGGTAGCGGACCGGGTGCGGGGTTTGTTGAGGGAAGTGGTGGCACTGTCCGCGGACTTTATGGCAGTGAGATTCACTCTGATGGGGCACATGCGGAGGTGCTTTGCGTGCCGCAGGGAACTGCTAAGCCGCTTACCACGGAGCGGATTGCGAAGAACGAGCACCTACTTTATATGAATGGCCGCGAGGTGTTTAAGCTCGCAGTGCGAGGTTTGGCTGAGGTTAGTGATAATCTTCTAAGCCGATTACAAGTTCCGGCCAGCGCCGTTGATTACTTTGTCTCGCATCAGGCGAATAAGCGCATCTTGTCCGCTATGGCTAAGCACCTAGACGTTCCAGAAGAGAAGGTTTTGATGAACCTTAATAAATATGGAAACACTAGTGCAGCTACTGTGCCCATGGTGCTGGCTGAGTTCTCGGCGAATGGAACGATTAAGCCAGGGGATCTTCTCCTTTTAAGCGCTTTTGGCGGTGGGGTGACCTGGGGAGCGGTTCTGCTGCGCTGGTAGTTCGCATTGGCTGGCTCGGCTCACGTATTCTTTATCTCGGGCTAATCGAGCACTAACAAAGACCTCATATGAATGTCTCCATGGCAAAAGAAAGCGTTCTAGTGGTTGACGATGAAGAGGATATCCTCGAACTCGTAACCTATAACTTGGCTAAAGAGGGGTATCAGGTAAGTGCAGCAAGCACCGGTGAAGAGGGGTTAAACCTTGTTCGCAGTCGAAAACCGGATCTTGTCGTTCTCGACCTTATGCTTCCAGGGACTGATGGTCTTGAGGTATGCCGAGCAATAAAGTCTGATCCGAAAACCAACAAAACCCCGGTTATCATGCTTACCGCTAAAGGCGAGGAGGCGGATATCGTGCAGGGTCTGGAGCTCGGAGCGGACGACTACATCACCAAACCTTTTAGCCCCCGAGTGTTACTGGCGCGGGTAAAAGCAGTTCTTCGGCGCGATGCTAGTGGTGGGAGAAACCCCAAGACAAGCACAAGTGAGATAGTCGAGGTTCATAACTTCGTCATTCACCCCGGTAGACACGAAGTGTTGGTGGACGGAGTAAAAGTCGACCTCACGCTGACTGAATTTAAGGTGTTATATTTTCTGGCCCGCAGGCCAGGTTGGGTTTTTACGCGCTATCAGATAGTAGACGCCGTAAAGGGCGAGGACTACGCCGTGACCGAACGCAGTGTTGATGTGCAGATTGTCGGGCTTAGGAAAAAGCTCGGAGCTGCAGGAGACTGTATCGAAACGGTGCGTGGTGTAGGGTACCGTTTTAAGGAGTAAGTTTTAGGAGTGAGCTCCAAGGAGTAGGTATGCGTTCGAAGCGGTTACTTTGGCAGTTGTATCCGCTTTTCTTAGGCGTCCTCTTCAGTGCGGTATTAATAATAGCCTGGTATGCAACACAGGTGTTTCGCGACTTTTACCTAGCGGAACTTCGGGCCGAGCTTGAAGGAACAACTCGGTTTATCACGGCAGAGCTCCTTACTGATGGTCGTTCTGGTCTAACCGGGAATCTCGCCGAAGCTACGGCAAATCAGCCTTATATTGAGAAGCGCCTCAAGGAGCTCACTGCTGGGCTTGATTTTGGTCGGGGATTACGGATGACCGTCATCCTTCCCTCAGGTGCGGTGCTCGCGGATACGTCGGCTGACCCGCTGCTAATGGAAAACCATCTGGGACGCCCGGAAGTTCAACTGGCTCGAAGTGGTCAGGTTGGGATGGCTACGCGCTTTAGTTCGACTGTTGAGCACGAACTCCTATATGTCGCTGTCCCTGTTCTCCAGTCCACCAACTTATTTTTAATTGTTAGAGCCGGACTTCCGCTTACCGGGATTAACTCCGTTTTGCACTCTACCAGTTCGCGAATAATCCTCTGCGGTATTCTGACGGCGCTGATAGCAGCCGCCTTAAGTTTTGGCTTTTCGCGATTTTTCAGCCGCCCACTTGAAGAGATTCAGAAAGACGTGAAGCGGCTCGCCCGCGGAGAGCTCAGCCATCGTGTCTCAGGCAATTACGCCGCTGAGTATGGAGAGTTAGCCAAATCCATCAATCACATGGCCGAACAGCTGGAGGAACGTATTCAGGTTATTGTTCAGCAGCAGAACGAACAGCAGTTAGTTTTGGCTAGCATGGTCGAGGGGGTGTTGGCGGTTAATGCCGAGGGGCGAATTATCAGCTTGAATCAGGCTGGTGCTGAATTACTAGGCACGACACTGCCCCGAGCGCTCGGAAGACCTATAGAGGAAGTGCTCAGAAATTACGATTTACAGAAGTTTATTGCCCGGGTTTTTGGTAGCTCCGATCCGTTACAGGGAGATATCGTTATTCACTCAGCCGGGGAGCGGTTGCTACAGGCTAACGGCTCTCAACTCCTTGATAGCCGTGGAGAGAAAATTGGTGCACTCGTGGTGTTTAACGACATCACCCGGGTGCGAAGACTTGAGAATATTCGCCGCGACTTTGTGGCCAATGTTTCCCACGAGATTAAAACCCCCATTACCTCGATTAAAGGGTTTGTGGAGACGCTCCTTGACGGGGCGCTTAAAAACCCAGAGGAGGCACAGCGCTTTCTCACAATTATCGCTCGCCATGTAGAAAGGCTCACCCATATTATTGACGATCTTCTTGCCCTCTCACGTATTGAGGAGGGGAGCGAGACCCAGCAGATTGAGCTGCAGGAGGGCGAGGTGCAAGAGGTATTGGAGGCCGCGATTGAGCTCTGCGAAGGGAAGGCAGCGGAGAAAAATATCAATGTGCAGCTTCAGTCCGACACCAGTTGCTCTGCCAAAATAAACGCTAACCTCCTCGAGCAAGCAGTAGTAAACCTGATTGATAATGCGATTAAGTATAGTGACGAGGGGAGCTCCATCAGCGTGCAGGCCCGGCGAAAAATGGGCGAGGTGTTGATAACTGTCAGCGACGAGGGGAGCGGTATCTCGGAGGACCACCTGCCTAGGCTCTTCGAGCGCTTTTATCGGGTGGATAAGGCACGGAGCCGGAAGGTAGGTGGCACCGGATTGGGGTTGGCTATTGTAAAGCACGTCGCCTTAGCTCACCGTGGAACGGTTTCAGTGGAAAGTGAACCTGGAAAGGGGAGCGCCTTTACGATTCATCTGCCGAACATCCAACATGAAACGCACTAGACCTTGCTTGTCTGCAAACTTCTAGGCTAGATAATCTAAATCTCATGTTCCGGGCTTTTATCTCCGCTTAGTGGAACTCTCTTAGGGTAGAAGTGTAGTAGTTGTAAGCCCTTGAATTTCCTGCCACAGGCTTTTTATTTTATCGCAGGGCGTTTTAGGGCTGCACTTGGTTCTTGATAAAGGTGCTCTTATCAAAGGTTGATAAGGCAAAGGCCCTCTTTCCACACTCACTCTTCGGAGGGCTCACATGCCCGGCAAACCGCTCATTGGTGTCTCTACTCGTGGCATGACCCTCGATGTCGTGCGACAGGTGCGCGTCCAGCTGGCCTCGACTGGGGTGCCGGATGCGTACCT
>CAYMWO010000133.1:0-8306 GCA_964393905.1 uncultured Bdellovibrionales bacterium | reverse complement strand
CCCTGAAAGTCCACCGGGCGAAGTAGGTAAAAACTAATCTGTCCGGACCGAACCAAGTCATCAATCTGATCGTCAATGTTCGAGAAATATAAACTGCGGCTGAGCCAGCCGATGGAGATGTAAGTCACCATTTGAGCAAAGGTATAGCCATTTATCAGCGCCCCCTCCCCTTTACCTTCATAGGTGGCCTGCCAGATAAAGTAGTAGACCGAGACAAAAAGCAGATAAGTCAAAATGCCGGTATAATACCGCGCACGATATGCAAGCATGTTAAGGAAAGCGTTCCGGATAAAAGATCCGTATACGCTAATCTTCCCGCTCCTCATGTTGGGCCTCATGTTGGGCCTCCTGCGGCGCTAACTCCTTCGCGGTAAATTTTCATCACCACTTCATCAATTGAAGGCTCACTAATCAGCAAGTCCGCCACCTGGTGGTTATTAACCACTCCCTGAATGAGCTCGACAGTTGAGAGTTTGCGCGGGTCATAGCTACCGACAAGCCGCCTGGCGCTTTCGCGTTTAAAAACAGCACGATCCTGAAACCGCTGATTCAAATCGTCCAGCGGAGCTTCAGCGACAAAATCTATTTGTATCTCTTTACCTAACCCCGGAAGCGACTTAATGCCTGAGATTCCGCCATCGTAAATAATATGACCCTTATCGAGGATAATAATCCGGTGGCAGAGCTCCTCGATTTCCTTTAGGTCGTGCGTCGTAAGAATAATTGTCGTCCGCAGCTCCTTATTTATCTTACGCAGGAAGTTTCTAACATTATCCTTTGCCACCGCATCTAGACCGATTGTCGGCTCATCAAGGAATAGCACCTTCGGGTTATGAATTAGGCTGGCCGCCATATCACATCGCACCCTCTGTCCGAGCGAGAGTTTACGGACTGGAGTGTGTAACAGGTCGTGTATTTCTAAAATATCGCACAGCATCTTAAGCCGCGCTTTATACTCGGCATCTGGCACCTCGTAGATTTTTCCTAGTAGCCTTAGCGACTCAACTACGGCGATATCCCACCAAAGTTGTGTGCGCTGACCAAATACAACTCCGATACTCTGTGTGTAACGCTTTCGGTCTCGAAACGGATGAAACCCAAGAACCTGCATCTCCCCAGAGGAGGGCTTAAGAATTCCCGTCAGCATTTTAATACTGGTGGACTTCCCCGCGCCGTTTGGTCCGATATAGCCGATAAGCTCTCCCTCTTCTACAGTAAAAGAGATCTCATCTACGGCCTTAAGTTCGAGGTATTCGCGATGGAACAGGTCCTTAAAACTTCCCCATAATCCCTCGCGCCGAGAGAAGGTGCGAAAGGATTTGGAGAGTTTATCGACTTTAATTACGGTCATATCTTTGCCAGCTTCGAATTACGAGTGTATTATCTCCGACTCAGTATTTATACTCTGTTTATACCGTGTTCATGCGGTGTTGATACGCGACACTATTACACTTTTTACGATAGAACAAAGATTTAGCAAGATGGCAGACGCCTCCCCCTATCACGACAAGCGCTCAGACTTTTTTAGAGAATATTTTGGCGCCGCCCTTCCCTATGGTGAGTATTTAAAGACCGGGGAAGAAAAGCATCGGGCGCGTTGGGAGGCTATTGGACGCGAGATAGTTTTAAGTGTTGAAGATAGAAGCCGGGTAGCTGCGTTTACGCGGAAGATGAACATCCTCGTTATGTCAGGCATCTGGTGCGGAGATTGCGCCCGGCAGGGGCCAATGCTGAAGGCCGTCGAGGATTGTTCATCACTCCTAACTTTTCGCTATCTCGACAACCGACAAAACCCAGCACTACAAGACGAACTGCGTATTAATGGAGCAGAGAAGGTCCCCGTAGTGGTTGTTCTATCCGAGGATTTTTATGAGTTAAGCCGCTTCGGAGACCGGCACCTGAGCGTTTATCGCCGCAAGGTCGAATCTGAGCTAGGGCCTGCTTGCGACGCTGGGCTGGTTCCTGCGAGAACAAATGAGTTATCAATAGAGCTTACCGAATGGGTGGATTTTTTTGAGCGGTTGCAGCATATGTTGCGACTGGCGCCGGCACTACGCCGCCGCTATGGAGATTAGAATTCTATTATGTCATTGAAAATTGGAGGTTTAGGCATGTACGATCCGCAACTAGTTCAACCGATGCGTGAAGAATTAACCCGCGTTGGCGTTAAGGAGATGCGCACAGCGGCGGAGGTCGATGAAACTCTGCAAAATGCCAAGGGCACAACCCTGGTTGTCGTAAACTCTGTATGTGGCTGCGCTGCGGGTGGCGCTCGACCCGGGGTAGCTATGGCCCTACAGAACCCGAAGAAGCCTGAGACCCTGACGACAGTGTTTGCCGGGCAGGACAAAGAGGCCACCGATAAAGCTCGCAGCTATTTTCCTCAATACCCCCCTTCCTCACCAGCAGTCGCCCTCCTAAAAGAAGGCAAGTTGGTTTTCATGTTGCAACGGCGTGACATTGAAGGACACGCCCCGCAGGAGATCGCGGAAAAGCTTAAAGAGGCATTTAACACTTATTGCTAGGTTGGGATGGAAGGAGACATGATTGAGCAGCGCCTCCTAAAAAATGAACAAGTCACAAGGTCCCCACTATGAAACTTGAAAACTCCACAATCCTACTTACTGGCGGAAGCTTGGGGCTAGGTAAAGCTGCGGCACGAATGCTGATAGATGCCGGAGCAAAAGTGGCGATTACCGGGAGAAACGGCGCGCGGCTTACGGCGATTGCTAATGAGCTGGGCGCATTTCCAATAGTTGCCGACGTTGCCAACGAAAAGGACGTGCTTAAGACCTATGCCGAATTCCTTGATAAGTTCGGACGGCTTGATTGCCTCATTAATAATGCCGGCACAGGCACATTTGATAAGTTGGTGGACTTCAAAGCCGAGGATTTTCGCCGAGTTTGGGAGATAAACGTGCTTGGCACGGCGCTAATGGCTCGCGAAGCCGCTAAACTGTTTATCAAACAAAACTACGGAACGATTGTAAACATCGGCTCGACTGCCTCTCTAAAAGGGTTCGAGAACGGGACTGTATACGGCGCGACCAAGTTCGCCGTGCGCTCGATGTCTGAAACCTGGCGCGCTGAACTTCGAAAGTACAATGTGCGAGTGATTCAGATTAATCCCAGCGAGGTGCCGACAGCTTTTGGGACAGTTGACGGCGTCGAAAAGCCGTTAAACCCAAAGAAGCTTACACCCGTGGAGATTGCTCACGCGATAACTTCCGCACTATCGATGGACGACAGAGGATTTATTCAAGAGCTAACGGTAATAGCTACAAATCCGTTCTAAAGAATATTTAAATTAATCTTGCTATACGCCTCAGGGAACACCGGGTCTGGATTGTAACCGAGCCAGGAGATGGATTTTGCAAAGACATTTCTGAAATCGATATCCTGAATCACCCAGGGTTCGTTTCTCAGTTCGTTATCGGTCATTGTCGCCCCGTATACACCGCCCTTTACGGCACCGCCGATAAGCACCATCGCGCCGCCCCAGCCGTGATCTGTTCCGTGCGAGGCGTTTTCGAAGGTATTTCGTCCAAACTCTGTAAAAATGCAGAGCACAACATCGTTCCACTTCCCCATGCGCTTTAGGTCGTTGGCGAAAACCGTAACGGCGGAGTTCAGAGATGCCAACAGTCCATTTTGTGAGTTTCGTTGGTCGCTATGGTTATCCCAGCCTCCCATACCGCCGTAGACCACCTGCGTCCCGAGCCCGTATTCTGCAACCATCGCCACTTCCCGAAAAAAATTCCCTGGTCCGGAATTTGGATAGGTAAGTGCTCCGGAGTAACTGGAGACAACATCCTCTAACTGTTCGACTGAGAGATGCAGCGCGCGTGTCGAGTCCCGGGCCGACTTCTCTCGTGGGGAAATGGCTTTCGATTTACTAAGAAGCTTAGCAATAGTTCGAAGTCTATAAGTATTATCTCGCTCTCCAGTCCAATCCTCCTCAAAACCGAAGTTCGAAAGCCTCGATGACACCATCGGACGGTTTTTGGCACGATTCGCGACAAAGTCAGTCTGCTGCCCGACCCCTAGTCCCAATGTATTAAACTGAATATTATCGAAATATAGGTCGCCGAGGCGACCTATCCAGCCTCGACTCTCCATTGTATCGATATCGCTTATTCCTTTAGAGAAGATCTCCTGACTGGTAAAATGCGATCGCGTCCCGATTGGGTCGCCAACTCCTTGAATCACGGCCACATCCCCCGCCTGATAGAGCGCGTGGATTCCGGTTAGCGCAGGATTTAACCCTACTCCGCCCGCCATCGGTAGCACTGTGTTGGCGGCAATGCTGAGCGTGGGACGGATTTCATAATAGGCGCCGCGCGTATAGGGAATCATGAAGCTGTTTAACGGGTCATTCCCGCCGAACTGATTAAAATAGACCGCCGTCCTTCCCAAACCGCTCATCGATTGGGCGTAGACATAGTTCTCCCCCAACCTACCCCAGGCCGCCGGACAACAGGCGCAGGCAGCTCCGCCTAAGGTGTACTTTAGAAAATCTCTTCTAGTAATGGCCTTCATCAATAAACTCTCCCGTTACAGTCTTAATTAACTTCGTTCATTAGAAAGTCATGTAATCCTCATGCTGCGCTATCATCCACAGAACACCAGCCACCTTTTTCCTCACATGCCAATCAACACGCGCATCAAACAGGTCCGGCACCTCCGCACCTTGGTAATCGAGCTCATTATCCATGTACTTAATATAAGCGCTACGTTCGGAGGCGCTGAGGCTGACATCAAAGAGCGATGCTAGATGATCGACAACCTCTGAGGATGTTGGAGTCGCGGATGGTAGCAACGCCCTTAGACTATAAGTCGGGTAGCGCCAAAGTCCCTGCATCAGCGAGACCGAGAAGTTGTCATACTGCTGTAACCACGCCAGGAAATACTCTGACTCCGAGGCCTTCTTGTATTTGTTTATTACCCAGCCGTTTACACTCCCTGGGTTTCCAACCTCCATTCCCATATCTCGAGTGTACTGCCTTAAGGAGTCAATCCACACCGGAATATCGGTTTGGCGCAGCATGCCGACGGCGTAGGTCAATGGATCTTTAATGCGGCTGTTACGTGCATCACGGGAGAACATAGCTTCGGACTGCAGCAATGTCTGGACCGCTAGCTTTACATTCCAGCCGTTTTTCTTGATTAGCTCCGCCAGCTGGTTTACCACTGCGGGGCTTGGATGATCGTGAATGAATGCCGAGAACAGTCGCTTGGCAATCCACTGAGCGGACTCCGGGCGCACATCGAGAGTCATATTGATCATGTCTTCGTGGTCAAAGTTCCCGGTTTTTTCATAAGGTGTGCCGCGCCATATGGTCTTATCGCCATAGTCATGGTTCCCGGGTATGAACAACACCTGCGGGACGTTATTAATCACCTGCGTCGACCAGCCGGTATAGGCGCGCGCGGCATCGTGCACATCAAGTTCGTTATATAGTGGGTAACGCCCCTCATGCTTACTCTTTTCCCCGAGGGTGAAAAGCTCCCATGTTTCGCGCGAATAGTTCTCGTCTGGACTTTCCTTGACGTTTTTTCCGCCGTTAAGCCACTTGAGCATTACGTAGTCGACTGTGAGCTCCTGCATCAACTGGCGGAAGTTACCAAGAGCATGTTTTCTTAACATCTGGATATGCTCGTAACACTTAACCTCTTCGTTGTTCCCAACTACGCGGCAGGAGGTGGCGAGCAGGTCGTGCCAGATAAACGCCATCTTCTCCTTTAATGGGTTTGGAGTCTTGACCATATGGGTCAGCCACCAGTCGCGAATGCCGTCTAGTCGGTAGTCGTTAGGAATTGTTGTTTCGTAAGAACCATCAGTCCACTTAAAGGCCTCGGCATCAAGCCCCGGAGTAGCGATAAAGGTTGTGAGTTTATTGATGGTCTTAGTTAACCCCTGAGAGACAGCGTAGTCGATTTGCGGTTTGTTACCGCCGAAGGCTGCCCGGGTATAAAGATGGCGAGCTTCGGCACGGGTGATTTTGTTACGGTACTTAGTAAGTGATTGTGGGTCGCCGAAGAAGCCCGCTTGTTCTTCACCTGCAAGCCCTTGCTGCTGCACAACTCCGGGAATCTGCACAATTGTTCCAATCTGTCCATCTCCCCGCGCCATTACCCGAAGCACCTCTCCGTTAAAGTCCGCCGTTCCGGTCTTTGAGGAGGAGATCATAGATCCGATGAAATTTGCTCCGGACATGGCATGAATTCCAATATCCGCGCTCCCTCCACCTGGCAGGGAGTTTTGTCCAGCGGCTTTAACTCCGCCGGCTGAGTTAAAGAGGGTGAAGTTCACTGCCGTCGGTTTTAAACTGCCATCAATCAACTTTAGCCAGTTGGACATTCCGACATAGGTGTTCACTGGGATGCTTAGTTGCGAGCCCACACCCACAGAAAGAGCGCCGCGCGACTGTGTCGAGTAGGCCCATTCGACGTTGCCGTTACCGGGTAGGTGGCCATAGAAGGTGCTCTGCACGGCGAGTCTATCGCTGGGGTCGTCGCAAAGAACTCGGGCTGTGCCGACGTTTCCGGTTCTGGCACCATCGATAATGCCACTCAAATACAGAGAGGTCGTGCCGTTTGCTGCCACGGGTTTCGTCTCTTGGTGCAATACCTGTCCGTTTCCATTTCGCACTTCGAAACGCACATTAATTTGTGTTGGGTTTAGGTTCGCGACTTCGAGCCAGTTATCTGTCAAACCGTTTCCCATAGTTGAAGCTAGCAGTGGCTCCCCTCCGCAAGAGCCTTGGAGCGCACGCACTGGGAAGGCATAATTAAACCGGCTGGCAGATGCGGCGTTATAACGAACCATGAACGCATCGTAGCGCTGAGCTAAATTACTAGGTCGGATACGATACGTGCCACTTTGTTCCCCTTCGGGATGACCGAGTGGAAGGTCGACTCTAGCACCACTAGTGAGACCGTTTACCGGAAGCTTTTTCGCGAGCGTTCCATTGGCGCGGTAGACTTCGACCACGGCTGTTAACGGAGTCGTGTCGTAGTTGATGATACTCAACCAGTTTGAGGTAACCCGTCCAGCTCCGGCGGGGTCAATGGAGTTATACATTCCGCCCAAAACGCCAAACTGAGGATTTTGAACCGGTAAAACGTAGGCGTATTCAAACTGTTTACCGTTACTACCTGGACGATAAAACGCGGTGCGGCAGTTTAACTTATCTCCTAAGAATTCCTGTCCGGCGAGTAGCTCCAGGGAGTAAGTGCCTGTTCTGTCGACGATGTCGCCAAGGTCGTTTAGAATTGTGTGATTCGAGCCGAAGCCGGAAATGTTATTAAGCACTGCGCCTAACATCTCCCCGGTGGCAGCCCGCAAAGTGAGCTTTACGCTCACAGGTGAACCATTGCCGTTATCACACTCGACGATGTTTACCTGCCCGAGGAATCCATTAAAGACACCGCGAGCGGGAAAGTAAGTGGTCTGAGCAAAAGATGTTGCAGGAAGCAGAAATGTAACAGCCCACAGGACCAGTCCAGAGACACGACGACAAGCAGTCATTTAACTACCCCTAAAGTTATCCCAGCTCCGTCGTAGAGCAGAGAGATAACGCTGGGCAGCACCCGTATCCTCACCGAATAGTGGGACTCGCATTGCAAGCACTGGACCAAGAGTTGATTCCGTGTAGAAACCGAGAGTTAGCCCGGCTGACAAAAACGCGCGCACACTCCAAATGGTGCCAAAAGTCTCAATTCAACCATGCAACTGACAAAAATTGTCAGAGCTGATGGTTAGCTAGGGGGTTAACGAATTAACCAAAGGAATTAGATTGTGCCGAAGAGTGTGCCGAGAATCCAATAAATTGCACCGGCCAGCGCAGCACAAGTTGGCAGAGTAAAAATCCAAGCTAGGAGGATCTTCTGGCCAACTCCCCACTTGACGGAATTTAGCCCTTTAGCGACTCCTACTCCAGTGATGCTTCCCGTGATGGTATGCGTAGTTGAAACTGGAAGGCCGAGAGAAGCAGCAAGTAAAAGCACCAAAGATGCTGAGGTCTCGGCAGAGAATCCATCAAAGGGGGTGAGTTTTGAGAGGCCCATACCTAAGGTCTTAATTACCTTCCAACCCCCGATTGCTGTACCCAAGGCAATCATCAATCCGCAGCTGAGCTTTACCCAAAGCTCGGGGTGAATCTCTCCTGCGGCGTCAGCAAACTGTATTTTCCCAGCCACCAACGCCATCGTGATAATTCCCATTACCTTCTGCGCATCGTTTAGACCGTGGTTAAACGCCATAAAGGCCGAGGATAGAATCTGTAATTAAGACCTTAGGTATG
>CAYMWO010000132.1:0-8333 GCA_964393905.1 uncultured Bdellovibrionales bacterium | reverse complement strand
GTCTTAGCATTTCAGATTACTACTCCGTTTACGGACACATTTTTATTTCGGCAGCCTATCTTACCGGAGCAATCTACATTGTCAGTCTGGGTCCATTTTTCATTAAGACCAAAAGGGTTAGGCTGCTTGTTGCCCATCTAATTGGGGTTCTGCTCATTGCTGGCGGGCCTTTCCTGCCGCTTACAGACGCGCATTTCGCAGCCTGGTTTTTCTGGGCAAGCCTGGGTTTGATTATTACTGCATCAAGCGAGCAGTTCTTCGTGGCCTTCCTTGAAGGCCAGAAGTTAGATGATAGCGTGGGCCTCAAGCTAATATTCTTCCAGCTTATCACCTCAGCAATTGGTCTTGTTAGTTACCTTACATTCGACCCATTAATGACCAAGATATGGGGGGCATCAATCTGCCTCTTTCTTCTATTCTTCCTCATTAGAATTGGATTCAAAATCAAGGCATCGTTTAGCGAAGCCAGCCCGTTATCACTGGCTTTCACACTTGGTTATATTTGGGCCATGCTTGGCGGAGTGACTTTAATATTCGCCAGCTTCTCCCCCTACGACAGAGCACTTCATGCCTGGGTGATGGGCTGGGCGATTACGCTAATCTTTGCAATCAGTGTGCAGGTTCTAAGCTGGGTTTCTAGAACTCCGTTACTAACTCGCCGCCTGGCATTATTTAATCTCTGGACCTGGCAGCCTTTAGTCTGCGCGCGCGTTGGAAAGGGAATCCTTCCCATTGGAGAGAGCCTGTCTTACGTCATCTCAATACTTGCCGGGGTAAGTTTCTTGATTTGGCTCGGAGCTCTTGGCCGAGCTATTTGGAGCTTGGCCCGTAGGGCAAAGCAATCCTAGAAGGCTACAGAACGGCAAAGATTCGTATATTTACTTAATTTGGACATAGATAGTAGTGTAGCCAGCTCAATCAATAGCTTGGGCTCATGACTCATGTCCGACAACAGCACCATACTTAGTTATCTTGCTCAGACGGAGCTCTTTTCTGAATTACCTCAAGCTGAACTGCTATCGCTCGCCAATAAACTCAAGTCCAAACGGTTTGAGAATCGGGAGATGATTTTCCATGAAGGCGAGCATGGTGACTCGGCATATCTCCTACTCTCTGGCCGGGTCGCCATGGTCAAGAGTTCCCCCAATGGACGCGAGGTGATTGTCGAGCTTATTCCCCCGGGAGATGTGTTCGGTATTATCGTCGTGATGGAGGACAAACCATATCCACTGACCGCCCGGGCTCAGATTGATTCCGAGGTTATCTCATTTTGCCGCAAAACGGTGCTAGAGCTCTCGGAACGTTATCCCGATTTTCAGCGGCGGTTAATTTCTGTTCTTGGACATCGGCTTCAGAACTCGCACAAACTCGCCCGAGCATTAGCGCACGACCGGGTTGAGATAAGAATTGCCAGCGCCCTACTAGCGCTTATTCCTCAGTTTTCATCTGCTAAGGCGGAAGAGAGTCAGATTGAGATTCCAATTTCTCGTCAGGAGCTCGCAGCTCTAACCGGCACCACTCTGGAGAGTGCCAGTAGAGCGGCTAAGTCTCTCGAAGAGAGCGGCTTAATTGACGTTTCCTCTCTGGGGAGGGTTAGAATTTCAAACCTCAGGGAATTGCGTTCCTTTTCTGAGAACCTACTCTAATATACGCCGGTATTACCCGCCGGATTGCTGTCCATAAGGACCTGCGGCCTTAAATCTTGCTTGAATTCGGATTCGGCTTGATGAAAATCAAATACATAGAAATCAATCCGTTCGATTATACACGCTAGAATGATAGACCAGGGCCGGAGGTATAACCTCCTACCGAGGCTCCTTCCGGGGCTTTTTAACCATAATGGACTTTCAAATGGGTCAAAGAGGGCAAATGGGTCAGAAAAAGAAGGTGATGCCGCTTATCTTAATAGCGGCGTGCTTAGTATCAGCGAATATCTGGAATGAGAGCTTGGCAGTAGCAGCGGAAAATCCAGAGATAGTCGGTAGCGAAGAGGCCGTTCTCACCGACCCGCCACTTGTTCCACCGCCGATAACCCGCAAGACCGCTACCAAGATGGTTGTGAAGCTTGAGGTTCGTGAACTCGTGAAGCGGATGGCTGATGGAGTTGACTATACCTTTTGGAGTTTTGGCGGCAGTGTCCCGGGGAAGTTCATTCGAGTTCGTCAGGGGGACCTTGTTGAATTCCATCTCTCCAACCATCAGTCGAACAAACTACCTCACAATATCGACTTGCACGCAGTCACAGGACCTGGTGGTGGAGCGGCCTCTAGTTTTACCGCTCCCGGGCACACCTCGCAGTTTTCCTTCACTGCGCTAAACCCCGGATTATATGTCTATCACTGCGCTACTGCTCCAGTGGGAATGCATATCGCAAATGGCATGTATGGATTGATATTAGTCGAGCCCGCTGAGGGGTTACCTCCAGTCGACAAAGAGTACTATGTAATGCAGGGGGACTTTTACACCAAGGGCAAGTACGGCGAAGAGGGGCTTCAGCCGTTTGATATGGAGAAAGCCATCGACGAGCACCCTACATATGTTGTTTTTAATGGTGGCGTAGGGTCGCTTACGGGAGATAAATCCCTAAAAGCAAAGGTCGGCGAGACGATTCGCCTTTTTGTGGGAAACGGTGGGCCGAATCTCATCTCATCGTTCCATGTGATTGGCGAGATTTTCGACAAAGTTTTTCTTGAAGGTGGCACTTCGGCTCATCAAAGCAACGTGCAAACTACGCTGGTACCGGCAGGCGGATCCTCCGTAGTTGAATTCAAGGTGGAAGTTCCGGGCACGATGATTATCGTCGACCATTCAATCTTCAGAACCTTTAATAAAGGGGCGCTGGGGATGATCAAGGTAGAAGGACCCGAGAATAAGGCTGTCTACTCTGGTAAGGAAGTCGATGAAGTTTATCTGGGCGAAGAGTCGGAAGCCGGGACAGAATCTCGTAAGAAGATTGCTACCCTTGAGGGCGAAAGAAAGCAGGCAATGGAAGAGAGCCCAAAGATTGCCAAACTTTCTAAGGAGATTCAGATGGAGCGCGGCAAACGGGTTTACATGGCGAACTGTTCCGCCTGCCATCAGGCCGAGGGGCAGGGCATTCCGAACGTATTTCCGCCTTTAGCTAAATCCGATTTCCTCATGGCTGACATGAAGCGCAGTGTGCATGTTGCATTAAAAGGCCTCTCTGGCCCAATCACGGTGAATGGGACTAAATACGATAGCATAATGCCAGGGCTAACACTGAGCGACTCTCAAATTGCAGATGTATTAACCTACGTTCGCAACAGTTGGGGAAACAGCGGAGACGCCGTGTCGGAAGCTAAGGTAAAAGAGGTTCGTGAGGAGAAAAATTAGCAAGCAAGTCTATAAACGAATCCTCATCAGTGGGCTTGCAGCGCTCGTCACCTTGATGGCCGTGCTGCATGCCCCACCTAACTTGGCGAAATCGGAAACTTCCTCGGGCTTAGAAGCTAAGAGGAGTGAGCCCCAAAGCGGTCTATCCGGGATGTCATTAATTCCCGAGGGTCAATTCACGCCGCTCTTTGGCAATAAAACGCTGCGCGCTGGGGAACGGGCTAAATCTATATCAGTTAATGTTAAAGGCTTTTACTTAGATAAGCTCCCGGTCACAAAACTAGACTACTCTAGATTCATAATTGCCAATCCAAAATGGGCCCGAGGAAACGCCTCGCCGCTTTTTACCGATGCCTCTTATTTGCGAGACTGGGAGAGCCCGACAACTCCCGGCGGAGAGCTCTCGGCTCCGGTGACTAACATCTCCTGGTTTGCGGCGAAAGCCTATTGCAAAGCCCAGGGGAAGCGACTCCCCACGGTTTATGAATGGGAGTATGTGGCTCTTGCCAGTGACAAGAGCCCAGACGGCCGAAACGAGCCGGATTATATGCGCGAGCTTCTAGAATGGTATTCCCGTCCCACAGCAATAGTTCTTAGTCCAGTAGGGAGTGGCTTCAAGAACCTGTGGGGTGTTTACGATATCCATGGGCTTGTCTGGGAGTGGGTCTTGGATTTTAACACCTCGCTAGTTACGGGAGAGTCCCGCGGGGACGACTCGCTGGAAAGAAGCTTTTTTTGCGGAGCTGGCAGTGAAGGCATCTCGGACGCTGATAAGATAAATTACCCCGCTTTCATGCGCTACGCGATGCGTAGCAGCCTTAAAGGTACGTTTTCGGTTCAGAATCTCGGATTTCGATGCGCAAAGGATATGGAGACAAAATGAAACTTCGCTTAATTCGTCTTATTGGGCTTATAACCTATTTGCTAATTGTTCCCGGTATCACATTTGCCGAGCACGCTCACCACTCCACACTTAATTCGCTCACACCTAGTGCCAAGTCGATTTACAACATCGATTCCAGTTGGACAGATCAAAGCGGTGCCGAACTAAAACTCTCATCTCTAGCGGGGAAGCCGGTTGTAGTGGCGATGATCTATACCTCCTGCGAATTCGCCTGTCCTTTGGTTGTGGATATGGTTAAACGGGTAGAGAAGTCTGTGCCTGACTCGATGCGCGACAGGGTTAGTTTCCTACTTGTGACCTTCGACACCGAAAGGGACACCCCAGAGCGGCTAACGACCTATTCCACTAAACGCAGTCTGAACCTTAAACACTGGAAACTAGTCCGTGGGACCGCCGATGATACTTTAGAATTGGGAGTTCTCCTCGGGGTCAACTATAGGAAGAATGAGGACGGCGGATTTTCTCACTCTAATACCATTACACTACTAAATAGCCGGGGAGAGATAGCTGCGCAGTCCAACGCTTTGCAGGGAGATATTGATAAAGTTACCCAGGCCTTAGCCGTTGAATTAAAGAGCTCCGAGAAATCTGACTAAGGATTAGGCGTCAATAATGGTTAGTCCGTTATTTTTCTAGTAACGAGACTGTAAACAACTATTCAATTCAGATTCGGCGACACTTCTAGTTTTTGGACGAATATACCAATGGGCGCGGAAATTATCCGTGGCTCTTTGCGTGTTTCTGAGTGTGTTTTTAATTCGTAACAAAAAACTAGAGGTCTTATGGAAGAAAAAGAGCCGTTTCAGGTATTTGCTGGAGATAAGGGAAAAGTCAAAGTTCAGATTTGGGAGAATGTATCAGCTGAAGGGAAGCCCTACCTAACTGCGTCCCTTAGCGGACAGTATTTCCATAAGGGAGAGCATGCATGGAGAACTAAACGGAGCCTTTTTAGAACCGAACTGGAAATGGCAATTCCCTGTTTGGAAAAAGCGTTGGAGTTTATGCGCGGTTACGAGGATGAGCCTGTCACCTCCCAAGCTGTCACCTCTCAGGCGAAGCCTTCCCCCGCACCACGCCCCCATCCTCAAGGGAAAAGTTCCAGTCCCTCCTCGGCTTCCGCCAGTCAGGGCCGAACTTAAAGCGCAGGTATTCTTCTACGGGGCTGGGGACTTTGACGGGAAGACCGAGAAAATTAAAGTCCGCCAGCCTCTCGAAATACCATTTTGGGGCTTCGACATAAAGCGGACGGCAGCCAAAGATGATGCGAATCTGGCTGACAAAATGTTTGATATAGAACAGGACAATCTGCGGGGTAAAGAGCCCCAATATTTTCAATACTCCGTTATACAGAGTTGGGTTCTGGGCCGTACGAAGCGGAATATCCACCTGCCCTATCCGGTTGCTGATCTTATGCAGGTGCGGCTGCACCAGTTTATAATTGATATCCGGCCCTCGCTTAAGCTCGAGAATCATATCGATAAAATTCACGACGCGGAAACATAACTTTACCAGAGCCGGAATGCGCGTAGTCCCGAAGTGGATGAATGCGTTATCTCCCACTTCCTGGTAGCGATGAATATCCACACTACGCCAGCCAAAAGTTAGGTCCTTCTTCACCAATTTCACACTACCAAT
Source organism: uncultured Bdellovibrionales bacterium (assembly GCA_964393905.1). GTDB lineage: Bacteria > Bdellovibrionota_C > UBA2361 > SZUA-149 > CAYMWO01 > CAYMWO01. Next base: position 2,440 of record CAYMWO010000132.1, on the reverse strand, counting down.
AGTTCTAAAAAAGAAGACATTGTATCCGGCTCGGCGAAAGATGTTCCAAATGTCAGGGTGCTTATCAGTCTGACTCTTCCAGACTGAAACATCGATATCATCATCCCAAGGGATAAAATCCCCATCTCTAATTGCCCCTAGCACTGTTCCTTGATCGATCCAGGGCTGGATACCGAGACTTAAAAATATATCCTGCACCTCTTTTAAGGTATCAACGGAGAGTTTCTGAATCTTGTTTAAGTCGACATCAAAAACCATAGCTAAGAAGTCCAATCCTTCTTTTCTTGGTTTAAGGGAGCGGCAACTCGTGGTGCTGTGTCCGGCGTAGATGCTGTGGATAACTGAGCAGGCACGCTCTTCCCCTTTACTTGGGACTCAAGTGACCTACGCAAAAGAGACATCTCCGCTGTAAGTTGCTCTAGCTGAGCGTTATTGAGCTTCATTAAATCAACCATACGACTCAAGCGAAAATACCAACAGACAAATTCCCGCAGCGCGAAAAAAAGTAAGGCCGAAACGAAAAAGGCCACCAAAAATGCCTTTCCGAATTGCCCATCGGTCCCAAATGAACCGACTATCTCTGTCAATTTATCCTGAAACATTCAATTGCAGTCGATGTGGAAACAAGTTCCCCGAGATTCATTCCCGGAGAACTTGTCATCAAGAACTCTCGAAGCTACTTCTTCTCTGCGCTATGACCCATGTCACAGCTATCAGCTTTTTCGCTGCAGCATTTCTTATCGCCAGCACACTTCTTCTCAGCTGAGCATTTCTTCTCCCCTGAGCATTTTTTCTCGCTGCAACACTTCTTGTCCGCGGAGTCCTTCATCGTGCACTCGCCCTTAGGTGCGGGGGTAGTCGGTGCACAAGCCGAAACAAATGAACAAACTGCGACTGCCCCTAGAGTAAGAAATAATTTTCGTGATGCCTTCATGGTATTCTCCCAATATGATTGTCAGTAACACTTAACTATTTTGCACTGCTTGAACTTGCGACTCAAAGCCACATTTGCCATGAGCGCCGTCGCAAAACGGCTTTTTTGCGCTAGCCCCGCAGCGACAGAGCGAAATGGCATTTTTTCCTGCAAGATCAAACTTATTGCCGCTTCCATCACGTAACTCAAAATCACCCTCTACTCGAATTGAACCGTTGTTTTTTACCGTGATGATTGTAGCCATTTAAATCGCCCTTATAAGAGTGAATCTGCAGGAGAAACACTTAACAGACCACTAGGTCTTGAGCTAGTGTCCTATTCAGATATTTCTCGGGTAATCACAGGGGGATTTTCTCAATGAAGCTTAAACTCACCGATATAGCTCTGAGCTATGATTTGAATCTAACTAGCGGGCTTCCCGCTATCGTGTTTATCCACGGATTTCCTTTCAGTAGGAAGATGTGGCGTCCCCAAATGGAGTATCTAGCTGGCAAATATTCGACACTAAATCTCGATCTGCGTGGCCATGGAGAGAGTGAGGTAGGGGACGGGATTTACACGCTCGAGCTGTTTATTGATGACTTAGTGGCCTTACTTAATCATTGCCAGTTGAAAAAAGTAATCCTATGCGGGCTCTCGCTCGGTGGTTATATCACTTTACGCGCGTGGGAACGGATACCGGACCGAATTTCGGGGTTGATTCTTTGTGACACTAAGAGCGAGGCTGACTCGAATGAGGCAAAGGTTCAGCGAGCTAGAATGATTGAATTGGTTAAATCATCAGGCCTAACTCGCTACACCGAAGAGATGCTTCCACTGCTCCTTTCGGAGTCCACGCTGAAGCATAATAACGCTGTGGTGAAGTTAATGCAGGAGATGATGCTCACTAGTTCCCCGCGTGCAGTTTGCGGCACTCTGCTTGCAATCGCAGCCCGCACGGACACGACAGCGGCGTTAAAAACAATTACTGTCCCAACCCTAGTTGTAGTCGGTGCTGAAGATAGTCGAACAACTCCCGCCTCTTCTAAAGCCATGGCCTCACAGATTCCGGGAGCGCGACTTGAGATAATATCGGGAGCAGGGCACCTGAGCACGCTAGAGAGGCCGGACGAGGTAAATCAAATTATCGGAGAGTTTCTGGAAACGAAGTTTGGCTAGAACTTACCTTCAAGTCTTGCCGTAACCCAACGCTCAAGAGGTGCCTTAAGGCTCGTCAACTTTATCCCGCTAATGACCTCCCCGGCAAACGCGTGAACCAGGATATTTCGGGCATCTTCTTTACTGATACCACGGGCCCGCAGGTAAAACAGAGCGTCGTCATCAAGCTGTCCAATGGTCGCGCCGTGGGTGCATTTCACATCATCAGCCCAGATTTTTAGCTGGGGTTTACTGTCGATGGTAGCTTCGGTAGAGAGCAAAAGACTACGATTAGATTGAATAGCATTTGTCTTCTGCGCATCAGGGCGAACAATAATCAACCTACCCAACAACAACACCCTCAAACTC
>CAYMWO010000131.1:0-8544 GCA_964393905.1 uncultured Bdellovibrionales bacterium | reverse complement strand
ATCGGCATGCTACTTTCGCTCACCGGTGACTTTGCCATGTTTGGCGAGCAGGCAAAAAAGGGGGCGCTGGTTGCAGCCGATGAGATTGAGGAACAAACCGGTATGCCGGTAGAGCTCGTCTTTGAGGACGACAAATGTCTTCCGGGCGACGCTGTTACCGGCTTTCATAAACTAAAGACAGTTGACGGTGTTGGAATAGTTGTCGGTCCGGGCTGCACAGGTGGAATTATGGCCGTGGCGCCCCTCGCCAGGGCGGCAAAGATTCCGCAGCTCGCCCTTTATGACACAAACGACGAGGTCAAAAAGGCTGGTGATAATACTTTCTCCTTAGGCTTTACCGCCGAGAGGGAGGGTGAATCTGTCGCCGAGGAAATGCGGCGACGAGGGTACGCCAAAGTTGCTGTGCTTTATGAAACCGATGCCTGGGCTACAGTTGTAAAAAACGCCTTAATTAAGAAATTTACCGAACTCGGCGGCACTGTGGTCTCGGACGAAACACAGAGTCCAACAGACAAGGACTGGCGGCCAAATCTGACAAAGCTCAAGGGGCGAAATCCTGATTCGATTTACATCGTGCCAGCCTATAACGGCGGCCCGGTGCTTAAGCAGATTGCTCAACTCCAACTAAAGCTGCCAATTTTTGGGCCTGATACATTTGGAACTCCAGAGGTAGTCGAGACTGCCGGCCGAGACGCTGAGGGGGTAATCTTCGCCAACGTATTAATTGATGAAACCAGCAAGCCGGCCCAGCATTTCAAAGACCGCTTTCAGAAGAAATTCAACGAGCTACCCCGCACCTTTTTCCATTGCGCTCTCGGGTACGACTCCGTTCTTATGGCGTATCAGGCTCTACAAGACCCCGCGGGAGCGCTCGCCGGGCTAAAAGCCCTCGATTACCATGATTCGTTACTTGGCGTTTCTCGGTTTGATGCTGCTAGGATGAGCGACGTGCCGCTGACTCTATGGATCATTCGGGGAGGGAAATTTGTGAAGCTTAGTAGCACAGTAGATTCTAAGCAGGAGTAATTTTTCATGGGCTGGATTTATCTTGGACTTTCAATCATCGTAGAGGTCCTCTGGGTCCTAAGTCTTAAAGGCACTCAGGGTTACACCGTGCTCTGGCCGTCGATGCTCAATCTGTTTCTCAATCTTTCAAATCTTTTTCTCCTCGCTCAAGCCTTTAAGTCTCTCCCCACTGCCACGGCTTATGCAATCTGGACCGGTGCTAGCGGAATTGGAATCGCACTTTGCGCCGCAATGTTAGTCGGAGAATCGATGAGCCCGCTTAAACTCGGCTGCATCGGCATGGTCCTGGTCGGGGTAATCGGTCTGAAAATTCTTACCCCATCCTGAAAGCCCGTTTTAGTTTCTTAGATTTATTAAGAAAAAGTCGGCCCCTGCCCCGAGCTTCCATTGATCTATGGTTTAGGTATACTCCCCAGGGCGGTGTGGTCTTTACGATGTGGAGATTTAGATCAAAAAACGGAAGCGAGAAATTATGTCGTCCGAATACTCCGCCGAACACTGGATGCACGAAGCTCTTCGTGAAGCCAAAAAAGCTAAATTAATGGGTGAAGTTCCAATCGGCGCCGTAATTGTCGCCGATGACAAGATTATCGCCCGCGCGCATAACGAAGTTGAGTCACGCCAAGACGCAACCGCGCACGCCGAAACTCTAGTGATACAACGCGCCAGTGAGGCCCTAGGCCAATGGCGCCTTCCTGAAGTTTCGCTCTATGTAACGCTAGAGCCCTGCTCGATGTGCATCGGCGCGCTGATTCTCGCTAGAGTAAGAACTTTATACTACGGCTGCAGCGACCCCCGGCAAGGCGCCGTAGGTTCCCTCTTCGATCTCTCCGACCACCCCACACTCCCGCATTCAGTCGTAGTCCACGGCGGAGTGCTAGAAGTAGACTGCCGCAGACTTTTACAAGACTTCTTCGCCGAAAGAAGAGGAGTGCTGGAGAGCCCAGGGGAGCTTTTTCAGCTTAGGGTTGGAAACGAGTAAGATTTTCGCTATTGTCTCTCCCGCGCGGAGAGGTGACCGAGAGGCCGAAGGTGCTTGACTCGAAATCAAGTTTGCGGGTAACCGCAACGGGGGTTCGACTCCCTCCCTCTCCGCCAGTTTTGCTTCTACGCGGGGATCTCGGCCAAATTAAACAAAACGGGAGAATCTCCGGTGCTCATTTACGGTAGTAAACTGCGCTCCTCGATTTCACGTTTTGTTTAATTTGACTCGACCTCCCCGCGTAGAAGCAAAACTGGAGGTGGCTAGAGGTAATTTAAACTCCCCTCCTCGATTTCACGTTTCACCAAATTTGACTCGACCTTCTGCCGTAAAACTCAAATGGAGACAGCGACGAAGTAGCAGAAAACCCACAGAGTGCGCTGTTAACTAAACCATTTCTTCCCGAGGGAGAGACTCGCCCGCTTACGCGGAGCGAGCCCCTCCCGTTCTGAGAACATGAACCGTTACCAGGCCTGGATGCCCCCTAGATCGAAGTGGAGCGCCAGCTTGTGGAGCACGAGCTGGAGCAGGCCGTCCTCGATCATGTCCAGAGGCCCCTGCCCCATGTAGACGATGTGATAGCGAAGGGTTCGGCTTTCGCGATCAATCCGAAGGTTGAGGCGCAGGAAGTTGAAGTTCCGGCCACCTTCGGTGACAAACTTCAGCCCGACCTCGTATTCGCCCTTCGCGAGACGCCGCGAGCTAGAGATGCGCGCGTAGGCGAAGGCACACCGAACCTTCGGCGCACCCTTCTTGCGCCTCAATGCCGTCGGCGAAAGCCCCGGGCCGAACCTCAATCCATTGTGTCCCAGGTCGTCCGGCAACTTCGGCACCTCATGGAGAATGAATATCCCCAACTCCTTGCCGAAGTCAGAGATGAGCATCAGCATCTCCTCCGTCAGTCCCGGAGTTTCGATTACCGTCTGGACCATATCCACGGATCCGTCGTTGAGCTTCTCGAACTCCGAGAAGAACCCCCGGAAGCGCAAACTGGTGAGCGTCTTGTTGTCGAAGACGGAGACGATGAAGCCGAACTCTCCGCTGGGAAACAGAACGAGATCCCCCAGATGCAGAACCTTGCCGGCCTTGTAGATGGGGGGAAAGGACTGCGCGAGCAGCTTCCGCGAAAGGGCGGTCTCGCCCCACGGAATGTCGAGCGAAATTGAGCGGGCGAGCGGCTGGAGAGCGTTGATGAACGCCGCGACCGTGCTCTCTCCCCAACCCAGGTCGTCGGGAAGGATTCCGACGGTAGTAAACGGCGCAGATACGATTCCCCCGTAAGGGAACCGGAGAACATCTTCGGAACCCCGGAGCCGAACCTCGCACCAGAGAATGCTCGGTCGTTCGAACTCACACCCCACGATGACGACCTCGGCGTCGGACTTCTGCGGCGGAACCTCGAGCTTTACCCGTGCACCCATGGAAACCCCCAGGCACCTTCAAAGGACAGGCGCCACGATAGAAAACCTTCACAACAGCGCACTGCTGTAGTGAATTAAGGCGAGGCCTAACTCACGACAGCAATAAAATTAGTTACTCAAGAATGAATATTAAAAGAACTACACAGAATCTCGGAGGGCGGAATATCGCATAGAAAATTGGGTCGAACAAGGCTCGGGCCTCAGTGGTTGCGCCCTGGGGGGAGGTGTCCGAACGAGACCGCGAACGGGGCGGTCCTTGGGGTGGGCGAGACGGAGGCAATTTTCTTGCGCAGCCGCGTAGCGGCTGCAAACAGCAAGAAAAGTGTCGGAGCGAAGCGGTGGGCGCCGATAGCGCGAGAGTGGTCCCGTTCAGACCTCTCCACCCCGCGGCTAACCACTGAGGCCAAAACCATAATTGCCAGCGCCCTACACTTTCCCCGAGTTTTTAGTTATTCTCGACTCCCTGTATTCAGAACAGAACCAAGAGAGCTGCGCATGTCTACCGAAATCTCGTCGCATTTAAAAGAAGAGCGGGTCTTCAAACCCAGCCAAGAATTCTCCAACAAAGCTCACATCAAGTCCCTCGCTGAATACGAAACTCTTTATCGCCAATCCATCGAAAACCCAGACGCCTTCTGGGGCACGCAGGCCGAAGAGAACCTAACCTGGATTAAGAAGTTCGACTCCGTTCTCGAATACGACTTCAGCCGCATCGGTTCTGAGGCCAAGCCTTATGTAAAATACTTCTCCGGTGGAAAGTTAAATGTTTCCGCAAACTGCCTTGACCGGCATCTTAACGGCCCCCGTAAAAACAAAGCCGCCATCATCTGGCAAGGCGAAAAAGAAGAAGAGCGCCGCACCCTCACCTACCAGGAGCTACACACCGAAGTCTCTCGCTTTGCTAATGTCTTAAAGGCTCAGGGGGTCACCCCCGGGGCGACAGTCACAATCTACATGCCAATGATTCCCGAGACCGCGATTGCGATGCTCGCCTGCGCCCGGGTGGGGGCGATACACTCGGTGATTTTTTCAGCGTTTAGTCCCGACTCAATTCGGAATCGCATTAATGACTGTAGCTCGTCAGTGGTAATTACAGCAGATATCGGCTTTCACGGCGGACGGATTATTGAACTAAAGTCCAACGTCGACCAAGCGCTGCTTGAGTGCCCGACAGTTAAAAAGGTCGTGGTCTTTAACAGAGGAAATAGCGTTGTTGACATGCAACCGGGGCGCGATGTCTGGTGGCATGAAGCGATGGCCAAAGCCGATACGCACTGTGCGCCTACAGAGATGGGGTCCGAAGATCCGCTCTATATACTCTACACCAGCGGAAGCACCGGAAAGCCCAAGGGGGTGTTACATACCTCGGCTGGTTATCTGCTCTATGCGCACCTAACCTTTAAATACATCTTCGATATTAAAGAAGAAGATATCTTCTGGTGCACAGCCGATGTGGGCTGGGTCACGGGGCACTCGTATGTCGTCTATGGCCCGCTTTCTAATGGCGCTACGGTCTTGATGTTTGAGGGTGTTCCCACCTACCCCGCGCCTGACAGATTCTGGAAGATAGTTGAAGACTACAAGGTAAATATCTTCTACACCGCGCCAACTGCGATTCGCGCCTTAATGCGTGTCGGGGAGGAGTGGCCAAATAAACACGACCTTTCGAGCTTGCGCCTTATCGGCACAGTCGGCGAGCCGATAAACCCGGAGGCCTGGATGTGGTACCACCGGGTAATCGGCAAAGAACGCTGTCCAATAGTCGATACCTGGTGGCAGACAGAAACCGGAGGGGTAATGATCTCCACTATTCCGGGCGCTGTTCCGACAAAACCTGGCTCCGCTGGTCGGCCGTTCTTTGGAGTGGTGCCGGAGATTCTAAAAAACGACGGCACCCCAACAGAAGCGGGTGAAGGCGGAAGTCTGTTTATCTCCAAACCCTGGCCCGGGATGATTCGGGGGGTGTTTGGTGATGAGAAGAACGAGCTCATTAAGAAAGTCTATTTCTCGATGACCAACGGGAAATATTTCACCGGCGACGGCTGCCGGCAGGATAAGGACGGCTACTACTGGCTGCTTGGAAGAATTGACGATGTCATTAATGTCTCCGCTCACCGCTTCGCAACGGCTGAGATTGAAAGCGCATTAGTATCGCACTCCACGGTGGCTGAAGCCGCAGTCGTTGGCTTCCCACATGAGACAAAGGGCCAGGGAATTTATTGCTTCGTTACACTTAAACAAGGAATTGAGTCTTCCGAGGATTTACGGAAAATTCTAATCGGACATGTGCGAAAGGAGATAAGCCCGATTGCGACCCCCGATAAAATTCACTTCACCCCGGCACTCCCGAAGACCCGCTCCGGTAAAATCATGCGGAGAATCCTCAGGAAAATCGCCGAGGGGCGCCCGGATGAGATTGGGGATACCTCAACCCTTGCCGACCCGAGCGTCGTCGAGAGTCTACTAAAGGGGTAGTTTACTCGGCTTTTTGTCGACCGGGCTGTGGATGGATCTCAGTTGCGGGAACATGCTAGCCTACTGCGTTTATCACGGCATAGGACACTACCGGTTATGGATTTTCAAGTTCCGCAGATTGATCTCAATATTTTAATTCCCCTTGTTGGCTTTATCGCCGGCATAGTCTTTGGCGGAGTACCGATTTGGTTTCTCGCGCGCTCAAGTTTCGCTGAACGGTTGCGCGTTAAGGACGAGCAGTTGCAGGATATCCGTGTCACTCTACAGCGCGCGGAGGAGCGAAGCGGAAAGCTACAGACTGAGAACACAGAGTTTACCCGCCGCATCGCCATGCTCGGCACAAGACTTGAAGACGAACGCAAGTCTTCAGAGGAAAAGCTCGCCTTAATGACTAACGCCACGGAGGCGCTTACCAACCAGTTTCAGGCGCTCTCAGCGGATGCATTGGACAAGAACAGTCAAACATTCCTGCAGCTGGCAAATACCAGTCTGGAAAAATTTCAGGAGTTGGCTAAGGGCGACTTAGACGCTCGGCATAAAGCAGTAGGCGACTTAGTAGCTCCACTAAAAGAAACACTTGGAAAGGTTGACGAAAAATTCCAGGAGTTGGAAAAAAATCGCATCTCGCATTACACCTCGCTGACTGAGCAGCTAAAGGCGGTCTCCACTGCCCTGCCGCAGTTGCAAAAGGAAACTGTTAACCTAACCCGCGCGCTTCGAGCGCCGCATGTGCGTGGGCGTTGGGGAGAGATTCAACTAAAGCGCGTAGTTGAGATGGCTGGCATGCTTGAATATTGCGATTTCGTACAGCAGGAGACCTTGACCCTTGAGAGCGGTCGGCAACTGCGGCCGGACATGGTGGTTAAGCTTCCGAGTCGTAAACATATCGTGGTGGATTCTAAAGCACCTTTACAGGCGTATTTAGATTCATTGGAAACTCAAGACGAGGAGCGCCGTAAGGAGCTACTAAGCGATTACGCGCGGCATATCCGCACGCACTTGCAGCAGTTGGGAACAAAGGCTTATTTCGATCAGTTTGATTCAACCCCGGAGTTTGCTGTGATGTTTCTTCCAGGTGAGACATTCTTTAGCGCCGCCTTAGAGCAAGATCCAGGGTTAATTGAGTACGGTGTTGAACAAAAGGTGATTCTTTCAACACCGACAACTCTGATTGCGTTACTAAAAGCCGTGGCCTACGGCTGGCGGCAGGAGCAGCTGACAGAGAATGCGCTGGAGATTAGCAAACTTGGAAAAGAGCTCTATGAGCGGATTCGAACCATGGCCGGGTATTTCTCAGAGTTAAAGAGAAACTTGGAGCGCTCAGTTGAGTCTTACAATAAGGCCGTAGCATCGGTAGAAACCCGAGTGCTCCCCACAGCGCGCAAATTCAAAGAGCTTGGCGCTGGATTAGGTGCTGAGATTGAGGTGCTGGAGGTGATTGATAAGGCACCAAGAGAGGCGCAGGCGCTGGAGTTAACGGAAATTTTGCCGGACTTGCCTGAGAGAGAATCGGAGCGGGAAGTTTTCTAAGGGAAAGTCGCTCTAACCTATTTTCTAAAGGGCGGTTGCCCGCCAGGGTCCCGTGAGGGCCTGGCGGGCAACCGTATCCATCCACGGAATCATCCACGAAGCAGAGTGTCGCGCCACTTCTTGCGGAGCAGCCGACCCTCGCGCTGTTCGTCCCGCCGCTTGGAGTAGCGGTAGTAACGACGCGATCGGTATCGGCGTCCACCGTAGATGTGGTCCGCCTCATCCTGCCGTCGCGGATTGAGCGGGTGGAACAGGTCCACCAGCGCCTCACCCTTCTTTCTAACAACAACCCAACCCGGCCCCACCTCCAGCCGCAACGGTACAAGGAACCCCTTCCTCCAACGGGCTAGGCCGCCTTTTTTTGACGGCGGGTTGGGGTGAACTGAAGTTCAATTCCCAGCGCTTCGAGAATTATTGAAAGGCTCGACAGCTTAGGATTTCCTCCTTTTGAAAGGCTTCGATAAAGGTTCTCACGGTTGAGCTTTGTGCTTTTCGCAAGGGCGCTCATGCCACCCCGGGCTTCGACAACGTTGCGCAATCCCAAAAGGAACACTTCCCCTGAATCTTCAAAGCAAGCGTTAAGATATTCAGCAGCCTCACAAGGATCTTTAAGCTGCTTAATAAGTTCAGCGTGATAGCTTTTTGTTGGCATTTTTATACTCCCTCCAAAATGTTTTTGCCTGTGAAATATCCTTTGATTGACTTGCTTTGTTTCCACCACAAAGCAAAACTACGATATGTTCCCCCTCGCGCCCAAAATAAACTCTGTAGCCCGGTCCATACGAGATCTTCAATTCGACAACACCTTCCCCAACGCTTTTGCAGTCACCGAAGTTTCCAAGTTGTATGCGATTTAGGCGAGCCCTAATGACCGCTCGGGCCTTGATGTCCTTTAACCCTAATAGCCATTGCGAAAACGGACTTTTTCCATTGGGCTTCTCATATATGACCAATATCCGTTCCACTCTGTGAGTGTAGCGCAAAAGCTACAGCAAGACAAGGCCCCAATTATCACCACAATCTTCGCCCAAAGATCGCCCCGAATCTAAGTAACGCTTAGCCGGGTTGGGTTGTCTGATTTTTTTCGTTGCTACGGACGGGGGAGTGGCG
>CAYMWO010000130.1:0-8611 GCA_964393905.1 uncultured Bdellovibrionales bacterium | reverse complement strand
GGTTGTGTTTTGCACAGAGTTTTATCGATCCAGAGAACCCCTGGTTTTGGTCATTAAATAAAAATTCGAAATTTTCAATTACTCCAAAAACCGGTTCGACTCGTTTAGCGCTGTCGTCCCGGCTACCATTGTCTATTATCAACACTTTAACAGCTAACTGTTCCCCAAGCCTGGAAACCGCCTGAGATAATCGTGTGAGGCAGTTCCCTAAACGATGTCCCGAGTTAAAATTAACGACGAGTATTGTAATCGACTTAATTGGAGTGGCTGAGAGCCTTTTGCTTAGCGCAGGCTCGGAAAATGGAGAATAGGAGAAGAAGCGGTTAAGCGAAAGCGGACTCACTCGCTTCCGTTTTTGCAAGATTCGTCTGGCATTTAGGGCACTAGGAACGCGCTTCCAGACGTTTCTTAAAGCCGGGAGGGAGCTTCTTTCAACTGTGAGTACCGCAGCTATAACTACGATATTTCGCACCAAGCCCGGGAGGATACAATTCCAGTTTGCTAGGAGCTGGAAGTTATTGAGCTGCAGAAGAAACCGATTTTGCACACCTAGAAGGTTTAACTTCTCGGGAAGTATGTCGCGTCTTTCAGGAAGCACCTTTCGCTCATGAAACCCCACCGCCTGTGGCACGTAACGACACTTCCACCCCAGCCACTGGGCCCTCCAGGCGAGGTCAGCGTCTTCTCGGTAACTAAAAAACGCCTCATCAAAAACCTGACGTGACTGAGAGGAGGCGCCCTCAGGAAAATAAACATCCTGGATAAATTCCCTGCGCAGTAATACAGCGGCCCCAGAGGCACCGAACACATATTCCGGCTCGTTATATTGTCCACAGTCGGGCTCTTGTGAACCACGGTCTAAATGTCTAAGCGCAGGGGTGATATACATCCCGGTGGCGTCAAATATCAGGGGCTCTATCGGCTTGAGGTCGTTATCCGAACGATATAGCTTTGGGCAGCTCATGCCAGCTCGAGGGTCGTTTTCAAGCTCCCATACCAGATTTTCAATGGCATTCTCATCGAGTCGCACGTCGGGATTGAGAATCAAAACATAGTCGGCACCTCTCGACAGCGCATAGTCGATGCCATAGTTGTGAGCTGCGGCAAAGCCGATATTTGTGCTGTTCTTAATTAACACTACCCGGTCGGCATACCGTTCGTTTAAAATATCCAATGTGCCGTCAGTTGAGTTGTTGTCATAAACGCCGACCAGTAGGTCCTTTCCAAGTGTGAACCCGCACTGTGCAAAGACGGAATCCAAGGCTATTGGAATTGTACGCCTGTGATTAAACGTCACTACATGAACAAATACTAGTGGAGGTTTTGATCTCAACATCCGCCTTTTCTAAGTTATTTAACTTTCTTGCTCACCTGCTGAACAAGTTGTTCGCAAGCAGAGAGCGGTATTTGGAACACGGCGATTGCCATATGTCAGACCTAAGAGGGGATACGGGGAGGCGTAAATGCCCCAGGGGCTGATACTCTCCTCCTTTAAATTATCCTCAGCCGAGATCTCTAGTTCATAACTTTTCCCTGCGGAGTCCTGAATTGGCCCAACTTCAAGAGCGAACCATTCGTTGTTTACAAGACCCGAGTCCCTCGCTTCGCGCTCGGCCACAACTCGCAAACGGGCATCACTTTCGCCCTGGGTCTCCCACAAGCGGAAAGTTACTGGATTTTTAACGACTCTATTGTGTGTTGCAATCCGACATTCAACTCTTGATAGCCCATTAATGCGACAGACAAAGCGCTGCTTGAGGGCGAAGTTTCGGTAAACAGAGAAATCCGCAGTCTCCGGTATATCTAAGATTATATCTGTCTCTCGCGGGCGGGAAGTCTCCGGGGTTCGAAGAAATGCCAACAATGGAAGAACAGCTCGATCCCAGGAGAAGTGCTCGCGGGCGAGCCGGCGCGCGTTTTCCTTTTTGGTTCTAAGCTCATTTGTGTCTGCGTATATCTCGCTTAGTATATTCGAGAGCGCTAAATTATCTCCCGGCTTCACTAACCAGCCGGCGTCATAACTCTTAATCAACCGTCCGAGGTCGGCAAAATCATTGTAAATAACCGGTAGGCCTGCCCAGAGGTATGTTGTTGATCGGATTGTGACAGCGAGCTGTCGCTCAAGGTTCCATTCCATCAGGTCCACAGCGACGTCGGCCTGTGTTAACTCATCAATAAAGTTTTCAAACGGAAGCATCGGTTTCACTCGAACCCGTGGATTTTTGCCGAGATCATCAAATAGCTCGGCATACGCCCCTTCTTTAATCTCGTAGTTTGGATGTTTGCCACCAATTAGAGTTAATTGGCCTTGGTTCCTTTGCGTCAGCGCTTCTCCAAGGCGCATCAGCCCCCACGCTGGATTCTGCCACGGTAAGAACACTCCACCAAATATAAAATGCGGGAACTCACCAGCCCTCGCTTGCGGGCGGGGAAGCTCCGGCGAGAGCGGCATTGGAATCTCAATAATTCTTCGCTCCGGGTGTGGCACACCGGCACGGAGCATGAACGAGAGAAAGTAAAGTCGTTGAGAAGGACCGGAGACTATGAAGTAGTCAGCAGTGGCAATCACCGCGAGTTTCGCCATTGTTGCCGCCATCTGGTCAGCCGTACCTTGGTAGTGCCTCTCGAGCAGATGTGGGCCTGCTAAATCGACTATAAGCGGCTGGGTCGGTTTAACTCGCAGGGCCATTGCTGGCCAATGGCCGCACAATACGGCATCAGGGTTCTCATGGGCGAGGATGTCGCCCTGATTGAAAGAGTCAAAGGCTCGAAGTTTAAGCTCTTCCACGGCCTTTCTCGTGGCGGGTTCGAGAGAGGCCAAATCGGTTGATTTTAAAAACCCATCTATTGCGTTTTTTGGAACGGAAAAGACTATATCATGGCCATGTGCTTTTAAGCCCTGGGCTAGGCCGAATGTTCTAAGCGCCGTCCCGCTGGTTGGTAGCCCCGGAAGAGGAATCATGTCGGTGGTGAAGACCAAGATTTTCATATATTAGTTATCGTTGTTTCCGCCGAGCGAGGCAAGCCAAGAGAGGTAAAAGTGAGGCCAAGAGTTTGAAAGTTCTTCTTTTTAGTAACGATCTAATGCCATTTGGAAATCTCCCGACAAGTGGGGGAGGGCTGCGCGCGTTCCAGCTTTATCAGGGTCTAAAATCCCAAGGTGTCGAGGTTGTCGCATCAATGCCGGGATTTACCTACTTGGCCGAGCGACACTACGCTGAGATTCCCGCAGAGCAGCGAGAGACACTCTGGAGTTTTGGCACTCAGGATGAGGTCTTTGCTCGTGTAAAACCAGATGCCGTGCTTTTCACCTCCAACTGGGATCATTTTGATATCAAGCGAAAGCTTACGGTGCCACTGATAATCGACCTTCACGGCTCACGCCTGATTGAAACCTCTATGTGGGACCGCCCAGTTAGTACTGAGCGTAAAGTTTCGATATTGGGCCAGGCTGATTGTTTGCTATCAGCCGGAACCCGGCAACGGCTCTATTTTTATGGTTGGCTGATGCAAGCTGGAAGAGTTCCAGATAACGAGCATTTCATTCGCTATATCCCTATTTCGTTATCACCGGACTTACCTGAACACACTTCGCTCACCGGTAAGGAGGAACAGTATCCGTATTTCGTGAGCGGTGGAGGCTGGTTCCCTTGGCAGAATCAGTCCAAGGCAATCTTTGCCGCCTGTAATGCAATTAGCTCCCGGAATAAGGGTTTAGTCGAGATTTACGGCACTCCCCACGAAAAGCTTGGCGACTCGGAGGAAGAGCGCCAGATTTTTGATATTTACGATCGTGTTAAAGAGCTGGCAAGTCGCTCTGCCAGGGTAAAAGTGTGCGGCTACATTGGTCGCGAGGCGCTGATAGATAAATATACCAAAGCCAGCGTGGCTCTGGAGTGTATGCAGTATAACCTCGAACGAGAACTGGCGTTTACAACTCGCACAATTGAGTATCTCTGGTGTGGTTTGCCGGTGATTTATAATAATTTCAGTGAAATTAGCGATCATCTCCGTGAGTACGACGCGGGGTGGGCGATAGATCCGACTAGCGATGATCAAATAAATCGAGTGCTTGACGAGATATTTGTAAATCCGAGTATCGTTCAAGGGAAAAGCCTTAACGCCGCGCGCCTTGTTCGGGATCGATTCACCTGGGACAAAACCATTCAGCCGCTGATTGATTTTCTGGAAAACCCGAGCTTAGCTCCAGCAACCGAACCCGCACTGGGTGCGATATATGCTCGGCCCTCGTTCCTAAAAGCCCGGGGGGATTCCGTCGATGTGCCATTGGGGAATGATGTAAATGAGGTTCGAACACGTTTTGTTGTCCCAGCGGAGAATATCGCCTCTGTCGAAGTTCCAGTGGCGGTTACCTCCGAAGCGGCGCGTAACCAAATTGAAAGGGTTGAGCTAAGCATTGCTCGGCCTTCGGGGAGGGTTATCTCTAAAAGGAGCTTTTCCCCCGGAGAGGTCCCAACAAATGGAAGACTGGCGATTAACTTTCCCATGTTATTCCAACCTTCCGGAGGGACCGAATTGGTTTTTTCCCTTAAGTTGATAACTAATTCAACATCTGGGGCCCCTGGAGAGACTTTACTGAATGGAAGAGGAATCTCTAGTTTATCTAGTCCCTTAACTGTGCGCGGAGTTATCGCTCCGACCTTCCCTCTTATCCCGGAAAATGCTAGTAAACTCACCGGGAAAACCCTGCAAGGCGATGACCGTGAGGCCCTGGCTCTGGCCCTTAGCTTCACCCCCGGAGACTACCAAGAGGTATATCGGGTTAAGGTGTTGATAAAGCGGGCAATTGAAATGCTGAGAAAGGGTGAGTGGCGGCGACTTGTAAGGGCAGTTAAGCGCCGCATACCGGGCGCCATAAGTAGAATTAAAAGCAGTTTGGCCTAATACTATTGTGAATACCTTAGAACAATTGACACCTACCGCACCCGATTCAGTATCAAGAAACCACGAGAGGAATCCTGAGAGAAATCACGGTGTCGGCCTGGAAGAGGTAATCTACACCTCGCGTTTCTCCAGCGCCGAAGAGGAGACACGGACGGCAACTTGGAAAGTGCTTTGCCAAGACTTTTTTCAGCAGTTTATCTCCCCAACAGATACTGTTTTGGATATCGGTGCGGGGGACGGTCATTTTATTCGGAATATTAAGGCTGGAAGAAAGATTGCGCTGGACTTAAGCGCACACGTTCAAAATTTAAAAAAATTCGGCATTGAAGTTCTTCAAATTCCGGCGACTGATTTTGCCACAAAACTCGGCAGTCCGGCCGATGTCATTTTCATGAGCAATTTTTTAGAGCATTTACCCGATAAGCGGCTATTGCTTGATATCCTGGCGGAGTGTCGGGTAGCGCTTAAACCCGGCGGAAAAGTCATTATCTTACAACCCAATATTCGCTATGTGGGGCCGGCTTATTGGGATTATATTGACCATCACATAGCACTCACAGAACACAGCCTGAAAGAAGCGCTTGAAATCTCAGGCTTTAGCATTCAAACACTAATTCCAAGATTTCTTCCCTATACAGCTAAATCTGTCACGGGCCAGATTGCAGGCCAGAAACGTGCGGGGTTTATGGTCGGATTGTATCTAAAGCTTCCATTTCTATGGCGGATTTTTGGTCAGCAGACACTGGTCGTAGCAACGCGACCTGTGGTGAAGTAAACCGTAGTGAAGTAATTAAAGTAAGGTAGCTAAATGCCGAAAGCCGTAACTACAAATAACGGAAGTAAAGGCCGGGTGGTGATTATTGGCGGATGCGGACATGTCGGGCTGCCGCTGGGAGTGAAGTTTGCCCTGAGTGGCTTCGAGACCTCACTGATAGACATTAATCAGCAGGCAGTTGACCAAGTTAGTAGCGGAAGCTTCCCCTTTGTCGAAGAGGGAGGAGATGTTGAGCTAGGTTTGGCGTTAAAGCGCGGGTTAAGGGCCTCGACTGATAAATCACTTTGTAAAGATGCTGATGTTATAGTCTTTGTCACAGGCACTCCCGTCGATGAGCATCTAAACCCTAAAATCTCCGATGTGCTTCAGATCTTTGATGGCTATCAAGAGTACTTCCGCGCAGACGCGCTAGTTGTCATGCGTTCGACATTGTTTCCCGGTACGATGGAGCACCTCTATCAACGGACTCGACATGCAGGTCTGACATGTAAATTGGCGTTTTGCCCAGAGCGGGTCGCGCAAGGATTTGCCCTGGCAGAGATTGATACCTTGCCGCAGATTGTGTCGGCCTTTGACGAAGAGAGTTTTCAAGCCGCTTACGCAGTCTTTAGTGAGTTAGCTCCTTCCATAATCCGACTTACCCCGTTGGAGGCCGAGATTACAAAGCTCATGGCCAACTCCTGGCGCTATTTGGAATTCGCCATTGCGAACCAGTTTTATATGATTGCTGAAAGCCGGGGAGTGGATTTTTACCGAATCTTCCAAGCCATCCGTCACGATTATCCTCGTGCTAAGGGGTATAAGTCCCCAGGTTTTGCAGCTGGACCTTGTTTGTTTAAAGATACAATGCAGCTGGCAAGTTATTTTGACCACCAGTTCTATCTTGGACATTCAGCGATGCTTGTTAACGAGAATCTTGCAAATTTCGCTGTCGAAAAAACGATCAAAAAACTCGGTGGCAGTCTGTGGGGGAAAACAGTTGCCATTCTTGGCATGACATTTAAGGCGGATAACGATGATATCCGTGAGTCATTAAGCTTTCGCGTGAAGAAAGCCTTGGAGTTTAACGGAGCAAAAGTTATCTTTCACGACCCGTTTCTCGAGAACTCTGTCGAGCTTACAGAGATATCAAAAAAGGCAGACGCAATTGTATTATGTACCCCACACTCTGAATATCGTGGATTAAAGTTAACCCAGCCAGTGATTGATGTATGGGGATTTTATGGCCAACCAGAGCTGGAAGTCCTGCCTGGTAAAGTTGGGTCGCATGCTGAAAGTGGTCAGGTTCAAGATAAGAAAGTAGTGCAGATGGGAAAAAGATAAGAGGGCATTAAGTGAGCAAGAAGATTCTCGTAACTGGTTCGGCAGGGTTTATTGGTGGGTATGTAGTTGAAGAACTACTACAGAACGGTTGGCATGTAGTGGGCATTGATAACTACTCCAAATACGGGGAAGTTAAAAAATCCTATGACAATCATCCGAACTACAAGTTTTATTTTGGGGATGTGAAAAACACCGAGCTTCTTAAAGAGATCATTGCTGATTGTGATCACGTGCTAGCGAGTGCAGCAATGATCGGGGGAATAAGCTATTTTCATGAGTTTGCCTACGATTTAATTGCCGAGAACGAGCGAATCGTAGCTTCGACTTTTGACGCAGCAATAGAGGCCTTCACAAAACACAAGCTTAAGAAAATCACTGTAATGAGCTCCAGTATGGTTTTTGAGTCGGCAAATATTTTCCCGACACCTGAGGGTGCGGAGCTAACGTCACCCCCGCCAATGAGCACATACGGCTTTCAGAAACTGTCCTGTGAGTATTTTGCTAGGGGCGCTTTTGAGCAGTATAAACTTCCATACACAATTGTTAGGCCTTTTAATTGTGTCGGTATTGGAGAGCAACGCGCCTTGAGTGACAAGGAGGTTTTAAGCGGCAACGTTAAGCTCGCGATGAGCCATGTTGTTCCGGACCTCATTCAAAAGATAATTAAGGGTCAGGATCCGCTGCATATCCTAGGGGACGGCTCTCAGGTTCGGCATTATACGTATGGTGCCGATCTCGCTCGTGGAATTCGTATTGCGATTGAGCACGAGAAGGCGACTAATGATGACTTCAACCTCTCAACGGATCGATCGACCACAGTTACAGAGTTGGCCGAGGTTATCTGGAAGAAACTTAAACCAGGCGTGCCATTTAGGTTTGTCAGCGATAAGCCCTTTACTTACGACGTGCAAAAACGGGTGCCCGATACAACAAAAGCCAGGAGGATTCTTGGATTTGAAGCTGAGAGCGATCTGGAAGAGATTCTCGATGAGGTGATCCCATGGGTTGCTGAGCAGGTTAAACTTGGCAACATATAATTCCGATGGTTGGGGAGAGATATTCTTACGATGTCAGTGAGTGTCTCCACTAAGCAAAATGCACCGGTTCAATCCCCACTCTCGCCCCCGAGAGCGGAATCAGTTCAGCTTATCGTCCCGATTTACAATGAGGGCGAAAATGCTCGAGTGTTAGTCACTACACTACGCTCTGAGGGAGTAGAGTTTGATTCCCTAAATTTTGTCTACGACTTTGACGGGGATATTACGCTCCCGATCATTAGTGAGCTTCACGCAACAGACCCCCGAATAGTTGCTGATAAAAATCAGTTCGGTCGCGGAGTGATTAACGCACTGCGGTGGGGCTTCGCTCATGCAAAGCCAGGCCCGGTTTTAGTTTTAATGGGAGATAACTCAGACAAATTATCAATTGTTCCGGAGATGATTGCTCTGTGGAGGTCTGGCGCAACAGTGGTATCTCCCTCCCGCTATATGAAAGGCGGGGAGCAACACGGGGGTGGCTTACTTAAAAGCACCCTTTCCCGTCTGGCTGGTGTTTCGCTTAAACTCCTGGGGTTCCCCACGGCGGATCCGACGAATAATTTTAAACTCT
>CAYMWO010000129.1:0-8704 GCA_964393905.1 uncultured Bdellovibrionales bacterium | reverse complement strand
ATTTCAGACTGTACATGGAGGTTCTCAAGCAGTAGATCAATTCCCTGCTTGGTATGTGCGGAGACATGCACAACAATCGTGTCTCCACCCCAATCCTCAGGAACCAGCCCGTGCTCAGTCATCTGCTGCTTAACCCGGTCTGGATTCGCCGATTCTTTGTCGATTTTGTTAACTGCAACAATAATTGGAACCTTCGCCGCCTGCGCGTGGTTAATCGCCTCGATTGTTTGCGGCATAATTCCGTCATCAGCTGCGACTACCAACACGACGATATCTGTCACCTTGGCTCCGCGCCCGCGCATAGCCGTAAACGCCTCGTGCCCCGGGGTATCGAGAAATGTAACTGAGCCACCAGAAGGCAGTCTCACGTTATAAGCGCCGATATGCTGAGTAATCCCACCAGCCTCACCAGTGGTAACAGAGGTCTTCCGAATTGCATCTAGTAGCGAGGTCTTACCGTGGTCGACGTGACCCATGACAGTTACCACCGGTGGACGAAGAACTAAGTCCTCGGCGTTATCGGCCTCACTGAGGTTAGCGACAAACCCCTCTTCGTCGTGACCGATATTAACGGTGGTAAACCCATACTCCGAGGCCACAAGTGTAGCCGTATCGAAATCCAATAGCTGGTTAAGGGTAGCCTTCACACCAAGATTCATCAGGTGCAAGACGACATCCCCGGATTTAGCCCCTAAGATCTTCGCCAATTCACCGACGGAAATCTCCTGGTCGATTTTGACAATTCGCTTAATTGCGCGCGCTACTGTGACTTCACCGCCGGCGTCGTCCTTTTTCTTCTTTTTATCGCGGCCCTTTCTCCAGGTATCTCGCTCCCCCCCGTCATAATCTAAGAGGTCGTCCTTGCGGAGAATCTGTTTCTTTTTGTGTGTCTTCTTTGGGCGATCGGGATCGGTTACGTCTTCTGCGACAACGGTCTTCTTCTTAACCGCTTTACCGCGCGACGCTCGCGCCTCTTCCTCAGCTTGAACCGCTCCAGGTCGAGCATCGGTTCGCGCTCCGGGACGGGCATCTGTTCGAGACTCTGGGCGGCGTGCCTCAACTACCGGTTGTTGAGGCAGTTCAATCTTTCCCAGGACTCTCGCGCCTCCGCGAAAGTCCTGACGCTTACGGGCGTCATCCATTCTAAAAACATTATCCGCTGGGGCGCTCTCCGCAGCTTGGGCTGTCTCCGTTACAGCTTCGGGTTCAGCCGACGCCGCTTCCTGCTCAGCTTCGGCCTCTAAATCCTGGGCCTCACTTGCCACCGATGTCTCCGCAGTCGGTTCGGAGTCGCTCTCGATATGAGTCTCAGACTCCACTGCTGCACTACCCTCAGTGCGCAGCTCCTGCCGAGCAGAGGCCGTTGATTTAGCAGCCGCAGGGCTCTCCTCTTCTGTGCCACGCTCCTTGAAAAGTGCGTTCGCTCTGGCAAGCGCAGACTCTCGACTATTGCGCTCTGCACCCAAATCAGGGCTTAACGCAGAAAGAGCCAACCCGCCCTGCGGGACATCGGACAGGTCAATCTGTCTCGCCGCAGCCTCTGCCTCAGCGGCCTCTTCTTCTTCAGACTTTTTCCGGCGACGAATGACATTTCCAAGACGCTTCTCGGTAACCGTGCGCCCTTCCTTTTTAATCTCTCGTGTCGAGCCGTCTTCTTTCTCGCTCACTGCTTGGCGGATTACCGAGCGTCGGATACGATCGGCCTCATCGTCACTTAGTGAGTTTGAATGGGATTTTTTGCCCTGGATGCCCAGGTGGTCACAAAGGTCTAGCACGGCCTTATTCTCAAGGCCGAGTTCCTTTGCTAACTCATGAATTCGAATTTTCGAAGCAGTCATATTATCTAGTTAGAACCGTATCTTTATCTTTTTCTGGTTTTCTTTTCCCGCGCCGGGAACCTTCCCGCCGCCTCCGAGCTGCTTTCCCGCTAAAGAGAGCAACTCCCGCAATCCGCGTCTATTCGCGGGAACCTTCCCCGCGAAATTTGAGTCGAACAAAACAATCGCCGCCTCAACTAACGCACTCTAGGGCTCCTCGTGCCAGGGCCTGGCCAGAACTTCAGCCGCTGCCTGCTGCCCTTTCCCGGCACCTCCCCCACACCGACTTCCCCGACTAATTGAAGCGCGAAGTAAAGTCACCGCGCGCTTATCCGTCAGACACTTACCAAAGTGACAATGGGCCCCCCTACCAGGAAGCTTTCTTAGAGGGTCGCACCTTAGTGCTAATCTCTCGTCACCACTTACCACTCGCCTAACGACCACAAACTTTAAGAGCTCCGCCACGGGTTCGCGTTTTCGACAAACCACACAGCTCCGGAGAGTTAATTTCAAACTTGCACCTACGCCCGTTTCAATTAACCTATGCCGGGCGTTGCACCCTTAAGAATGCCTCTGTCGCCGAGCACACCTTGCGCGCATCGTCACTCGTAATCCCGGTTACTCCCGAGAGCTCGTCCGGTGCAATCGATGCCAATGCCTGAATCGTAACGTAACCGTTATCGACTAGAACTTTCCGCAACTCATTTGGCAGCACCAACTGGTCAATGTCTGTAAGCCGCTTTTGCTCTTCGTCTTCCTCGAGCAAGCGCGCCTCCTCTGACATCTGATCCATCAGCTCAGTCGAGCCCTTGATGATTAACGCCGCACGGTCTGCGTCCATGCCTTCGATTTCTAGCAGATCCTCAACGCTTGCTTCAGAGACCTCTTTCAGACTGCGATATCCCTGCTGATAAAGAAGCTCAGACTCACTAAAGCCGATGCCTGGAATGGAATCCAGCGCCTTTCTCGCGCGCTTGGACTCTTCCTCTGCGACAGACTCACTGCGCACATCGATGCGCCAGCCGGAGAGCTTGGATGCCAGTTTAACGTTCTGCCCACGACGACCAATAGCCAATGAGAGCTGCTCGTCAGCAACCACGACCTCCATTGCGTGCTCGTCTTCGTCAACGACGACGCGCACAACAACCGCTGGAGATAACGCACGAGCGACAAAGCTCGGCGCATCACTGGTCCAAGTTACGATATCAATCCGTTCGCCACGGAGCTCGGAGACAACTGCCTGCACTCGCGAACCCTTAATACCTACGCAGGCGCCGACTGGGTCGACACTCGGGTCGTTTGAATATACGGCAATCTTCGCGCGCTCGCCTGGTTCCCGGGCAACGCTTTTAATCTCAACAATGCCTTCGGAAATTTCAGGAACTTCGATTTCGAACAGCTTGCGCATGAACTCCGGGTGGCTACGGGTGAGTATCACCTGCGGTCCACGGCTGGCGGAATCGATATCAAGAATCATCGCCCGCACTCGGTCTCCCTGGCGGTAACGCTCGCGACCAATCTGCTCACGCTCTGGGAGGATGGCATCTGTGCGGCCTAGGTTTACGATAATGTTCCCTCGCTCAAAGCGCTGAACGATACCGTTTACAAGCTCACCCTTACGGTCACGGTATTCGCTGTAGATGATGTCCCGCTCCGCGTCTCGTAGTTTCTGAATAATGACCTGCTTAGCAGTCTGCGCGGCGATTCGGCCTAACTCAGCCGAGCTGAGCTTTCGTCCGAGCTCGTCCCCAACTTCGCAGTCCGGGTCGAAGTCCCGACGGGCCTCGTCTTTGGTCATCTGCGTGGCGGGGTCTTTCACGTCCTCAACCACAGTCTTAAACTCCAGCACCTCAATCTCTCCCAGCTCAGTGTTATAACTGGCTTCGAGATTTCTGTTGTGCCCGTAGTGCTTTTTAGCGGCACTTAAAACGGCCGACTCCAGCGCATCAAGCAGCACCTGCTTGTCGATACCTTTGTCGCGTCCAACTTGGCTGATAATCTGATCAAGGTCGAAACGTATACTCATTTTCTCTCTTCCGAATTAATTACTCTCACTCTAAAACTTAAAATCGACGTGCGCGCGCTTTATCGAGCGCAGCGGGAAGACAAACTCCTTATTTGTCTTCTCTTCAATCAACGTGACTGAATCCTCTAATGAGCTCTTGAGCTCTCCAATTACTGCCCCACTTTTCTCGACACTTTCGGCACTTGCCGGCGTTCCTACAATCCGCACCCGCTTGCCGACAGCCTCTGCGTAATGCAGTGGCAGTCTAAGGCCGCGGTTAACGCCCGGAGAGGAGACTTCAATCTCCGGCTCTGTGCCCACGCCAAACTTGGCTCCTTCGGCGGCAAAGAAAATCATCAGCCGTCGGCAGAACCTGGAACAATCCCCGCTATTGACTCTCTCAGTCGGGGTCTCGGAGCTCTCCGCTTCCGAGTTAGCTGCCGGCGCTTTGTCGATATAGATCCTCAGCGTCGGGCCAGAAAGCTCAGCGTCGTAAAGCTTAAGCCCCTCATCTTCTGCAATTGAGGAGAGCGTGGTCCAAAGTGGATTGCTCGTATCAACAAACATCGTAATCAAAACTCCTAAATTATCCCGCACTACTTAGTCGCACCCCAAAGGCCTTGCGCCGTCGCCGCATCACGGCCAGTTGGCCATAACGGGGAACCCTAAAAAACCGGGATTAGTAATCCCAGAAAATAATTAGGGAGAAACACATGGGAATAAGTGAACTTAATCCCAAAAAATATCCGCTGGTTGGAAACACCGCAGATACCAAACTCGGGAAGTGCCCGGGAGATAGGAGAGAATATAGCACTGATTGCGTATGGGCTTCAATGGGGAGGGAGTAGAAACACGGGGGAGAATTTGCTTATGAATACAGAGGGTTAATTAGATAAAAGGTGATTGGGGTGAGGGCTTAGGGTTGTCGCGGTGGGCGTACGGCCCTGGGGGGAGTGGACCGAACGAGATCGCTCTCGCGCTGTCGGCGCCCGCCTGCTCGCTCCGACACTTTTCTTGCTGTTTGCGGTCGCGAGGCGACCGCGCAAGAAAATTGCCTCCGTCTCGCCCACCCCAAGGACCGCCCCGTTCGCTCTCTCGTTCGGTCCACTCCCCCCAGGGCCTGGCGAATCGTCCTGCCGGTACGGGTGGGAAAATTAGTCATGGTGCATGCTGAAGTTTGCGGTGCGATGGGGGCTCGGCAAATTCTTGGGGAAAGATTTAGGAACGGTTACCCTTGTTTCTCAAATACCAGTACTTCGTCAGTGGTGTTTTCGAAGATGGTTTGGGGACTGGACATTCCGCAGGTGGAGAGAAAATTTAGGAATTTTTGGCGTTCGTAGGAGTTTAGGTAGTAGCCGTCGGGGTGCAAGGTGATGGCGTCTTGATTGGGGTTTAGTTTGATAAACATTGAGAGGACTAGGTAACGGCTGGTTAGCCGGGTTAGCTCTTTTAGAATTCCTTCGTAGCTCTGGGCGTGTTCAATGACGTCTTTATTTAGGACGATATCAAAGGTGCCATCGGCGAAAGGAATTGCTTGTAAGTCAGCTAGCGTAAACGAGGCGGCGCGGCCGACCAGGTTTTCTAGGGCATAGGCTAGTGCTTTTGCATTACTGTCTACTCCCTGGTAGCGGCCGGGGTAGCCTGCGGACATTAGCCGATAACCTTCGACACCGGTATTGCAGCCGGCGTCAAGGAGAACAGTCTCTGAGGTTGAGTGTTCCAAGATAAACCGCTCAAGTGCTTGGCGGGTGTCCTGCTGACCAATTTTATGAAACTCGTCTGCTCGGGCGGCGCCCACGATTGATTGTGAGCGTTGCCAGAATGTCATCGGAAGTTGTTGTCGCATGGGAAAGGCCTCCAGATGGAAACGAATCTAGCAATTAACTAGAGCCGAAGTCCATCTGGAAGATCAAGACCATTGTGCTTATCGCGAGCGGCTAGCCTGGCGTCGACCTTGCGAACCGTAGGCGTCTCCGCCTCTCGACGAGCCACCTGAGAAATTTCCTCTTCTAGAGGAGTTCCCCGACGAACTGCTCCGGCGACGACCTGAGAAATTTCCCCGTGGTCTGCGATCATCATCCCGCGCACCGGCTAATGCCGAAGCTGGGGCCTGAGACTTGTAATCGAAGTCCTCTAGCGTGCGCCGTTCAAGCGGGGCTTTTAGTGCGCGCTCAATCTGCCGAACCATTCCGGCATCCTCGTGGGTTACCAGCGTAAACGCGTCACCGGTCTTGGCGGCGCGACCTGTGCGGCCAATACGGTGTGTATAGGCTTCGGCGGTATCTGGAATATCAAAATTAATCACATGCGAGATGCTTGAGATATCAACTCCGCGAGCGGCGATATCCGTCGCTACGAGAATTTGATACTTGCCGCTACGAAACCCCGCCATCGCCGCTGCGCGCCGTGACTGGGAAAGATTCCCTTGAAGAGCTGCGACTTTGAACTTCAACCCTTCCAACTCGGTCGCTAAGCGCTTAGCGCGGTGCTTGGTGCGCACAAATATTAGCACTGAATCGGTATCGGTCTTCTCAAGGAGCTTCACCAATAACGCAGACTTTAACCCAGCCGAAACCGGGAAAATAGCGTGTGAGACAGTAGTAGCGGGAGAGTTTGTTCCGACCTGAACCGTCTCTGGGTTTTTCAAGACCTCCTCCGCTAAGCGGCGAATGTCAGAGGGCATAGTTGCAGAGAACAGCAGGTTCTGGCGCTCTTTTGGGAGGCGCTTTAGGATCTGACGAATTGTTGGGATAAATCCCATATCGAACATCTGGTCAGCTTCGTCTAGGACCAACACCTCAACACCACGGAGATCCATCGTCCCCTGTTGTAGATGGTCCAGCACCCGACCTGGGCAGCCGACAACTACATCGACGCCGCGACGGAGCTCTTGCACCTGGCGGCCCATACTTGTGCCACCGTAAACAGAAAGGCTCCGAACTCGCAAACCTTTGCCTAGAGTTGATACAACATCGTTGATCTGTTCAGCCAACTCCCGTGTGGGAGCCAGAATCAAAGCGTGGATCTTTTTAGCCTTGCTCTTAGCGAGGCGCTCAAGAATCGGCAGCACAAATGCTGCAGTTTTCCCTGTGCCGGTCTGAGCGAGTCCCATTACATCCTTACCAGCCAAAACCAGGGGAATGCCCTGTTCCTGAATCGGCGTCGGGATTTCATAGCCTTGAGTGACTACGGCATCAAGAATAGCGGGATGTAGATTAAATTTAGTAAAATTCACAACGTTTCCTTTCAAAAAAGAGTTAAATTAAGCGCGACACTGCGTTATCAGCGACAACAGAATTTGATTTCAATGTAGCAATGATCCAAAAGCGCCAAAGAGATTCCTATTAAGGAATTTTCTCCTGATTTAGCTGAAACAAACGCTCCAGCTTATGCCTCTGGGGGACTCGATGGCTGTCCGCTCTCTTGAAAAGGAAAGAATACAGAATCTTGACCCAACGGCCGCATAATGACACGCGAACCCGAAATTAGCAACTTACAGGTTTGCGAAGTGCGATTCGGCCACACTCCAAAGTCTACAGCTGTTATGTCATGAGGTGCACGAATAGTGCCTTTAACTGTGTGCGACACAAGGATTAATTCGAGTGGTTGGGAAGTAGCATTTAAGTGGAAAGAAGAGAGAAAAAAAGTAAAAAAATAAAAAGAACGAACGAAAAAAAGAGAAAAAAAAGAGAGAAGAGAAAGAATTAGAGATAGAGATAGAAAGGTCGAGGAGATATACCGCTCCTCGCGGTCGCATCGTCTGCAAAAACCCTTAACAAATGACAGGGAGGGATGAGGCACGAGCCCCCACCCCTCCCTGTTCGCAGAACCGAGACCGCAGACCGACCACCCGACTCCCTGCGCTAGGTCGCCGTGTGGCCCGACTCTCCCTCGGCCCAGGCCTGCACCTCCCCGTCCATCAGCACGTTGTGCTTGTGGTGCTGGACATAGGCGAGAAGCGCTCCGACGTTCTCGTCGGTCGTCGGGAGGCCGAGCCGAGAGAGAACTGTCACCGCGTTCGACTTCCCGCTCATGAACCCGACGAGGATCTCCGGGTGGCGCCCGATGATGCGCGGGTCGAACGGCAGGTACACCAGCCCCTCGAGCTCCGGGTCACCGCCGCTGTGCCCCTTGGCGACAGCCGCGGCGTGAACGCCGGTCGCGGTCGAGAGCGAGAGCCGTCCGGTGACGGGGTGGTTGTCGGGGATCGGAACACCGGTCACCGCCGAACCGTAGCGGGTGTACTCCATCAGCCCCGCCAACTTCTCCGCGGGGTAGAGCCCCTCGAGGTGCAGGTTCAGCAGGAGCTGAGCCATGTCGGGGTTCCCGGTCCGCTCCCCGATGCCGAGGACGGTGGCGTGAACCCTGTCGACCAGCCCGGACATCGCCGCAGCGAGGGCGTTTGCCACGGCCAGACCTCGGTCGTTGTGACCGTGCCAGTCCATCGGCACGTTCCCGAACCCGTGATCGGCGAGGAGCTGTCGAAGTGCTCCGAGGAGGCGCGGAACCCCCGTGGGGGTCATCGACCCGACGGTGTCGGTGACGATGAGCCGGGTCGCCCCGGCATTCATCCCGACGAGGATGGCAGGCGCCATCTGGTCCATCGCCGTCCGCGACATGTCCTCGAGGACGAGACTCATGCGGAGACCGTGCTGCACGCCGAAGGTGATGGCCTTCTCGATGTCAGCAACCACCTTCTCCGTGGTCCAACCCTCGACCTCGCGTCGAATCGGCGCGGTCCCGCCGTTGAAGGCGCAGACTTCGAGCTCCGGGAGCCCCGCGCTCTCTGCGACGCGGAGTGCTCCCCCGATGTCGGAGACCACCGTCCGACCCGCCCCTAGTGGACGCTGAGCTCGCCGTGCCGCACGCTCGGCAAGCACCG
>CAYMWO010000128.1:0-8746 GCA_964393905.1 uncultured Bdellovibrionales bacterium | reverse complement strand
ATTGTCATCTGCGGAGTGGCTGAATAGGTATCATGTAGACTTACAAGCTCAGGGAGGGATTTTTGTAACGCGGTATAGCGGCTGTGCTGATCCTCAAGCAATGTGTAGGGGTTTAGAGCGCGATAGTATGTAGTCTTACCGCGGGTAACGCTACTTACAAGGCCTTTACCCTGGAGCTGGCCTAAAATTACATATGTCGTCGGGCGCTTAACCCCAGCTTTTTTCGCAATCGCACTCGGAAGTGCCTCATGTAACGAGAGTAGCGCTAAGTATACGCGAGCCTCTTTGTCAGTCAGCCCGATACCCTCTAATACCTTTTGTAATCGCATCTTATCCCTACGTTGTCAGGAGTTTTGACAAATATATCAGGGTGGGATTTTGAAGTATAGTGAGCAGCGGCAAAGGAAATATAAACTTAAAAGGGTGGTCCTGCGCCCCCCGGGAGGTGATCCCGGTTGGTGGGGCGCAGGACCTGAGCGTTACAACCTATCGTTCGTTCATCTGGTCCCGACTCTAGGGGACCATGTGAAGATCGTTCCACATTATCTTCAGCATGGCCGCGAAGCCCGCCGAGAGAATGGGGAACCGGCACCAACTGCGGGGGTCGACGCTCACATCATCCATGTGGAAGGTCGGCGCGAACCGCTCGCGCTTCCACTGGCTGATGGCCCAAAGATGACACCACTTCTCGATCCAAGTGGCGAGCGTCTTGGTGTCGTAGACGGGGAACTTGGCCCGCAGGAGACGAAGCGCCTCGAACGGAGTCCGCCTCTCGAGTAGGATGTGCCGCTCCAAGTCGTCTCGCACAACGTACGGCCCGAGGTCGTCCTCGTCCGTTTGGTTTGTTGCCAGCGGACGAAGCTCCGCTGAGGGCTGGAGGCAGTTTACCAAGCTGAGCACCGGGAAGGAATGGAGTCCCTCCGGCCCGATCATCTCCATCCAGACGAGCCACTTGCGGAGGTAGGTCTTGTCGACGCCGCCGATGGGGTTTAGCCCGCCGGAGGTGTCGCCATCCATCGTGGCGTAGCCGACATCGGCCTCGCTGCGGTTGCTCGTGACGAGCAGAAGTGCGCGCTTGATGTTCGCCACCATCCACACCCCCGGAGCGCGAACCCGAGCCTGCAGGTTCTGCCTCGGGATGTCGTGCTCCTCCCAGCTGAGCGTAATGCCGAGCGCTTCGGAGACCATCGCCTCGTAGCGCGTGACGAGTTCGTCGATGTTGAAGAGATGGAAGGAGGCTCCCAGCGCAGCCGCGACTTGCCGCGCCGAGTTTTCGGTCTTCTGGGAGCTGTTCGCGGTCTTCTGGTAGACGCAGGTGAGGAGTCGCCCGGTGATTTCATCCACCGTCCCGGCCTCGTCTGTCAGGCCTAGAGCTTCGCAGAACTCCCTCCCCCCTAGCTCACGAACGCCGAACTCGACCATCAGCCGCACGAGCAGGCTCACGATTGTCGAGTCCGCGCCGCCACTGAGCGAAACGACGAACCCCTTGGCGCGACTCTTCCGCATGTAGTCGAAGAGGCCAAGCGTCGCCGAGCGAGCAAACTCCTCTGCTTTCTTGTCCGGGGAAAGCTCCCAGGGCTCACGCTCCAGCTTTTCGGGAAGCGAAAGTGATTCGTGGGGAAAGATGCGCCCCGGGACTACCACACGCGCCGAATCCGGCGATTGTTCGGGGCGAAAGCTCGCTGACCGCACCAGGTCGCTGCGGGTAAGGTCGACATCGATGCTAGCCACCAGCACCTCGAAGGGCTGGTAGGAGAACCTACGTCCGCGCGCGATGAGCCGACCGTTCGAGGCGACAAGGCAGTCCCCGTCGTAGATCACGCGCCCTGCCTCGTTCCCGAGGAGGTTCGCGTAGACATACGAAGTGCAGAACGCCCGAGAACCGTCGAGGATAAACCCGAGTCGGGTCTTATCCTTCCCGAAGGCGAAGTGCGAGGCGCTGGGGTTCAGTATGATGTCGACCGCCCGCGAGGCGAGTCGCCGACCGGGCCGATCCGAGACCCAAGCGTCTTCGCAAATCTCGTACCCGATTCGCACCCCTTCGATGTCGAAGTACAGGTCCCCGACGGGATACTCCTGACCGTTGATCGCAACTGTTGATTGAACACCGGGCTCCCAGCGCTTGAACCAACGGGCTTCGTAGTGGATGCCGTCGCCCGCCAAATTCTGTTTGGCGACGAATCCCTTGATCTCCCTGTCCACGATGAGCGCCGCGACGTTGTAGAGTGCGCCCTGCACCCGGAGCGGGAGCCCCACGCTTACGATGAGGCCGTCCGTGTAGGAAACGAGCTCTCTCAAAGACCTAAGCGCCATGTCCGTCACCCACGGGAACTGGAACGCGTCTTCGCATCCGTAACCCGTGAGCGCGAGCTCGGGGAGGAGCACAACCTTGGCCCCACTCTCGCGGGCCTTCTCTAGAGCCGCGATGATGCGACTGAGATTTCCCTCGAAATCGAGGGGCGTCTGGTTGAGTGTGACCGCTGCCACAGTGATGTGCCGCATGAGATACCGCCTTTCATGGCGATGGAGAATTGGGAGCAAGCTCCCTTGGAAAAACCTGTAATTCTTTGCCGCTGTCTTTGGGCTGGAGCCTAACAAACAAGCTCCAGATACAAAGACAGCAGTGCTTCTACTCCATGTATTGGGGCCAGAAAGAACAAAGCCGACAACTTAACTCAGAAACCAAATTCAAGTAAACCCAACCAATCTCCATTTTCGAAAAAGGATCACATTCTTTTCCATTTTCGAAAAAGGATCACATTCTTTTCCAAACTCCCTTCCGGACCTTCCATTCCCAATTTCCAGACTAACAATATCAGGGGGTTATGGTGGTTGGGGGTTTGGAAAAGTATGTGGTTCTTTTTCAAATTGGAGGTTTGGGGAGTACCGCATTCAATTATTGCCTCGAATTTGGTTTATAAAGCATAAGTATCTGGGTCGGTATGGATTGGTTATTTAAATTTGTGGGGTGAGCTTTATGCGTGGTGTTTTGATTGGTATTGGGGTGGCTTTGCTGGTGGGTGCAGTTGGTGGTTGTGTAAAAAAGAGCCCGGCTCCGGTGGCTTCGCCTGCAGCGCTTGAGACTTATTCCATTCAAAGCGTTCCGCAGGGTGCTTCTGTAACACTATCTAACGGGGCGACTTGTCAGACTCCGTGCGAATTGCATCTAAGCCCCACTCAGAGCTTGTCGGTTAAAATCGAGAAAAAAGGGTTTAAGCCGTTTGAGGGTTCAATTATTAGCCACGCGGAAGTTGTTCCAGATGGTGGAGAGTTGCGGGTCAGCAAGCCGCGATTAATCCCAAATCCACTTAAGGCTACCCTCGCACCTGCATCGCGTAGAACTTAGATGCCGTAATAGATAATTAATTGACAGATATTAACGGAGAGAAAGGGTGGTGTGAAAACCATTCCTCTCCGGGACGCGTTGTCCAAGTGAGGCGAACTTTTGGATGCGGTCCTAGCGCGCGCTCGGCAACATCCCAACTGCTGCCTGCGCGGGTCCAGCGAAAATGCCTTCGAGTTCACACCAGAGCTCTTCGAACCCCAGCCAAGTAAAGGGCTCGACACCCCGGAGAATCCGCGAGTCCCGCCGGTCTGCCGTGAACCCCGGCTTGAACCGAAAATACGGGAGTGCCAGGGCCGTCGCCGCCATGCCTTCCAGCGGAAAGTGCAGCTCCGGCAGCGCGGGCGCATCTTCCGAGAGCGGTGCTCCCACAACAACCAGCCTCGTATCCCACGGTTCACGGTGCAGCGGAAGCTCGTGGACCTCCGGCGAGCCAAAGACACCCACTACAGACCGGCCCGCCCGAATTTGCACCGAGCGCTCGGGGGCATTCCCCGCAAGGCGCCTCGCAACGGCGCGAAGCTCGGTAAGGCCGAGGTCTTGAGGCGACACGAGAGAGTTCCACCTCGCACACTCCGGCGGGCAGAGGTCCTCGGTTGCCGGAACTCTCCAATTTGCAAGCGCCCCCTGGCCGTGAGCAAGAAGAGCCACAGCTCGCGCCTCGTGGCTCGGAAAACGAATCGAGGCCGGGCCTTTCAGCCCCAAAGGCGAGTTCTGCACGACTTCGACCCGCAGTAGGGTCTGATCACGAAACAGCGGACCCGATCCGATGAGGGACCTCTCCCCGAAAGCCACGGCCAGGCTCGCCGCGGGATACCGATACAGATAGAGTCGACGCATGATGCGCTCCTTGAACGAAAACCTCGTTTGAATACCTAAATACCACCCAGTCTCTCAGAAAATCCTGCGAGCAAATCAGCGCTGAATACTCTGAGAGAGGTGTTGTCTGTTCTACAGAAGAAAAAGATGTTTAGAGAGCAATGAAGCTGGAGAGTATAGAGAGAAGGTAAACATTAGACAAGCTAACCCGTTGTAAATATAGAATTTGCTAACCATTTCGATTATTAGTAGTTTGCCCCATTAACTCAGCCCGTCTAAAAGCTAATGGAAAACCACTCAACTAACCCATCAGAATCCGTTATCAGCAATAGAAAAAATGTGATTACAGGCACTCAGCTGACTGGGGCGCTCCTTACAGTTATCTCGCTGGCGATTGTAACGCTGGGCGATTATTTAACCGGCTATAACGTAGCCTTCGAGTTTTTCTATCTCATTCCTCCGGGAATTGCTGTCTGGCTTCTCGGCAATAGACCCTCGCTAATAGTCGCAGGAGTCACGGCTTTAATCTGGACATATACGGATTTCTTTGCTGGCCAACCGTTTACATCAACCTGGCTTCCAATCTGGACCGTTGTTGAGCGCTTTGCTGTATTGATGGTTTTTGTCTCGATACTAATTCACCTCTGGGAGGAGCAGGCACAGCAACGCAAATTAATTGCTGAATTAAA
Source organism: uncultured Bdellovibrionales bacterium (assembly GCA_964393905.1). GTDB lineage: Bacteria > Bdellovibrionota_C > UBA2361 > SZUA-149 > CAYMWO01 > CAYMWO01. Next base: position 3,895 of record CAYMWO010000128.1, on the reverse strand, counting down.
CGATGCGCTCGAGAACATACGCCAGCTAAGCGGTATGCTCCCAGTCTGCGCATGGTGTAGAAAAGTTCGGGACGACGAAGGTTACTGGCTCCAGCTTGAAAGCTACATCACCGCGCACTCCGACACCCAATTTACACATGGAATATGCCCCACCTGCAGCACGAAGATGAAAGAAGACCTGGCGAAAAGCCAAGCGGCGATGAAAGCCGGTCGGCTTTGACCCGCCTCTAGATATTCGCTAAAACACCGCGATAACACCGGCCCTGCTCTATAAAACCTCAACCTCGGGTAGATTAATTAGCTGTTCCCCCGTAATGGCGGCCCTTCGGATTTTTCTGAAGCCCTGCTTTTAGGGGGTGAACACCCAAATCTAAATAGCTCACATCTGAGCTAAAGGTTTTCCCCTTTTTCTTTTCTCTCATCTCTCTCTACGTGTTTGGAAAGGACATTTATGACTGTCTCAAAGGCAACCAAGACTCTCGACCTCCGCAAGACGTTCGTCGGTCCGTTCTCGAAGCGAGCGCTCGCGCAGCTCGCCTCCTTTGTCCACCGCAACTGGGGAGATCTGCACAGGCTCGCCCGCAGCGGCCGCGTTCTGCCGGCGGCACAGGCGCGAATGCTCTGCATCCTCGGAAGTGGGATCTTTTCGTGGATGTGGACGGTGAATGACGAGAGCGGCCGGCGCTTCACCCGGAAGAATCGTCGTGAGGTCGTCCAGAGACTCATGGCCCTGCTCGCTCGCCCCGAGGTGCGGCGCGAGATTCCGCGACGTGTGCTGGAGACGGTTTCCATGCTCGGGAACCGGATGGCAAGTCTGAGACTCATCGCCTCCGCTGCCGACCTTCGGCGGGATGCCCTCTGGACGGGATACGATGAGCTGGCAGCGACTCTCCGCCGACTGCTCTCGCTACAGGTGATGGCGGAGCTGCCGAACAGCCGCTGGATCTCGAAGCTCCCTGATGAGCCGCTCCTGCGATACGCAAGAACCCTCACCGAGCAGGCGCAGGTGGTGCGAAACGCCGAAACCTCGCCTAAGCTCACGCCCTTCGGTCAGCGACAGCTGGGCCGTCTACTCGAGACCGTGCTCTTCGACGGCATTCGCGCACAGGCCGCCGAAGAAGAGCGCGCCGCTCCCGGCATGCAAGGCCTCGTAGACTGGCTCGGCGCATCGCGCGCACGCCATCGCCGGGGACTCTTCGCCGAACTCGCGAAGGGGCTCTTCGATGCGATGGTCATCATCGAGAAGCTGCGCCGCGCGATGTTCGCCACGACCATGCCCGCCGAGAGGCAGGCCCTGTCGAAGGCGCTAGATGTCGCCCGCATCACTGTCGAGAAGCTCATCGGAAGCGGCATCTTCTCGTCCGCGCCCATGTAAACGTCCCCCGTGGAGCGTGACAAGGACACGCTCTGGTGAGAGGTGAATTAAGGTTACCAGAAGGTTTACCTGGGATGTTCACCTCCCACCAAATCTTAAGTTTTTGTATTCTTAATTTTTCTAAACGAAAAGGGACGAAACGAAATTCTGACAATGGACAGAGGAGATAAACCTTCGTTAACTGGGACCCTTTGTTCTTTGAGAGAGCGGGGAGAGGCGCCCGGTGCGCGCTCTCCCCTTAACTCCCGCTGACAAGGTCCAGCAGCTTGCGCCGCACGACGAAAAACGGCCTGACAGTCGCCTTCTCCAGGCTCAACAACGACTTGAACTTGTCGAGCGCCGACCGAACCGTCGGCAACCTGCGGCCCCAGTCCTTCTCGCGGGAGAAGACGACGACCTCGATTCGTTCCCGGATGTCGGTCAGCTTTCGTAGCTCGACCACCGTCTCGGGAACACTCGTCAGGTGGTCCGTATCCACGAGAAGGATTACTCGCATCCCGGCTTCGCTGCGGATGAGTCGCGCGGCATTTACGACCGACTGGGCGTCGCTGAAAGGCATGACGCTCAACCGGACACCGGACACCCTGCCGACAATTCGGTCTGCGGCGCTCCGCACGACGCTCTCTTTCCTGTCCCCCCAAACCACAAACAGCACCCGCTTCTCAGCGGGGCCGACATGTGCCGAGGCAGGCGTAGCGGCCACAAGAAAGTTCAGCTCTCCCTGTCCCGGGACATCCGGTATTAACTTCCGACGGCGAAGTCCCATAGGGACCCCCTTCCCGGACTACGTCCGAAAAACCCATTCTCCTCTACCCATTACAGTTAGCTGCCTTTTACCCCTTTTAGTGACGGAAATGAATGAGGGGCCCAAAAGAAATCCAATAACAAGGTCTCAGAGACCCTGTTATTGACCCCACCTTAATAACTAACCCTTCCATATTTCTGGGTTTTTCAGGGAGGCTGACACCTATTTTCTGACTCCTTACAGAGGGACGGTTTGGAGCCTGCAAAAGGCCCAGGTTTTTCCCGAAATATGCCGATTACTTAGTCAGTAGTCCGCGGAAAGACACTATATTTTCTTTCTTGCGCGGCCCTTATCAGGAGCTGTTGGGAAACGTGTGAGTGGTTAACGCATGAAGCGCCTTGACGCATTTGTAATTGAAGGAAATCCGGATAGCCGCTCGCGGCTACATCAGGCGGTGCACGCCTCCGGCGTCTTCGCTCGCGTTTCCCCCATCGCGAACTTTGAAGAGGCGCTGATAAAATTTCGCGCCAACGAACCGTGCGACACCGTTCTTATTTCAAGTAGCTTCGATCGAATCGAGACTCATGCCTTCATCGAATCCCTTCGCGAGGCTAGCCGCAAACTGGACTGCGCAATTATCTTGATGCTTAAACCAGAAGATCAAAACGGCATAGCTGTTGCTAACCATATGCTATTGGGGGCTGATGGATTCCTCGTTGAACCCTATTCCGTTGACTCCATCAGACAGGCGGCAGAGCTGACACAGCAAATTAAATCAGAGAACCAAAAAGCGCGATTTAAGAGCGCAACTAAGCTTCTAATTTCGACGATGATGGATGAACTCGAGCGACGAGCCTATGCTATCACCAAAGGGCAAAACCCTCCCCAAATCAGCAAGCACATCCGTCAGGCAGCAGAGGTTTTTCGCTCGCTACATGGAGCACAGGTCGAGGATTACTTCGAGACCATGCTCGAGATGTTCTCTCAGTCGCAGCCTAAAGCCAAGACCGGTCTAAAGGCCAAAGGCATGGAGAGTATAAAACAAGCCGCCGCGAACGCTAATCAGTAAGCCTTCGTCTTAGATTTTCTGACAACTCAGTGGCAATGCGAAAATTCTCCTGCGCCTGTTCGGGAGTTAGAAAGCACAGTCCACAACTAGCTGTCAGAATGGAATGCGAGAGCACCTCTTTTACATTTAATCTGCGCGCCTGGATTGCGGAGACTATTCGTTTCTCAGCACCCTCAACCGAAAACTCCGCCAAACCCTCAATTGTTGGCACAACCCCCAAGGAGACGTATCCACCATCCTCAATAAAATCCACAAATTCTCTTTCAGAGAAAAATGCCTCAACTCCCGACTCCGCACTCGTTGCGTCGAAGGAAAACAATTTATATCCTAACTCAGGTCCGATAATCGCCCAATTCGGTGCGCAGCAATGTATCCCAGGGATAACCTTAAGAGCGGAAAGTCTCGTGAAGTGCACCAAGAGGTGGCTACGAATTATTGGCCAATTGAATCCCTCCGGAAAATCACACCCAAGCGAGGGTTCGTCTAAAACAAGAATTACATTTTCAGCGGCCGCCCTTAAAACCCTAGCCATCTGTTCGGCATACCGAATTAAATATTCAGAAACAATTGGCATGGCTTCAGAGAAATTGCATAACGGCTTGCCCCGATACGAGATATTAATTAAAGCGGTGCCAATCCCAAGGCACTGTCCCTTTAATGTTGTCGTTGTCGCACATTTTATCCCGGCGGCAAGTTTAATAGTACG
>CAYMWO010000127.1:0-8811 GCA_964393905.1 uncultured Bdellovibrionales bacterium | reverse complement strand
GTTAATCACCAGATCTCCAATCGCGATAATATCAAGGTCGATAGTCCGCGGCCCCCAGTGCAACGTTCTTTCACGCCCAAGCTCGTTCTCAATTCCTTGTAACGTCTTAAGCAGCTCCTCCGGCTGAAGGCTCGTCTCGACTAACACTACCCCGTTAATAAACTTATCCTGCTCCAAAACAGGGCACTCCGAATCTAGTAGCGGCTCGGTTTCGTATAGGCTTGAACGGAGCAATATCTGTCCAACGCGCCCTTCGAGTGCGCTCAGGGCAAGCCCTATGGTTTTCTCTCGGTCTCCAATATTTGCGCCGAAGGCGATAATAACTTCCATGCAGACGCTGCCTTATGAGAAGCTGCTACGAAACACAGCCTCTCTTTAATAACAAATAGTGGGCTCATAACAAATAGCTGGCATCCCAGGTTTCCCCAGATGGGTCGAGATATCATAGCCTTTCTCATCCTCTTACTTGTGATTGTCTCCTATTACCTTCACGGCGAGCCGATTCTCCCGGCGGTCACGGTCTTTGCTGGATTAGCTTTTGCTGTGGCCCTGCGCGGAAAACGAGAGCGCGTGCGAATGGACTTCATCAATCAACTTAAAAGCCACCGCCGAGAGCTTCGCCAAGGCGGGACCGTGGTCGTTGATCACATGCTACTCCGCTACGACTCAGTTCTCACCACCTACTTCGCCACAGTCGGAGCGTTTCTCTCAAGCGTCGACATCCCATCTCCCTATCACCTCTATACGGGAGAAGACCGCTCCGAGCCACTTGTCTATTCGCTCTTCTCTCTTTGCTTTGGCTGGTGGCACTTCCCCCACGGACCGCTCCTCACAGTTGGCTACATTCAGAAAAATCTCCGTGGCGGAGACAAAACCACAGTCGCGATGTTGATTGATAGTTACGCGCTACGTCGGCTCGAAGCGGAGATTGAGAAGGAAAACGCCCAACGAAAAGAACACCGAGACACCATAAGCAAAGAGGCGGCCCAAAAGGAGCTAGCCCGAAAAGTCCTGCGTACCGGCCCTGGCTCAAAATCCGAAAAGCTTCTTGAGAGAGGCACCTCAACCTTTAAAGACCAATCGTATTACGACCGACTCATCGCCTTTGAGTCCCCAAAACCGGTTGGCATAAGGATTCGGGACGAGCTAATCGCCAAAGCCAAAGGTAGCTATGACAAGCACCAGGACCAGAAGGCCACCCGCAAGCTTCGCACCGACTCCCTTATCAAGACCGAAAAATAGCCCATTTTCCTGCAATTTCTCCGGCGGTTGTTAAAAATTTCTACTGGCGATAATATCCCGGCTCTTTTTGCGGTTACACAATTAAGTCCAAAATTTGCAGTCTAATGGGCACAGTCTAGTAATGGATAAATCAAATTTAAACGGGAACAGAACTGGGACAGATAACTCGAAGAGCCCAACTCCCATTCTTGATACTATCCATTCACCGGCCGACCTAGCGCCGCTTAACACTGAGGAGCTACAAGCGCTCTGCGCGGAGCTGCGCGATGAGCTGATTCATACTGTCAGTGAAATCGGCGGACACTTCGCCTCAAGCCTTGGCGCTTGCGAGCTTACGGTCGCGATACATAAAGTTTTTAATACCCCTCACGATCGTCTCGTCTGGGATGTTGGCCACCAGGCGTATATTCATAAAATCCTAACTGGACGCCGCGCCGCGATGCCGCGTATCAGGCAGTTGGGTGGAATCTCCGGATTTCCTCGAAGACCTGAGAGCGAATACGACACCTTCGGCGTGGCACACGCTGGCACAAGTATCTCGGCCGCACTGGGAATGCTCGAAGCCTCTGAACACGACTACCCTGGCAGCGAGAAGCGCCGGGTGATTGCAGTAATCGGCGACGGCGCGATGACCTCCGGTATGGCGTTTGAGGCATTAAACCACTCTGGCGAGCTGCACCGTAAGCTAATTGTGGTTTTAAACGATAACGAGATGTCGATTGCCCCGAATGTAGGCGCTCTCTCCTGGGCGTTTTCAAAGACACTTACGAATAAATTTTCCACGAGCGCCAGACGGCACTTTAAGAGCTTGGTCGAACGGGGACTAATACCTAAAACGTTCTACCGCGCGCTAGACCGTGCCGAAGAGGCCGCGCAGGGGTTTTTCTCAACTCCGGCGATGCTTTTTGAGTCGTTCGGCTACCGCTATATCGGCCCGATTGATGGCCATAACCTGGACCAAGTTATCGCCGCGCTAAATAACGCCAAGGAACAAGACGGCCCGGTGCTGATTCATGCGATGACAGTTAAGGGGAAAGGCTACGAACCGGCCGAAGCCGACCCCGTGAAGTGGCACGGTGTGACACCGTTTGATGTCACCGGTGGAAGTTTTAGAAAATCCGGCGGGACTAAGCCACCTTCTTACACAACTGTTTTCGGCCAAACGATGGTGGAGCTTTGCAAATCCGACCCGCGCGTAGTCGGTATCACCGCCGCCATGCCCGACGGCACAGGACTTACACTCCTACAACAGGAGTTGCCAGACCGGTATTTCGATGTCGGCATCGCGGAACAACACGCAGTCACTTTCGCTGCAGGACTCGCCTGCGAGGGGATGCGACCGTTTTGCGCAATTTATTCGACCTTTCTCCAACGCGCCTATGACCAGATAGTGCACGATGTCTGTATTCAGAACTTGCCTGTGGTTTTCTCGATGGACCGTGGCGGTCTTGTCGGCGCCGACGGCCCGACGCATCACGGCGTGTTCGATATCGGCTATCTACGAATGTTACCGAACATGGTCGTAATGGCACCATCGGATGAAGGCGAGCTTCGCGATATGATGTATACCGCCGCGCAATATACTAAAGGCCCAATTGCCTTTCGTTATCCGCGCGGAAACGGCGTAGGCGTTGACCTCACCCGGGCGCCTAGAATCTTAGAAATCGGCAAAGCCGAGCTCCTACGCGAAGGGCACACAGGGCACGCTTTAATTCTTGCACTCGGTGCCTCCGTCACCCCAGCGCTTCAGGCTGCGGAGACTCTCAGCCAAGAAAGCGGCATTGAATGCACAGTAGTAAACACCCGCTTCGTAAAACCTCTAGACGAGAAATTACTAGGTGAGCTTATCGCCGCGCATGATGTAATTTTAACCGTAGAAGACCACGTGAAAATGGGCGGCTTCGGTAGCGCCATTTTGGAATTCATGGCGGAGAATTCGCTGCTAAACGGTAAGCAGGTGCTGAGACTTGGTATTGAAGACAAATTTATCGAGCACGGCGAGCAGGCTGAACTATACGAAATGTGCGGCTATGATACCGCCGGGATAATTTCCTGCATCCGCCAAGCGCTTGGTGTTTCGCTAACCCTAGCGGGCCAGATTCACCCCCAGGCAGTGGCTAACGCCTAATCTGATTTCCGAAAACCGAATTCCGTTATCAGTGAACCGTAACCCGATTACGGACTTCAGTTTTCGGTTCACTGACTTCGGTTATCTGTTATCCGTCTCTGAAATCCGAGTGCCGTAAGCCGCCAGCCGAACGCTGTAAGCGGTCAGCTGACTGCCGTCAGCTGCAATTTTCTAAGGGCTCTTAACGAGCCCTCTCAATTAACCGGTTAAGGTAAGCCGTAACTCCATGATTTCGGTGGCTTATGCCTTGTAACCCGACGATTATTTTTTGCCCCACTCTCCCCTTATCTCAGCACAACCACTCTGAACGGTTATCCCTGATCTTTGACATTTTCTTGGGCTTTCTAATTTTAACTAGGTCTAGAAGAGTTTGGTTATGAGAGCCACCGTCCGTGTTGACTCGTTCCTCATCACCGAACACGAGTATTCATCTCTAAAGGTTCGCCCCCAGGTTAGAACTTCCCTAGGGTCCAGAGCCGACCAACTTATTCCGGAATATCTATTCCGTCTTCGGCGACGTAGCGATAGCAATCTTGCTAATCCCCGCCCCCTGAGCAATATCCATCACCTCCACCACCTTCCCATGATGCACAGTCTCATCCGCCCGAAGTACCAGCGTCACCGACTCCGCCGTCCCCACAGCCCCCGCAAACTCACGCTTCAACCCCTCCATCGAAGTCCCTTTCCCATTTAGAAAAAGCTCCCCCGCCGGATTAATCGTCACATTCAAGTCCCGCTTCTCGCTTTGCGTGTTAGAACTCTTCGAGTGCGGCAGCGCCACACTAATCCCGTGCACACCGATAAAGGTCGTGCTCACCATAAAGAAAATTAACAGATTAAAAACGATATCAACTAGCGGTGTGACGTTAATGTCCACCGCACTCTCCTCGCTATCGTTATCCACGCTGAATTGCATAATCAGTTACTTAAGCCCTGCGCGCTTAGATTCAAGGTCCCCGACAATAATGTCCTCCAACTTAGGCCGCGATGTAATCGCATCCACCACCCCCATCGACACCTCCTCCATCTCCATTACAAGCCCCTTACTACGGTGCAGAAAGTAACGGTAGAAAACCAAACTCGGCACAGCAATCACCAACCCCGCGGCGGTTGTAATCAAAGCCTCCGCGATACCACCCGACATCGCCTGCGGGTCACCGACTCCCGAGCCTCGAATGACAGCGAATGTTTTAATCATACCGAAGACCGTGCCCAGTAGCCCCAAAAGAGGACTAACCGCCGCAATCGTTCCCAGGATTCCGTTATACTTCTGTAGCTCGCGCGCCTCTCGTCGCCCGACCATCTCTAGGCCTTCAATAATTTCCGCCCGCGGACGGTTCGCCATGCGGAGTGCCGTGTGAATTAACCTAGCAAGTGGTGAGCTCTTAGCTCGGCAGATTCCTACAAGCTCCTCAAAGCGGTTCGCCCGGATAAGTTCGTCAACCTCGCGCAGAAACGACTCGGGCAAGACCCGCTTTCTATTGGGCCCCCAAACCAGCCGCTCAATAATAATTCCTAGCGCCAGTAGGGAGCAGAACAGGAGCGGCACCATTACAATGCCGCCCTTGTAAATCACATTCAGAAGTGAAAAATTGTCTGTGGTATCAAGCATAATGCGGATGCTATAGCACAGGAGGAGCTGCTACCAAAACCCCGGGGAATAGCCGGGGCAGCACCGGCCCACCGTGAACTCAAGCCTATGGATAATACCAAAGACTATGCCCTAAACACACTTCAGCCCGCGCTGCAGTGGATGCTGTTTATCGTTTCAGGTTTGGCATTTGCTGCCGCCTCCTGGCACCCGGAGACTAACTTGAGTTTGTTACTGGCACTGGCAGCAGTTTTTGGAATAGCCTGGGGCTCTCGTGAGTGTGAAAATCTCGTGCGGAGGTTTTTTGCGGCGGGATTAATCTTTAGCCTGTTGGCCTTTTACTGGCTGCCACATACGCTGACCCTCTTTGGCGGGTTTCCGCTGATAGTTTCGTATCTGTTCTTTGTAATCTTTGCCGTCTTCTCCGCCGGGCAGTTCGCGCTTTGCGGGGTGTTAGTGAACCGTTTCCGGCAGACTGCCCTAGAACGCTTCTCGCTGGACTTGCCGCTGGCCTGGCTCATTACTGAGTATCTCTATCCTAAGCTTTTCCCCTGGGCACTGGCACATCCGCTTATCGGCTGGCACGGGTTTTCGAGTTTGGCGGAATACGTTGGAGTCTATCCGTTAAGTGCGCTGCTCCTCTGGTGGGGAGATGTCGCAATTTCAGCGATGTTTGTCCCGCTTAGTAGTGGGATGATGCTCCGCAAGCGGGTCTGGGTGATGCTGGTGTGTAGTGCCTTAGCGCTCCTTATGGGCTATCGCCGCACGGCAGAGATACATCAACTGATATCCGCAACGCCTGCGGTAAACGTGGCGCTAGTCCAGGGAAACTTGGCGACAGACGAAAAGGGGGATGTCGGGTTGTTGCAGGCAAACATCGAGCGCTACCAGGCGCTCTCAAAAGAAGCGATAAAAAGCGGAGCGGAACTGTTACTCTGGCCAGAGTCGGTGATGAATAGCTGGGCGCCGGAGAATATCAATTCAGTTCAGGGAACTAAGTTTGATCCATTCCCTGGCCGCACCGCCCCCCTTCTTTATGGCGGGCTCTCTTACCGTGAGCGCAGTTCCGAGGATTACGCTCGGGTATTAAGAGAGCGAATGGGCGAGAGTGCTGAAGATCTAAAATATCTTAAGTTCAATACGGCGTTTGGTGTGGATAGTTTGGGCAAAGTGCTCGGAGTGTATCACAAGCGGGTGCTGATGCCGTTTGGGGAGTACCTTCCCGGGGCAGAGATTTTCCCGTCTATCAAGAAGCTCAGTCCACATACCGGGGATTTTAATTTCGGTGACAAGGTTCAACCAATTGAGTTTAGCGTTCCGCACCCGGATTTTCCTAATGGCGGGCTTAAGGTCGCTATCTCGCCACTTATCTGTTACGAGGATCTCGTTCCAAGACTTGCCCGCGATGCTGTTCAGCACGGAGGTGATGTATTGGTGAATCTCACAAACGATGCCTGGTATGGAGATTCCGCCGCTCCCAGGCAACACCATTTGATCGCGATATGGCGCGCGATAGAAACCCGGCGCTACCTGTTGCGAGTTACGAACACAGGCTATACAGCGGTGGTTGATCCTATTGGACAAACAATTGGGGCATTGAGGCTCTTTAGCGAGGACTTCCTTATTAGAGCTGTGCATCCGATGCAGCTCGTAACCAGCTATACAAAGTTCGGAGATGCGCTGGTCTGGGTGCTAATTCTTCTGTCCCTGCCGTTTATGTTCCTTAAAGACAGGGAGAATTAGAAGAGGGGAATTAGAAAAAATTCCCCGTGATGAACGGCTATAAATACTGATATACTCAGTGCCGGTCAGCTACTACGAACGAAAGCAGGAGTCTCTCATGCGCCGCGCATTATTAATTTTATCGGCCTTTTTTGTGATTGGGATTTTTCTCGGCTGCACTCCCACAGCCGGCCCGGATAAGACTATCGCTGGAGCCGTGCTCGGCACGGCCTGGGGCGCAGGAGCAGGCGCGGTAATCGGTAACCAGGTTAACGACACCGGTCCGGGTGCGCTACTGGGAATGGCTATCGGCGGTGGTAGCGGAATGATCGAAGGCATGGGGCTCGATATCGCCGAGGGCACCGAGATAGATCAACAACGCCGTCTCGATGCGCTTAAAGTTCAAGTCGGTGCTAATGAACGCGGACTTGCAATGCTTCAAAATAACCTAGACAACCGCGAGATGGCGCTTAACATTTCGCCTGTTGAGAGCGAGGTCTACTTCGATAAAGGGATGGCCACTCTAAATTACGGCTCGGCGGTAAAGGTGCAGCGCTTAGCAAATGCCATCAAGCAGAATCCGTATGTCGGTATGATTCAGGTCCATGGGCACAGCGATGACACCGGGAATGCCGAGGAGAACGTTAAGCTCAGCGAAGCGCGTGCAAGGAATGTGAGTGCGGTCTTAGTTAGTAACGGGGTCTCTAACAGTATGATTCGTTTATTTCCGCACGGCATAGAGGCGCCGCAGACTAGTAACGAGACAGACGCCGGGAAGCAGCTTAACCGACGGGTGGAGATTATAGCCACTAAGTGATGTTAGGCCGTGGTATTAATGCGCTCTTAAACCTCCCACGGCGTAAAGCTGATACGCTCTTTGCCCTATTCTTTGTTGCAAGCTCTCTGCTGCAATTTTATCTCTGGCGCTATTCTGGCTTTAATCTCGCGCCTGATGAGGCGCATTACTGGACCTGGTCTAAGCGGCCGGACCTGGCTTATTACAGCAAGGGCCCGTTAGTCGCCTATTTAATCGCGCGCGGGACACTTTTTTTGGGGGACACCGAAATTGGGGTGCGCGCGGCGGGGTTCTTTTGCTCGACGACGTTCTTCATAATTTTCTATCTTTTCCTCCGCGAAATCTCACTTCCCGGCGTGGCTCTATTAGGGTGGTTGGTGCTGCGGACGACAGTGTTTTACTCAACTCTGGGATTGGTGATGACAACCGATCCACCGGCGGCAGTCTTGTGGTTGGTGGCCCTTTATATGTCCTTCTGGGCGCTCACTAAGGGGCGGCGTTTTTATTGGCCGCTTATTGGCGTGGCGATTGGAATGGGAACGCTGGCTAAATACACGGTGTTTCTTCTGTATCCGGCGATATGCCTGGCGATGCTTTTATACCGTCCGTGGCGGCGCGAGTTGTTGCGGTTTAATTTTATCCTCGGCGGGCTGCTGATCTTGGTGTTTCTCTGGCCGATTTATCTTTGGAACGACCAGCACGGCTGGGTAAATTTCGCTCATAACGCGGGGCATCTTTATAAGAGTTCGCAGTTGCTGCAGCCGAAGTATTTTTTTGACCTGCTTGGCGTCACGACTATGACAGATCCACATCTCAGCTCGTTGTTTGAATCGAGCGTATCGAAAGGCAGGTAAGGTCCCCAGGCTATGTACGAAGAACCCTATCGGTGGGTCGAAGCAGTTGGGAATCGCCGGCAGTACCTTGATGGGCAATTTGTACAAGGAAGCCCGGTTGTCGGGGTGACATGTGATCAGGGTATTCTCCTGATGACGATGAGTAAAGGCACCCCCAAGCTCTATGAAATCTATGATCGTCTTGCCTTCGGTGGAATGGGCCATCCCGCCGATCTTGAGAGGCTGCGCTTCACTCTCTTGGAGATGGCTCATGTTGAAGGGTTCAATCGCTCTGCGTCCGATGTCACGGGGGGGCGCCTCGTCAAGTACGGGATGGCGCCGGTCGTCAAACAGGCGTTTGAAGAGGTGTTGAAAGCCCCATTCATCGTGAAGATTCTGCTGGCTTAGCTGAGTCAGAAATCTGGGAAAGACGGCTTCCTCACGATAAACTAAGACGGAGTGTTCGAAGAGAAGAGTCAGTATGCGGTCCTTGCGGCCA
>CAYMWO010000126.1:0-8823 GCA_964393905.1 uncultured Bdellovibrionales bacterium | reverse complement strand
CGCGAGCTGGGTTTAGAACGTCGTGAGACAGTTCGGTCCCTATCTGCCGTGGGCGAAGGAAAATTGAGGAAAGCTGCTCCTAGTACGAGAGGACCGGAGCGGACGTGCCTATAGTGAATCGGTCATTCTGCCAAGAGTGCAGCCGAGTAGCCACGCACGGAAAGGATAACCGCTGAAAGCATCTAAGCGGGAAGCCTCTTCCAAGATTAGTTTTCCCCCCCTCCTCGTGAGGGCTAAAGGCCCGTCGTAGACTACGACGTTGATAGGCTGGAGGTAGAAGCACTAAAATGCGAAGCTGACCAGTACTAATCGGCCGTGAGACTTAATCTTTTCCTTTCTTCCCCTTTCGCAAGAAAGTCAGGAGGAAATCCAGGCCGTTGCAAGAACGCCTGGAAAGGTTAATTCGCACACATGATGATTTGATTGTTTGAAAACCAAGGCCTTCGGGCTGGAAGTTTAAGAACAACCCTTGAATTAAGACTATTATTGGGTAATTGCGGTAAGGTAACACTTACAAGCAGGCATCCAAGCGGAGTAAATTTCACATTCGGATCTGTAAAAAGATCAGTAAGAGTAACTCGTATTGAGAATTACTCAGTCTGAATTTTTAACTACTTGCTCGTCTACCTCTTTTTTCTCTCCCCCGCTGTTTGGGGGAAAGATGAAAGGAATTTAAAAATAGTGTAGAAGTAATATTAGGTTTTTAAGACCGACAACAATCTAAGTTGTTTCAGAACAGTTTAGATTCTTGGCGGCTTTAGCGGAGGGGTCACACCTGATCCCATACCGAACTCAGAAGTTAAGCCCTCCAGCGCCGATGATACTGGGACATACCCGGGAAAGTAGGTCGCCGCCAGGATTTTCTTTTTATCTTTGCGATTTTCGCCAAATACGTCGTCACGGGAAATACTCAAGGTCGGGGCAGTAGGAATACTACAGCACCCGACCTTTCGCATTCCCGTTCCTAGTCTTTGACTGAAACTCGAAAAGATAAAAAGAAAATCCTACGGATTTTTTCGTTAAAGCAGTAAATTTACAGCACCAGGCCTTTCGTGTTTCCGCGCCCTTGTCCCGCCGTAGCTTTAGCGAAGGCGGATCGTCCTTGAACGAAACTGACGCGTAAAAGAAAAAATCCTTCGGATTTTACAGCAGGAGAAATGGGCAAACGTAAGAAAAGGAAAAAGAAGAAAGATCTTACAGGGCCTATCCGTGGAGGATCGAACGCTAGAGCGTTCCTACCAATTACGATATCGAAAACAGGGGCCTGCATTACCGCATTTTTGGCACTTCTCGGGGCATATATCTCAATTGATTATTTTTCCCCGCGGTTACAGTGTGCTGTCTATCAATACAATAAGAAAGATCCGTTGCTGACTCAGTTCTTACTTTCTAATCAAGGCAACACCGATATCTACAACCTTTCATATAAATGTAGGTACTTAGAAGCGACAATCCCTGGATTATTGATCAAAAATCTCGATGTAAAATATTCCACTGACAAGATTCCGCATCTCCCGCGCGGTCGAGGTACGATTGTATATTGCAGACAACTAGTCGATATTCCTGTGTCGAGAGCTACGATTGAAATAGACACAGAGTATACTCTGTGGATCCCGAAAAAGTTTCATAATGTCTTTCCCTTCCAAACCGAAACTAATTCTGATGGCAATATAACCTGGAGTCCGATTAGTTCGATCTATGCGCTAAGCCCAGAAGTTAAGAAGCCACCGGTGCGGACGCGCGAATAAAATCACTACTAATACAAAAATAGCAAACGTCAATCGAGCCTCAGGTCGCGCCGAGACCGCACCGCCGAACTAAGGATACCAGCAATCTACATCCGTTACGCTGATAATGTTTTCTAGGTTCCCGCTAGACTGGTTGAGTATGAAAACCATTCCGTTTAGGGGATCTGAAAATTTTAATATTGAGCTCTCGGCTTGAACTTGGCTCATTACCATCGAGTACATTCCCTTTGCCCACCGAATTCGGCTTCTCAACTCGTTTTGATCAGGATCGCAAGTAAATACAGCCACTCGATTTAAAACACCCTCCTCAGTAACTCCCATAATGGCATAGTGAACTAACTCGGTATCAAAGAGATCCTTCTTGGTTTTTAGATTGGGTAATTGAAAGGATTCAAAAAACTTTCTAATTTCAGTTGAAGTCGGAATGCGCTCAAGTACTTTCTTCTTGAGAACTGGAAATGTTTGGTTCATCAACCTAAACATACTAATATCCCAGCCTTGCTCTCGTTCCTTTAGCGCCAGGGCGATGAGCGTTGACGCCACTAACGTTAAATCATGATAATTGGATTTGAGCTGCACGAAATTGTGGGATAGATAATTGCTTATGATTCGATCCATGTTCGGCGTTTCAATTAAGCGCACCACGCAATCTTCGAAAAGCGATTTAGAGAATTCGTTATCCGCAATATGCTTCTCCTGATCCTCGGCTCGCGTAAGGATGATCTGCCAATTTTCACGTCTCCGATTCTCGTAGAAATCATGGCTATATTTAATTATTCTCTCCACTTGCTCGACTGCCGTGGCTGTTCTTGGCACTTGAATTACGTTTGGCGAACCCAGATGTTTCAGATTTAATCCGAGACTTTCAAGAAAAGAGAAAGCACACGCCATTGATATGAATGGCTTTTCCTTTTCTCTAAACTCCTCTCGCAACACTTTCTGGAACGCCCGCCTAAAATTTGTATTCTCGGGACCACAAGTAAGTTTATTAAATAGATTCTGATCGATCAGTATGCGGGTGCGATTATCTTCCATGCTCTTAGACTGAATTTTCGGGTCGAACATTGAGTAATTCAGGGTATTTCTGTAAAGTTAATCTTGCTTTGTATCCCGGCAGCTCTTAAACGAGGAAGTACTTTATGTCTCGTAACTATTACAAATTAATCCCCGTCCTTGTTTTTATCTCAATTCTAAACCCGGAACCAACTCGGGGAGAGAGTAAGCTTAATTTGTGTAATGGCATCTGGACTAATGGAAACTGTGACGGCGGTTCAATTAAGTCTTTAGAGGCTTCTTCAATAACACCGGAGGTGCCGCAAGCTCCTGCTCAAGAGGCCCGGGCAGCTCTTAAAACTCCTATTGATGTTGAAGATAGCGTGAAGGAAATTTCGGTTCGTCGCCGTATTCTTGAACGTGATGATCCACTCGTAGTTGCGGTTAGGGAAAATACGCAGCAAACATATAGTGGCAGCCAAAATCGCAGAAGCGTGTTTCTTCGAATTAAGGGACAGGGTAAGATCTTAGTGAAAGGCGAACTTCGTTGGGGTTTTGACCTGAAGAGCAAAAAGCCCCTTAACTCTAAAAGAGTCGAATTTGCGCCGAAGGGAGAAGAGAGAGAAGTTGAGTTCAGTTTTGAATTACCGGCCAGTGCTAATTTGTATCGTTGGAACTTTACCGCCATAAATCAGGGGCCGTGGGACGGTTACTTGGATTTGACCGGATGCTGTTCTTGGCATGGTGGCCTGGATAATGAAAAGAGGGAACCTATCTGTAATAGCGATGGAAAAGTGATGTGTTCGGACAAGGAAGAAAGCCCCACTTGTCGATGCGAATGATGCCGAGGAAGATCCCGGCCAGAGGTAGAGAGCTCTGCTTTTAGACAATTGTAGATGAAACTAGAGTAGATCCATTCTCAGCAAGGCCGTCAGCATCTATCGTCCGATCTCTTTAATAAGGCGATCCAATCTAAAACAGTTATCTGCAACCTGACTGAAGTGTTTAGCCCCGTTCTGTGCGCATAAATAATTTAGTTGGGATTGAATTCGGGTTCGCTCCCCCACGACGTTATCATTCTCTTCAAAGTCCTCTGTCCTGAACTTCGCTCGAAGGTCTTTAATTGCCTCTTCAATTTTACGTTGAGATTCGAGTAGCTGTAGCCGAAAACCTTTGCCGGTAGGATCTCCAAATCCGCGGGATTCGTTCGAGGTAAATCCCTTTCTTACTGACGCATCCTCAGTGCTCACCTTGTATTCGTTGCAGTGACCTGGATCCTTATAGATCAACTGAACAGTAAAGTTGCCTACATGACGCTGTCCTTCCGACGTGGCCTTCATCGGGAGTGCGAAACGGACAGTTTCGCCGGGAATTAGTGAATCTCCGATTTTCAAATATTGAGTATCGGTTCCATCGCTGTTTCTGAGACGGGCATATATTGGAGTGTCTACTCCCTTTTCCCCATTATTCCGGACAGTCCCCACAAGGGTCGTTATGGTAAGATCCGAATCACCAGCCCTTCTAGCCGATAACCCGAGCACACCCACATTCGCCCCGGCGGGGACGGCGATGCATTCCATTTCTGGATTTTGTTTTGAATCGGGCTGACTGGTTTTAACTGGGATGGCTTTAGCGGGTTCAGTTTTTGGCTTTTGACTGTCGAGCTCTATGCGGGAAAGGCCCCTCAGATTTTGTACGGGCTGGGAGTCTACTCCGCAAGATTTGGAACTCCAGGTGCCGTTACAATTGTAAACCTCTGCTGAGCATAGAAGTGGAAACAGCGAAATTGAAAGGATGAATAATGTTCTCTTCATTAAAAAGACTCTGAGCGGAATTAGCGGAATAGGATAGCGGATTCTATAGTTTGGAGGGGATTTTTACAAAAAGATGACTGAGATAGCGGTGATTCCATGGAAATCATAGAATGGTTTTAGGAACTTAAAATTATCTACTAGGTGTCTTGAATCTTTCGACTTTTATGGGTATCTTAGATCCCAAGGCTTCGCATTGTGACCTCGTGTCGCAATGTCCCCAACCCTTACGGGGGTTGGGATTTTTTTCCTTCCTTAGAAGTTTCCTAATGCAACGAGTTATTCTTTTTATCGATGGCTTTAATTTATATCACGCCATCATGGAACCTCGCGCGCTACGAAAGTATAGGTGGTTAGACTTTCATAAGCTTGGTGAATCGCTTCTCTCGTCTCGCCAGAAATTGGTGGATGTATTCTTCTTTACTGCCTTTTATCCTGGAGATACGGCCAAACGTAACAGGCACCAGAACTTTATAAGAGCACAGGAATTGAACGGAGTTAAGACAGTATTGGGACGGTTCAGACGCAAAGAAAAACATTGTAAGAACTGTCGTGAAATCACAATAGGATTTGAGGAAAAGGAAACAGACGTTAATATTGCAATTGAATTATTCCGTCAGGCCGTATTAGACACTTACGATTCGGCATTCGTGTTATCTGGTGATAGTGATTTAATTCCTGCAATAAGGGCGATAAAGGACACGTTTCCCGCGAAAACGATTAAGGTCATATTGCCTCCTTTTCGTCGATCGGAGGACCTTAAGAACCAAGCTCATTCGCATATGCAGCTAAAAGAAAAGCATCTGAGATTAAATCAGTTTCCGGATTCTATTCGAGTTGATGGAGTTACGATCGACAAGCCTCCCACTTGGTAGAGACTTTTGCAGCTCCCTATTAGCATTTACGCAGCGAGCTTCGTGACCTTCAGTTTCTTCGAACTCTTTTTAGTCTTCCAGAGATCATGCTGAATCTGCTGTGCGAGCCAGCTTTCGGGGGTGGTGTTGAAGGCCATGCTTAGGCGGATTGCCATCTCGGGGCTGATTCCGGCCTTGCCGTTTAGGACTTGCGAGAGGCACTTACGACTGACTCCTAAGGCCTTGGCGGCGTCGGTAACAGTTAGTCCCAAAGGATCGAGACAGAGTTCCTTTAGAACCGCTCCGGGGTGAATGGGAGTTAGGGAATTGCCTTTAAATCGCTCCATAGATGGGCCAATAATAGCCGGGTCGGACAAGCTTTCCTAGCCCCCTATTAAACTTGAGTACACACTGCCGCGTGATACTTACAAATCAGAGACGCCGGAATTGTTTGGGTAGAAGACGTTTATTAGGGTTTTAGCCTTTTATCTGCCTAATTCACATCCCATAACATTTTAAAAATTGTTCTTAGGTTCTCGCTGAACATTGGGTTGCGGAGTTGGATGGCGTAGTGGGGTTTTTCGGAGGACATTATTAGGACAATGTAATCTCCTACTACCCAGATAGTGCTGGAAAAGTGATAGCGATCGGGGACGAACTTCATTTTGCGGTGGGGGGCTTTGGTTTTCAGAGTAGGTTCGAGGCCTAGCTGATTGGTAATTACTTTATACTCTTCTTTTGGCAGTTTCTGTTCCCAGCCATGTTTCAACCAATCTAGGTAGTGCTCAGGAAAGGTGTGATCTTGATAGCCCCACCAGGTGTAGTCGTAATGGGAGATGCTCTCCTGCCAAACCGGAAGGTATTCGTAGAGCATGGAGTTAACTCCTTCCTTGCCCTCAAAGAATTGAAGTTTTGGAACGCTTACGCCTGTCTCGCGCATCAAGGGCTCGATGGACTTAATTAGTCGAGCTGCGATTTCTTTTTTCTGCCCTATCTCCTCTTTGAGGTGGCGCTCCTCTTCTTGCACCATTCTTAGCAGCGACTCGGGGCGGGTGATTTTGTAGTATGTTGTCTTTTTTTTCTGCTCGAGAGACGCTAACCCACGGGCAACTAAATTATCCAGCGCCCAATATACTGTCGTGCGAGAGATTTTTGTCCGCTTACTGATGAGATGCGGCGTGCCTTTTCCGAGCTCGATTAGGTCGAGATAAACATCCGTCTCCTTGTCCGTTAGCCCCAGATGGGCCAATTCCTGTGCAGTTGTAGGCATGTTGTCAGTCGTTTGCTGTCAGTTATTTAGCCTTATATATCGGATAGTTATCTGGACTGCAAGGTTTATTCTGTCAGCGTTTGATTGATAGATCTGCATAACTCCTTAGACTGTCCGTTGTGAGTGAGGCCGTTTTCTTTGAATTCGGCTTTCACAGCTAACCCTAAGGAGTTCAAAACTTATGCGTCCTAGATCGTTACTTCCCTCGATATTGCTCATTGCCGTCCTCCTCTCAGCGCTAGCCGCTGCGCGGGTCGGGTTTGCGGCACCTGCAAAACTGAATCATAGATTAACTCTCGGAGTAATCGCCCCGCTCTCTGGAGATGCCGCCTCTTGGGGTAACGATGTCCGAAACGCCGTGCTCTTTGCGAATGAAAAGTTTGGTGCTAACCAGTTTTCAATCATCTTTGAAGACGATCAGTGTCGCGGACAAAATGCCGTTACCGCAGCGCACAAGCTCACAAGTGTTAATCACGTGGATATGGCCATGGTAGTTTGCACAGAATCGATGCTGGCGGCTGCGCCGGTATTTGAAAGAAAGCAGACTCTTGTATTTGGACCCGCCACCTCGGGAGCGGCAGTCTCGGATGCCGGGGAGTATATTTTTCGCACCTGGCCAAGCGACGCGCTCGCCGCTAAGCTGCTCGTCAATTACGTTAGCACCAAGCATACCCGCTTAGGTATCCTTACCGAGGAAAGAGGATACGCGACGGAGCTTTCCAATTCCTTCATTAAAGCCGCAGCCGCTTCCTCGCTGAAGCTCAGTAATAAAACCTTCAGTTCCGAGAGCACTGACTTTCGCCCCCTTCTTTTACAATTGAAGTCTCAAAAAGTAGACGGTCTATTGCTGAACGCAAATACCGAAGGCTCTCTCGCAGCCATACTTCGTCAGCTGCATGAGCTCCGCTGGGATGTGCCGCTATATGGAGTTTATACCCCGGGGAATGCCGCCTTCTTGCAGTTGGCTGGACCCCTCGCCAATGGAGTTATTTTCGTCGATGCCCCGTCGGCAGACACCTCCCTGACTGAGGAAGGCCGAGCGCTCGAAGAGGAGTTTGTGAAAAAATACGGCACACCTCAAAGCGCCTCCTTTGTCTTTCCGGCGACTATCGAGGCCTTCAGGCGCATGGTGGAATTGGCCACAACGGAACGCAAATCGTGGCGAGATTCTCTTTATCGCGGCGAGTATGCTGGAATTTTCGGCAACTACTCATTCGATGATAAGGGAGATATCGAAGGGGTCAGCCACCTGATTAAAAAAATCATTGATGGAAAATCGCAGGTAATTAGCGCGGCGCCATTACAATAAGAGAATTTCGCTCCAAACCTCTAGCGAAATCTCATTAACTCATACCAGCGCAATCAATCGAATCGGCGCCTCGGTTCCGTCTTTTATCTTCATTGGCAGGACTAAGACCTTTGCGCCGGTGGCGGGAAGTAGGTTGGGGTTGGCAATATTTTCTATTAAGTATTTATCAGCTCCTAGGATTGCGCGGTGCACGGGGAAGCCGGTGTCGCCTTTGTCGCAGGATAGGGTGTCGGTTCCGATACCGACTATGCCTCTCTGGAGAAGGAGCTCTGCGGTAGAGACATGCACGCTCGGGAACTTGTGATTGTTATGATATTTCTTTGGAGTTCCCCAGTAATTGGCCCAGCCGGTGTTAAAGATCACTAGCGAGTGATTGGGGATCTTCCCTTGGGATTTCTCGAACTTCTCTATCGCTGAGGGTTCAATCAGATAATTATCATGCGCTTCGGCGCTAACATCTATGACCACGCAATTTACAACGAGCTCTTCCAGGACTAATTGGTCTACCGTTCGTCCACCGGGGATGACATGCGCGGGGGAGTCAATATGCGTGCCGATACCGGCGCCAGCGCGGCAATTCGCTCTCTGAACGCGAAACAGGTCAGGCGGAGTGCAGTCGGAATAATCGCAAATAATCGATAACTCAAAGCCACAGCCGCCATCCCAGGTGGGAATTTCGGGGGAGAGGGAGTGGGTGAGGTCGATGATTTTAGACTCTTTGCTCATTGTTTAGACAATATCCCATATGGATATAGAGAAAAAGCAGCTGATTCCTAGGATCAAAATGACACATATCTAGGGCTTGTGCTGCTAATACTGTTACTTGGGCGGTTTCGGG
>CAYMWO010000125.1:0-8898 GCA_964393905.1 uncultured Bdellovibrionales bacterium | reverse complement strand
CAACTGAACCTGGAACCCCAAGCACTATCATCGTTGAGCCGGGCTCAATGATGCTAGTACCCCCAGGATTGAAGAGCATCTGGCCTTTGACGTCGATAAAGGCGGCGATAATTGCGCCGGTCTTTTTTCGAAGTTCGCTCTCTTCCAGAGTGCGGCCATTTAACGGTGAGTTCTCCGGAACCCTTACTTCTTCCAGTACTAATTTGCCTCCGTGTGTTCCAGCGGCAACTTCGAGAAAATCACTGACATTTGGCCGAATTATTTGTTGCACTATTCTTGCCCCCGAAAGCTGGTAGGGAGCCAAAACCTGATTTGCTCCGGCGCGGCGTAATTTACTCTCTCCAGCACCCTCGCTGCGCGCAAGAATATTTAAGTTTGGATTTAGGTCCCGGGCACAAAGCGAGACATAAACGTTATCTGAGTCTTCAGGAAGAAGTGCCAAAAGAGTCTTAGCGCGTTCAATTCCGGCCTCGCGTAAGACTTCGTCTTCATAAGCGCTGCCCTCAACATAAGGGGCGCCACAGCTTTCAATCTCCGGCAGAACCGCGGGATCCAATTCGAGCACCACAACATCCTGCTTGGCTTCGACTAGTTCGCTTACTACAATTCTAGCAAGCCGCCCAAAGCCGCAGACAATTGTGTGATTGTTCATAGTGGAAATTCTTTTCTGCATTTTACGTAGGCTCCTATATCGACCTAACTCACCTTGAATTACCGAGCGTGCTATAACAGTGAAACAATAAAAAGCGTTACCAACTCCCGCCATCACCAACAGCATGGTGAATATTTGACCAGTAGTTGATAGCTCGTGAATCTCTCGGTAACCAACAGTCGTCAGA
Source organism: uncultured Bdellovibrionales bacterium (assembly GCA_964393905.1). Lineage (GTDB taxonomy): Bacteria > Bdellovibrionota_C > UBA2361 > SZUA-149 > CAYMWO01 > CAYMWO01. The sequence continues at coordinate 8,059 of CAYMWO010000125.1, read as the reverse complement.
GTGATGACCGTCATATAGACCGAGTCTAAAAATGACCAGCCCTCTATGACCTCATAACCGAGAGTGCCAAGGACAAGCAGTAAGAGGATTAATAAGACAGCTGTATAGACCTCTCTCAGGGAGTCCGCCTGTGCCTTTGGGATTCCCAACAACTTGTCCATTCCGCTCCTAAAGTACAAAATTCTGTGGCGCCCACTTCACTGAAAAGGCTCTATTAAAAGGGTGCGATCAAAGCATTTGCCAGCTCCCTGGCCGGCCTGATTCTGAATGGAGAGTATTTAGCAGAAAAAGAGGGAACTTACCTAGTCCCAGACTCAGGTAACTAACTAGAAGGATTGATTCAGAGTGGCTATTAGGGCTAGTTTTAGCCGCCCGTGGTGAGATTACCCGGAATTAAGGTGGGGTAAGGAAAACCGGTAACTAGCTAAGCGACTGCACGGATTAGTTTATCCTAAAATTTCTATCGGGAGCGGAGTTAGGCATTTGCAATTACTTGCGTTTTTAGGTTATCACGTCCAGGGCAATTTACGCGTACTTAAACAGGTAATCCAATAGCATACAAAACGGCGTAGTTTATGGGTGTACAACAGACGTTGCGTGAAAGGATTGCGGATGCACTTCGGGAAGCAATCATTAACGGCGATTTACCTCCTGGGGGTCGGCTCCAAGAGATCGAAATTGCAGAGAGCTACAAAACAAGCCGGACGCCTGTAAGAGAGGCCTTTAGACAACTGGAGTCTGAGGGATTTCTAGTTCTTCGCCCCCGCCGCGGGGCAGTGGTCGCTCCCATCACCGAGCGAGATATTCGTGAGTTCTACGAGCTAAAGAGCCTGCTAGAGGGTTACGCTGCACGTAAAGCCGTTTCGCGACTAAGCGACGAAGAAATTAACCGCATGGAGAATCTAAACGGAGAGCTTCGTAAGTTATACGAGCGATCCGATGTCTCGGGCATGGTTCCAGTGCATAATGAATTCCACGAGATCTTTGTCAGAGCATCTGGAAATGAGCGTCTTTCCTCATTGATAAAGACCCTCGTGCAGCAGTTCCAACGCTTTCGAATTGCGCTTAGTCATACCGATGCTGTGGAAGACAGTATCAAGTTGCACGATAAGATTGTTGAAGCCTTTAGAATGCGTGATGCAGACCTAGCCTCTAGCCTAGTGGCGGAAAACTCCACACAGGGGTCAGACGCTCTCGTCAATAGGCTTCAGCGAATCGAGACCCGTGACCGTACGGGGAAGCCTGTCGGAGAGAGCCCGGCTGAAGCCCGGGTGATGTAACTTAAAAGTTTTGTCGCAATCTTTGACCTTTACCTCTGGATCTCAGGAGCGCTTTTCGCTACTACTACTCGCTTAAACTAACGCTTGCCAGGTCGCGTAATATAGGATACTTTTACTCGGCTTTTATCGGGACTATTTATATTACGCTATGCGAGTTACTCGACTAGAAATATTTGGTTTTAAGTCCTTTGTGGACCGCTTTGTCCTTAATTTCGACACTAATCTTATTGGTGTCGTGGGCCCCAATGGCTGCGGTAAGTCTAATATCGTCGACGCCCTACGGTGGGTTTTAGGGGAGACCCACGCCAAGCATCTGCGCGGAAATATCCTTGAAGACCTTATCTTTAACGGTTCAGAGTCCCGAAGACCTTTGGGCATGGCCGAGGTTTCAATTACCTTTAGACCGGATCCCGACTGGGTCCCGGCCACACTTACGCCGCTTCATGAATTAGATTCAAATGGAAATGGAAGTCATGGGGATAGTGAAAAATTTCTATCGGCCCAGGAGATCCTAGAACAGGAAGGCGCATTTACTGAAGAACTCACTACGGAGTTAAAGGGAGAGGTCGGAGAGAATCTTCTTCCCGCTTCTCTTCTGGAGATACCCGGGCTGTTCCAATCTGCCGAAATTCAACTTACCCGTCGGTTATATCGCTCGGGAGAGAGTGAATATTTTATTAACCGTGTTCCGTGTCGATTGCGTGACATGGTTGAGCTCTACCGTCTGATGGGACTCGGCGCCCGAGGACTTAGTATCGTTCAGCAGGGTGAAATTGGGGAGATTATCAGCAAGAAGCCCCTTGAGCGTCGCGAGCTGCTTGAGGAGGCCGCAGGTATCGCTGGTTTCCGCACTAGAATGGAGGCCGCACAGCGAAAACTTGAACGCACTTCTGAAAATATGTCGCGCTTAGGCGATATCATTTTAGAGGTCGAGAAGCAGGTGCGTAATCTTCGCACTCAGGCAAACCGAGCCCGTCAGCGAAATGAGCTGAAGGAGAATCTGCAGAAAGCCGAGCTTACCTTGTTTCAGCATAAGGTGGCCCGTGCTCTGCGAAATCGAGAGCATCAACAAGAAAAACTAGTGCAAGTCTCTTACGAGCTTGATTCTAGTAAAAATGCGTTGGTCGTTGTTGCTGCCGAAAAGGAGCGTTTACTTGCTGAGATGGAAAAGCTCGATGTCTCCTTAGGGGATTCTAGAAGACTTCGAGATGAAATATCCGACAAGCTAAACTCTCATCGGGCTAAGGAACAAGAGATTCGCGTTCAATTAGCTAACGTTGATGGTAAATTGCGCACAGTGCTTTCTCAACTTCGAAAGGTTGACGAACGGAAGGAAAGTGACGGAATCGAGGTGGAAAAAACCCGATTAGAGCTCCAGTCAGCACGCGAGATGTTAGCGGAGTTGGAAGGGAAGAAAAGCGAAGCTGAAAATGAGCTAACCGTATTTCAGAATAGCTCAACTTCTAACGGAGGAATTGCAGCTGAGATTTCAAGTGAAAATGAAGAAATCGCTGCACTGAACCCGATTGTTGAAGCGCTTCCAGGAATTTCGGCGGAGTTAGTCGAGCTAGAGGCGGAGCTCAAGAAAATCCGAGCAAGGCTCTACCAACATCGTGATGAGCTGAACGAAAGGAAGGTAAATCTCGGCCGGGCTGAAAGTGAGCTAGGTTCGTTGAATCGGCAACTTGAAGCATTAGCAGAGCACGTTGTTAAGAATGTCGCCGAACCTGGTGTGTCAAATCCGCGAGGAGCAGAGCGGTTACTGCTTAGCGGGGTGGTGGTTCCTACCGACTTGCAACGTGCCGTCAGCGCTGTCTTAGGCGAAAAGGGCAATTTTGTTGTTGCAAATGATATTCAAGGGCTCGCAGCTAATTTTCAAATACGAAAAGCATCTGGCAAGGGTGATGGTAAGTTCGGCGTTGTTTCAGAAAAACCGTTTAATGTTGAGAAAAGCCCATTAACTCCAAGCGAGCTAAGCGCGGCTCCAGGCGCAGTGCTTCTCTTAGATCAACTTAATATCAAAGAGGAGTTTTATCTCTCCTTCTCTGCACTTCTAGGAACCGTGGCTTTGGTTGACAGTCTTTCCCATGGACTTGCCCTTATTGCCGTAGGTGCTACGCCAAATAGGATAGCGGTTACTAGAGCAGGAGAGGTTATCTTTCCCTGGGGATGGCAGACAACGCAAGGCGAGGGGATTGCTTTCTCTTTCACCAACCGTATTGAGGAGCTTCAAGAACGAAAGGTCGGCCTGGAAGGCGAAATTCAAAATCTGGCGGAACAAATATCGATTATTGAAGAGGAGGTTCGAGTTCGTGAATCGGCCGTAAGGGTTAAGGAGGTCAGTCGCGAGGAGGCGATTCATGCGCAAAAGCGACTCTCTAAATTGCATCAAGAAGCGAAGGATTCCGAGCGGGCTAGACATGCCTTATTCGTCGCCGAAGAGCGCAGCTTTCAGGAACGACTTCGCCAAGTGACCAAGGAGCTCGCGGGCGTTCAAAGTAAGGCAGAGTATTCTGAGAGACGAATTGAGGCTCTGAAGAAGGAGTTAATTGATTTAGATCTTGAGCGCAGAAATCTTTTGGAAGAAAAGCGTGCCATCGAAGAGGAGAGGCAGAGAACAGAGGCTTTGCTTTCGCAGATGGAGAGCGATGAGATTGCGAACGCCGATGATACTTCGACCGGTTTTAGGACTGGAGTACGGGAGCTTGAGAGAGAGTTTGATGAGATGCGAGCGCAAATCCAGGTTGTGGAGCGTGCCAGAGATAGTGTTCGAATGGAGCTTTCGACGGTCTCTCAGAGTTACGATGAAACACGCCGTATCGTTGACAAACTCTCGGCTGAGCAGAATGAGTTGAATTTCTCCCTGCAGCGCTCGGAACTTGAGAGCTCGATGATACTGGACGAATTTAAGCGCTATCACGGTGAAGAGCTTACCCTTCCAACCACGGAGGTTCTTGAGCCGATTCTGGCACTCGCTGGCGAGAAGCTTGAAGAACAGATTGCCGAAGCGGAAGAAGAGTCAAATAAACTTCGGCGACGACTTGAACGTGAAGGAGAGGTTGATCCCGAGGCGATAGCGCTGTTTGAGAGTGAGGAGCTCCGGCTAAACGAAATGCGGACTCAATTAGAAGACTTAGAACGTGCTCGCGCCACCTTGGAGAGAACCATTAAACAGCTAAAGGAAATTTCTCGGCTGCGATTCCTCCACACATTTAACTTTGTCAGTGAGAAATTCTCAGAGCTGATTCCGCGTCTTTTTGGCGGTGGAGCCGGCCATATGGAGTTGGTTAATCCAGAAGATCCTTTAACAAGTGGCGTGGAACTGACGGTGCGCCCTCCGGGGAAGAAATTGCGCTCGATGGAGTTGCTCTCTGGAGGAGAGAAGGCACTAGCTGCCACCGCGGTTCTGGTTGCAATGTTCCTTCATAGGCCAGGGCCAATATGCGTTCTTGACGAAGTTGACGCACCATTGGACGATGTCAATCTCGATAGATTCCTCGCGCTAATTAGAGAGATCTCCGCAAAAACTCAGTTTGTGGTTATCACTCACAATAAGCAGAGTATGGCTGCGGTCGATAGACTTATCGGTATCACAATGCAGGAGAGCGGTGTCTCAACCGCCCTCTCGGTCTCCTTAGATGAAGCCGAGGCCCAGATACTTGCAGCTAACGCCTAAAAGCGTTAGCTTTTTTTTTTGCTTGTTAACAATCACAATCAATTGGTGGCCTAAGTGGAAGATGCAATTCTTGGTGGGTTCAATCTTATCCTCAACCTTCCAGAGGGACAGGTGTATGAAATAATCACTATCCTATTGGGACTGGTCTCGATTGGATTAGTGATTCGTCGGAGTAGCGTTTCCGGTAAGGCGAAGGAATCTAGTGATTCGCCGGTCGGTAAGGGAAAGTCTATCGAGCTTACGGATGTCCTGGCGGAGGAGGCTGTGCCCTCAGCGACAACTGAGGCCCTCTTTCCCTCTTCGGTTGTTTCCGGCGGGGTTGTTCAGGAGAGGAAGAGTCTAGCATCCGGTCTTAAGCGCACAAGAGAGGGCCTCTTTTCAAAGTTGCGCTCCCTTTTTACTTCGGGAGCGGGGCGGGAGGAGCTGTTTACTGGATTGGAGGAGCTGTTGGTTAGTTCTGACATTGGGATTCATGTAAGTCAGCGGTTGATTTCACAAATTAAAGCTGAAACAGCGGGATTGGAACTTGATGAGAATAGGGTGCGGGAGACGCTTAAGGGCACGGTTAGGGAGATTTTACGGGACCAGCGCTTGCCGGAGATTGTCCCTCAGAGAGTTAACGGGGAGCCGCTGGTTGTGATGGTCGTCGGTGTCAACGGGGTGGGGAAAACGACAACTATTGGAAAGCTAGCTTCGCAGTTTAAGGAACAAGGTGCTCGAGTTCTTCTGGGGGCATGCGATACCTTTCGCGCGGCGGCCAGTGACCAATTGGAGGAATGGGCGAGGCGAGTGGGGGTTGAGATCATTACAGGGGCTGCTGAATCAAAGCCCTCAACTGTTGCGTATCAGGCCGTTAATCGAGGGAAGAGTGAGGGGTTTGACGTGGTCATTCTCGACACCGCGGGACGTCTACATACGCGGGTCAATCTGATGAATGAGTTAGAGAATGTTGTAAATATTGTTGCGCGGGAGCAGCCTGAAGCGCCTCACGAGAGCATTCTAGTGCTTGATGCCTCAACCGGGCAGAACGCTTTACAGCAGGCACGGGAGTTCAACTCAAGGGCTAAGCTTACTGGGATTATTGTGACTAAGCTTGACGGTACTCCGAAAGGAGGAATTGTCGTCCCGATAAGAGAGGAACTTGGAGTTCCTATTCGCTATATCGGCATCGGCGAGGCCGCTTCAGACCTACGACCCTTTAACGCTGACGAGTTCGTCGAAGCGCTTTTTGGCGATGGGAACCTTGTGACTGGTACCAATGTCGAAGCACCGCCGAGAGCCACTAGTGCCCATGCGCAGGTCCGAAGAAAACGGCGCGAAAGCTCAGAACTGCTACATTAAGAGCCGAACTAAAGCCTTTCGACCTTTATCGCATCCCCGACAAGCCTCAATAGAGATGGGCGACCGTTAACAACGGTTTCAAGCACAACCTCTCGGCCCCAGAGCTGTCTCGTGTATTCGAGTGTGCGCTCTGCGTATTCGAGCTGTAGGTCTCGACCCTCATGCTCGTGTTTAAGGTAAAGTGTGCGTCGGTGGCCATAATCCGCGTCAGTAATTAGTATTGAAGGAATTGAGCCCATGCCGACGCTTTGGAGCAACGATTCCTTGATATCCTTCCAACTCTCCTCATCGGAGACCTTGGTCACCACACGCTCCTTTCCGCGCTTCTCGTGTTGAAAGATATCTAGCTCTCGCATCAGGTCTTCAGTTAAAAACCGACGAAGGAATGATACGTCTCGATCCGTCTCCCGCACCTCGAATATCTTCTTCCGCCCAGGAGTGTCGTTTTCATCCATCGCGGAGATATCTCCACGGGGACGATCGTCTTGATATTCACGCCCTGTGCGCCCTTCATTCCAACGCTTCTCGATATCGTTCCAAATGATAAAACCTAGATGGTAGGGGTTTAGCCCACCAGGTGTGGGGCGGAGCACCTGGTTATGCCGCACCATAAACTCCATGTGATACCCCTGAGGTATATTCATGTCGTTAAGGATTTTATAGTGCCAGTAACTGGCCCAGCCTTCATTCATGATTTTGGTTTCAATCTGAGGAATGAAGTAAGCCGACTCCTTATCTACAATTAATAGAAGGTCCCGCTCCCAATCTGCGAGATCGGGGTTATTGTGGGCGATGAACTCGAGAATATTAGGGTCCGGAGAGAGCGGGTTTCTATCGAGATCTGGCTGGACATAGTCTTTTGTCGGGTGAATATCCGCGTAAGGGTCGTCTTTTGCCTGAGCGTTTTCCCAGAGGCGCTTAGCCTGTTCGTGTCGTGGGAGCCGCTTAATTGCGAGGTTTCTTGATCGTTGTAAGCTAAGAGCGTGCGCGGAATCCAATCGTCGTTCAACAGCCTCAAGACCGATTGAAGGATCTTCGATATAGCCCCGAATCCGAGTTGCGTGATTCTTAAAGGTCTCAATCGTGTATTTAGCGTCAAATCCGGAGGTGAAGGTAAAATTATTCTTAAAAAAATCGTTATGCCCGTATACGTGCGCGATGGTCAGAATATGAAGTAAATCCGTATTATCCCGCATGAGATATGCGAGGCAGGGATGAGAATTAATCACCATCTCGTAGGGCAATCCGCCTACCCCGTAGTCATAAAGAGTCTTTTCGCGTTCGTAAGACTTTCCATATGACCAGTGCGGGTAGCGACTGGGCATACCGGAATAGGCCATGTAGCCTAACATCTCAAAGTGGTCGCAGATCTCAAACTCTTGTGGGTAGGTCGAAAGCCCCATCCTCTGGACGATGTCGTAAATCCTTCTGTCCCACTCCTCAAGCTCTTTGGGGTTCATCATCTGTGATCTCTACCTTTAAAGCTAACTCACCGAATTACGGTGTCGCACTCTTTGCTGTAGGTTGTTTCTTTTCCTTAGGAGATTTAGCTGCAGTTCCGACCGCATCCTTAACTACCGCGTCCCGCATCATAAATGCGCGAAAGCCATCCCAAAGGTCTTCCTTTTTCTCGATGACAATCGCCTGGAAGTTAGGTCGCTCAATCTGGTTAAAGACATCCAGCATGCTGCCGCTGTAATAAGCACTTCCCGAGGGCTTAATCTCGCCATAGCCAAATAAATTACAGACATCGCAGAGTTCG
>CAYMWO010000124.1:0-8911 GCA_964393905.1 uncultured Bdellovibrionales bacterium | reverse complement strand
ATTCCCCGGCAAACAGGGCTTTTCCGCGCGCAACTTGTGGAATATACGACGATTATATTTAGCGTATTGTGACTCCACAAAACTGCAACCACTGGTTGCAGAAATTAGTTGGACCCACAACGTCACAATCCTTGATCGATGCAAGGATGAGTTGGAGCGCGAATTTTACATCCGAATGACTAAGCGACATGGCTGGTCACGTAATGTCTTGATCCATCAAATTGAAGCCAAAGCATACGAGAGGACTTTAACCGCACAGACTAATTTCGAAGAAGTCCTTCCGCCCGAAGTGCGAAGTCGAGCTATGCTAACCGTGAAGGATGAATATACGTTTAGTTTTCTGTCTCTCGAACAGGAGTACGAAGAGCGTGAGCTTGAGACGGCAATTTTAACTAGGGTAGAGCTCTTTCTGCGGGAAATGGGTAACGCATTCACCTTTGTCGGTAGCCAGTATCGCCTTGAAGTTGCCGGTAAGGAGTATTTTATTGATCTCCTCCTCTATCACCGAAAACTTAGATGCCTGATTGCTATCGATCTTAAGATAGGTGAATTTATTCCCGAGCACATTGGAAAACTGCAATTCTATCTCGCAGTACTTGATGAACTAGTAAAGGGCGAGAATGAGAACCCGTCTATCGGAATCATTATCTGCAAATCAAAAGACCGTACAATAGTCGAGTACACACTTCGCGATGCAACAAGACCAATTGGAGTGTCGACCTATCGAGTGCTCACATCAGTCCCAGACGACTTACGGGGAATACTGCCTGCGCCGGAACAGATTGCGAACTTGTTGAAGCAGATTGAGCGCTAAAGCGCGTCTCTGCGTGAGATATAAAAATATCTTAAAACAACACTTGACTTCTATCGTATATCTACGATATACGTTAACCCATGGCCACACCCAAGACCGATGACTTTTCCGCCAATACCGCCGCTTTAGCCCGCTTGGCTAAGGCCCTTTCGCATCCGGCACGGATTGCAATCCTTGAAACACTGGCAAAAAAGAATAGCTGTATCTGCGGGGAGATAGTTGAAGTGCTACCCCTGGCTCAATCCACGGTTTCTCAACACCTAAAGGAGCTTAAGGATGCCGAGCTGATTACGGGTGAGATTGACGGCTTAAAGTCCTGCTACTGCCTAAACCGCGAAACGGTAAAGGATCTGGAAAAGCTTTTTGGATCGCTACTCAAAGCTCTTAATAAAAGTCTTAACGCAAACAAATGTTGCTAGGAGGCAATTATGGAAGGTGAAAATCTAAAGTCCGTTGTTAAAGAAAAATACGGCGAGATAGCAAAGAAGTCCCTCGCAGAGATTAATAGCACCACCTGTTGCGGAACTCAGTGCTGCGAAGCGCCGCACGATATGACTGCGTTTAACGACGACTACACTCAGTTAAAAGGCTACAACAAGGACGCCGATCTTAAATTGGGCTGTGGCATTCCTACAGAGGTAGCTGGAATCAACGTCGGTGATACCGTGCTGGATTTAGGCTCAGGTGCCGGAAATGATGCTTTTGTAGCTCGCGCATTAGTGGGCGAGACCGGGCGCGTGATCGGCGTCGACATGACAGAGCCCATGCTGGAGAAGGCGCGAAAGAACGCCCAAGTGTTGGGCTATTCTAATGTGGAGTTTCTCCAAGGGGATATCGAAGAGCTGCCAGTCGACTCTGCCACAGTTGACGTCGTGGTTAGCAACTGCGTGCTTAATCTTGTTCCTAACAAGAAAAAGGCGTTCGCTGAAATGTTCCGAGTGATTAAGGCCGGTGGGCACTTCTCAGTTTCGGACATCGTTCTTTCACGAACATTGCCGCTCGAGATTCAGCAAGCGGCGGAGATGTTCGCCGGATGCGTTTCGGGAGCAATACTTAAGGCGGACTATTTAGCATTAATTAGCGCTGCGGGATTTAAGAACGTCTCCGTAGAAATCGAGAAGCCCATCACCCTGCCGACGGAGGTGCTTGAAAAGTATCTCTCTAAGGGTGAGGCCCAAGCCTTTGCAAATTCCGGGGCCGCGATTCTGAGCATCACCGTTTACGGAGAGAAACCATAGTCGCATGAAAAGGAAGGTGCTCTTTCTTTGTACTGGGAACTCTTGCCGTAGCCAGATGGCTGAAGGCTGGGCTAAGCAGTTACTCGGCGACATGATAGAGCCCTATTCCGCTGGCACCGAGCCTCATAAGTTAAATCCCAGAGCTGTTCGGGTAATGCAGGAGGCCGGTGTCGATATCTCGGGTCATCAATCCAAGTCGCTTGGTAGCCTCCGAGATATTTGCTTCGATCTAATTGTCACCGTCTGCGACAACGCCGCAGAGAGCTGCCCGATTCCGCCACCTGGAACAACGATAATCCATGTTCCGTTTGATGACCCGCCAAAACTCGCTCAAACTGAAACCGACGAAGATGCCGCCCTGCAGCACTATAGAAGAGTGCGGGATGAGATTAGATTATTTGTGATTACGATTCCGAAGATTGAGGCATTCGGTAATTAAGCTGACTTAATCGCACCCGCAACTAGTAATTTCCGCGGTGCAGATTTGACCAGAAACAATCAGATACGACTCAACTACGTTACGCATCTCCGTGATTTTGCACACGAACTGCTGATGTTGTGAGCATTCTCACAACATTTCACTCCTCAGCTACCCGAATGAATAGTGGTCCGTAAACGAATTCTCAACTGGAGTTAGTTATGCCCTCGAACATGTCAAAATCACTTCTTAGTTTGCTTTTTGCCACACCACTTTTAATCTCCAACGCGGCTGCTGAAACTGGAGCCAAAGTGAACACGGTCAAAGTAAGCGATGTAAAAGCAGGTGAACCTTTTACCATCCCTCAGCAGAACCCCGCGCCTTATTTTCCGGCTAAGATTAAGGACCCAGGACTTAATATATCGGAACCGGAAATAAAGCCCGTCATCAATGTCCCGGTCGCGAATATTCCTCTAAAGGAGAATCCATGCGCCCTGCGAGTAACTTACTGGGACTCATTACAGCACGGCAATCGAGTAGTCCTACGCGGCTGTTTATATCGATACTGGGCGGCTAACTATGACAAGGACAATCGCGCATCTGGGAACATGCTTCCACAGAGCCTTTATGATAATCCCGACATCCTAAACGAAGAGGCTCCTCCCGTTGGGGCCAACCCGCTGGACATACATCTCCCAAGCTCGTTGATGAGCAGTGCGCTGTGCCTATTTCAAATGAAAGCAGCCGAGGGCCGGGTTGTGAACCTTTACAGCCGAAACGCCCAACAGTGTGAGGCCGCTGCGACCGCCTTGGCAACACGCATGCCTATCGAAGCCAGCGCGATGTCAAACATTGCCCTTGAAGATCTAGGCTTCGACGAGCACGGTGTCGGATTCATCGCCGGTCCCCCACAGCCCAACAAGGAACTAAACGGTGGGACTTTCAAAATCGGCATCCAGGATTTCGAATAGGCTCAACTGCTACGCCGGTGCCACTCGACACCGGCGTAGCCCCCAACCCCTTCCCCTTTTTTCTTTTCTTCTCTGCGGCTCTGCGTCTCCGCGTGAGATCCTGAAGATACTATTAAAATAATCTCCATTATCTCTCGCGGAGACGCAGAGCCGCGGAGTGGAAAAAGGGTTATCAGGAACTGGAACGGGCAGCGAATTGCTGCTATAGAACGCTTCCATGAATCAAATATCCAAAAACCTCTTCTCCCGTGCGCAGAAGGTTATCCCCGGTGGAGTCAACAGTCCCGTGCGGGCTTTTCGCGGGGTGGGTGGAGAGCCGCTTTTTATTACTCGCGCAGATGGGCCGTATATTTTTGATGCCGATGGTCGGCGGTATATCGACTATGTCGGTTCTTGGGGGCCGATGGTTTTGGGGCACAACTCACCGGTGGTGCGAGATGCCGTAGCCCGAGCATTAGAGAGCGGGACAAGTTTCGGTGCGCCGACGGAGATTGAAGTCCAGATGGCGGAGTTTATCACCGCTAACCTTCCGAACATGGACATGGTGCGCATGGTCAGCTCTGGCACTGAGGCCACAATGAGCGCCATCCGACTAGCGCGGGGATTTACCGGGCGGAAGCATATTATTAAGTTTAACGGCTGCTACCATGGACACGCCGACAGCTTACTCGTCGCAGCTGGCAGCGGAGTGGCCACTTTAGGTATCGCCGGCTGTCCTGGGGTGCCGGAGGAAATCGCCTCTCTGACAGCTAGCATCGAGTTTAACGATCTCGGTCTATTAGAGAATACTGTAAAATCAATCGGCGCTGAAAAAGTCGCAGCCATTATCATAGAACCTGTCCCTGGAAACATGGGGCTAATTCCGGCGCTACCGGGTTATCTTCAGGGAGTCCGCGAGCTTTGCGACAGAAGCGGAATTATTCTTATTCTCGACGAGGTGATGAGCGGGTTCCGGGTCGCCTTTGGTGGGGCGCAAGAGCGGTTCAACATTCGGGGGGATTTAATCACCTACGGAAAGGTAATCGGCGGAGGACTTCCCGTCGGAGCGTTTGGTGGCAGGCGAGATATCATGTCCAAACTCGCGCCGTTAGGGCCTGTCTACCAGGCGGGAACCCTTTCCGGAAACCCGCTCGCGATGACAGCCGGACTTGCCGCACTTAGCGTCTTAAAACTGACTAACCCGTATCCTAAGCTAGAAGAACAGAGCCGCATACTCACAGCAGGACTACTTAATGCCGCAGCCGCACATGCTCTGCCACTTACAGCGCAAAGCGTGGGCTCAATGTTTGGCCTCTTTTTTAGCGCCGAGCCGGTCACTAATTATCTTCAGGCCACTCAGAGCGACACTGAGAGATTCAAACGGTTCTTTCACGCCATGTTAGCCGAGGGAATTTATCTGGCTCCTTCCGCTTTTGAGGCTGGATTCCTCTCAACTGAGCATAGTGCTGATGTTATCTCGGAAACTATTGGAGCGGCAGAGCGGGTTTTTACTCAACTTGTGGGGAGATAGACGCAAGTCGCTAACCACGGGTCATTAACTTGCCCGGGATTTCAAAGCGGTGTTAGAGTCCCCGCCATATGAAGAATACCCATACGCTATTACTCTCCATTTCCGACATCGACGACTCATTACATTCCTTAACCACTGAAAAAGAACGCATCGACAAAGAACGCGCCACTGAGACTGCGCGTCTAAACGAGCGCCGAAAACTACTTGCTGCCGCCGAAGAGCGCCACAAGAAGTCTAGCGCCGAACAGGAGAGTAAAGAGGCCGAACTAAAAAAAGAAGAGGCGCATATCATCGGGCGCCGTAAGCAGCTCGCTGATATGGGTGGAGCCAAGATGGCCAAAGTCCTTGAGCGTGAGGTTGATATCGCCGCCCGCTCCTTGGTTCAGCTGGAAGAGGTGGTATTAAAAACCATGGAGGCCTCAGAACTTGCCGCCGCTGAGCTCGCCAAGCAGAAAGCTGAGTTTGAAACGCTACAAAAGGATATCGAGACCAAGCTTCCAGCGATTGAGGAGCGACACGCTGATATTGTCCGTCAAATCGGCGAGCTCAGCACAGAGCGACTTAAGGTATTAGAGGGGCTGGAAGTGACAGCGCGAAAACTCTACGACAAAATTATCGCTCGTTATCCAACCGGCGCTGTCGCCGTAGCTAAGGCCGGGATATGCGGTGAGTGTCAGCGCTCGCTTCCGCCGCAGACATACAATCAGGTGAAGAGCTTTGCGGTTATAGCCCAGTGTCCGGGGTGTAATAGAATACTAGTGGTCCGAGACGAAGAGTCAGCCTAAGCCTGTAAAACAACACTCAAGCCGAGCTATCTAGCTTTTCTCTACCAAGGTTTTCAGCTTTTTTAGCCGACTTGGATGCCGCAATTTGCGAAGAGCCTTGGCCTCAATCTGCCGAATACGTTCTCGGGTGACATCGAAGTTCTGTCCCACCTCTTCCAAGGTGTGGTCGCTTCTCTCTCCGATACCAAACCGCATCCTTAGTACCTTCTCCTCACGCGGAGTGAGGGTTGATAGCACCTGACGGGTCTGCTCCTGAAGGTTTAGATTCTCAACGGCATCACTTGGCGAGACCACGCGCTTATCTTCAATGAAATCTCCGAGCTGACTATCGGCATCTTCGCCGATTGGGGTTTCAAGTGAGATGGGCTCCTTGGCAATTTTTAATACCTTCCGCACTTTCTCTACGGAGATATCCATTTTCTCCGCAATCTCTTCCGGTGTTGGCTCCCGGCCGTACTCCTGCACCAGATAACGGCTGACCCGCACAAGCTTGTTTATGGTCTCAATCATATGCACGGGAATACGAATCGTCCGTGCCTGATCGGCGATAGCTCGGGTAATAGCCTGACGAATCCACCAGGTTGCGTATGTAGAGAATTTATATCCGCGCTGATACTCGAACTTATCTACAGCCTTCATCAGGCCGATATTCCCCTCTTGGATAAGATCGAGGAACTGTAATCCACGGTTGGTGTATTTTTTAGCTAGTGACACCACCAATCGCAGGTTGGCTTCAACCAGCTCGCGCTTGGCGTTATAGACCTTCAACTCAGCTGAGCTAACATTTTGCACGCTGCGCTTTAACTCTTGGGCGGTCATCGAGGTGATAATCTCTATCTCTTTGATGACTTTGCGCGCATCCGCCACCTGAATCGCCAAATCACGGGCCTCAGTTGCGCGGAGCTTGAGTCTGCGGCAGACCCGTTTAAACGACAGTTGGTCACCGGAGAGGATTTCCTCAGCTGCTTCGTAAAGCTCAGCTGCTGGGCGCGCTGTTTCCTTCTGCAAGGAAATTAAAATGCGGTCCGCGGCATAAACAGATTGAGCATACCCCTTCATCTTAAGGATAATCATCTCCGAGTGTTTAGCAGCGAGCTGCAGGTCTTCAATCTTCTCAATCGCGCGGTCGCGGAGCTTTTCGTATTTCTTGTGTAAATCTTCGTAGTCACGCTTGTTTGGTGATGACTTACGATAAGCCTCAAACGCATCATCCACGGAACGACGAAATTTCTTTATCGCGGTGACGTTCTTAAAGAACTTTTTCTTAATTTCTTCTTCGTCACGGTTTGGCTGTGGTGGTGCGGCTTCAATCTCGCCCTCGACCTCCGCCTCAACCTCTTCCACTTCGGCATCAAAATCTTCCGTTTCAGCAGCCGGAGTATCGTCGTCTGCGAACAGGTCGCGTACTCGGACTGTGCCCTCTTTCAGGCCGTCAGCGAGCTCGATTATATAAGCCAAGGCCACAGGGGAGCGATTCACTTCACGTAGAACTTCGTTCTGCCCTTCCTCAATTCGCTTTGCGATGACGACTTCGCCTTCGCGAGTTAGCAGACTTACTCCACCCATTTCGCGGAGATACATCCGCACCGGATCGCTACTTTTTCCTACGGGTCCCGCAGCGGCACCGTCCGGAAATACTTCCGCATCTGGCTCAGCAAGGCGCAACTCAGTTGTCGCCTCAGGCGCCTCTTCATCAACGACATCTAACTCGGTGTCACCAAGAATTGAGAACAAATCATCAACATCATCCTCAGCCGGCTCCTTAACAAAACCCTCGGCGGTGTCATCCACCACAACAAATGGCTTGGCCTTTTTTTCTAAGACCACCGGCTTTGGATCTTTCTGATCTTTGGTGTTTTCCCCTGAGTTTCTCGCCATGCGACTAAAAGCCTTCGCTACCGCCGACACCTTGTGTCAGGCCGTTTGTTTAATGCGCTAGTAATGTAGAAACGAAATCAACCCCGCGCTATCCGCCACCCACTGATTAATTAACCATTGGGAATCATTGTGCATTGCCGACACCGTCATCCCCCCGCCTAGCTCGCCCAAAGACACCGAAAAAATGCCATTTTGGGGCCTAAGCATTAACAAATTTTATCAAAAAGAGAAAACCACAACTGATACTGCACGAAATCGCTAGCCCAGCCAGACCCCAGTATTGTGGCGAATGGAATGGTATTTGTGATAAATAAAGAGGGCAAAACTTAGCCTAATCAGCCTCTTAGCGCTTATCTCCACTACGCTTTAGCTGCTCTAAATTTCGGCGCCGCATCAACTTCTCCTGGATAAGCCCCTCCAGCTGAGTGTCGTCCCCGGCCTGGGACTCCTCCTTTCTAATGCGCGTCACTTGAGAGATCAGGGACTGCCGCCGAGCGACATTATCCGCCTCGCCTACAAGCTTTCCAGGCTCGCTTCCCCCAATCTGACTCTGTCGTATGGCCTCAGCAAGCAACTCTCCAGCATTAAGCCCACACCGCTCCAGCTCCCCTCGGACCCATTCAATCTCCTCAGGGGGAACTTTTTCATCGCTCTCCGAGGCGGCGCCCCGTTTGTTGCGGTCCGGAATCTTAAAGCCAGTAAATGAACTTTTGGCGATGACCCCAACAAACTCTCGAACATTCTCCGGAAGCGGAGAACCTCCATCAACCCCTTCAACAAGGGAAGGAAGTTCGAGTAATGATGCCGCTAATCTAGGTTCACATAGAATAGAGACCAGGATCTGAGAAAAATAACTTTTTAATGTCTCCTCCGGGGTGCGCACAAAACTGCGCCGCCCTTTGCGGCCTGCTGTTCTGCCCGTATTCTTGTTGTCATTGCCAAAACGCGGAAGCTCGGAGAAGCCACCCTCGACTGTTTCTTGAAACCGTTCCTCACCTGAAAACCCAACGGGCGGGAATCTATCCGGTGGCGGGACAAGATCCGATACTACCCGCCGAGAATTTCGCGACATGAAGGATTGCTGCATGCCACCAGAGTCCTGTTGTCGCAGATCGGAGACTAATTTTGAAATTGATTCTACAGAGACCCCAAGCTGCTCCGAGGCCCGACGGCTTAAGAACTCAACTTCGACCGGATTTTTAACGCGTAGTAGGACGCTGGAAAACTTTGTCGCAATTTTTCCACATACCGCCGGGGTCAGCTCAGCTCCCGGCTCTATGTGCTCACTCGTCAAATA
>CAYMWO010000123.1:0-8920 GCA_964393905.1 uncultured Bdellovibrionales bacterium | reverse complement strand
CGGGAGAGAAGTTCGAGTTAGAGTTGGTGCTAAAGTCCGTAGCGGATGTTGGGCTTGTGGGGCTTCCGAATGTCGGAAAATCCACTCTCATCTCTGTCATCTCCAAGGCGCACCCAAAAATTGCGGATTATCCGTTTACCACCATCCGGCCGAACCTGGGGGTCGTAATGGTGAAAGATAAGCGATTTGTTGTCGCCGATATTCCAGGATTAATCCCCGGAGCACATGAGGGCAAAGGGCTTGGAATTAAGTTTCTAAAGCACATCGAACGGACCCATGTGTTGGGGCATCTAATCGATGTCTCGCAGATTCAAAACGGTGACGAAACCCTCGATAAGCTTACCGATGAAGAGCTAAAAGCCAAGGTGCTAGAGCAGTTTACGCAGATTGATTTTGAACTCTCGGCTTTTTCAGAAAATTTAATCAAACTCCCGCGGATTATTATCTTCTCTAAGGGCGACCTCGCCATCTGCGAGCGGGGCTTTCGCTTAACAGAGAATGAGTTTAAGAGCCGAGGATTTAAGTCCTTATTGATCTCAAGCGTAACCGGACTCGGTCTTGAGGAGCTCAAACAAAATCTGGCTCAAACTGTTGCCGAGAATCGGGTTTAAATGCATCGTTGCCCGATCTAATTTGGTCTGTTATTATACCTTCATATGCAGAAACCCTTAAATCTTGCTTTTTCGATACCGGCCTATGCCTAGAGTTACTAGGGAGAAGGTAGTCGGAAAACGTGCTAGTCGAAGGACCCGAGAGCAGTCGAGCTCGGTGGACGCGCTGGAACTTGCAAAAGCTGCAATCCAAGCCGCAATAAACCAAAAAGCATTAGATGTCTGTGGCCTCGATATTCGGGGGTTAAGCGATGTTGCGGATTACTTTGTAATCGCAAGCGGCACATCTGAAAGGCATATCAGCGGTATCGCCGACAAAATTGAGTCAGAGCTTAAGAGTATCGGCGAAGAGCCAATTTCGGTCTCTGGATATCGCACCTCTGACTGGGTGATTTTAGACTACGGCAATATTGTGGTTCATGTGCTCTACGAGCCAGCGCGCCAGTTTTATAACTTAGATGGTCTGTGGAAAGATGCCCAAAAAGTGCCGCTTCCGCCGGAACTTCAAAGCGAAGCCCGGATGCTACAGACCGGGATGTTTCGCTAGTCCCGCTCTAGTATCATCGCCCCCGCCATCGCCCCGGCAGCGCAGATACTAATCAATCCGCGTTTTAAATTCTTCCGTTTCATCTCGTTCGCTAGCGTTGTGATAATTCGCCCCCCGGTCGCCGCAAACGGATGCCCAAGCGCAATCGATCCGCCTAGTGTGTTAACCTTATTACGGTCCACTGGCCCAACAGCAGGCTCCTTCCACCCCTCCTCCCAGGCTTTAATGTTTGCCGCCACCTGTGCGGCAAAAGCCTCGTGTATCTCAATCAAGTCGAAGTCATTGAATGTGAATCCCCTACGCTTTAGCATCCTAGGCACGGCAACTGCCGGTGCCATAAGCAGCCCCTCATTAGGGTCAATCGCTGCGTATTCGTAATCCGAAATAAAGGCCAGAATCTCTCGGCCCTCACGCTTAGCACGCTCCTCGGACATGACATACACAGCGGATGCGCCGTCCGTTAATGAGCTCGAGTTTCCTGCCGTAAGCGTCCCCGCGCTACTTTTATCAAAAACAGGTTTAAGCGCCGCGAGTTTCTCCAGTGAGGTATCGGGCCTAATAAATCCGTCCTTAGTGACCCCCGCCAGAGCTTCAATCTCGCCCGCAAACACTCCGGCTGCCTCCGCCTTATGCGCGTTTTGATGACTCGCAAAGGCGATTTCGTCTTGCGTCACGCGCGGAATCTTAAGCTCCTTAGCTGTAATCTCCATATGTTCCCCCATACTAAGCCCCGTCGAGGGCTCGGAAATCCCAGGGGCTTTGGGGAGAAAATGCTTCGGGCGAAATTGCGAGATGAGCTTAAGCCGCTCCCCTAAAGACCGGGCGCGTGAAAGTTCAAGGAAAATTTTCGTTCCCCGTGGTGAGAACAATAGCGCTGGGTTCGACATCGACTCCGTGCCACCGCCAATACCAGAGGAGATTTGGTTAAGCGTGATGCGTTCAGCCAGAGTCGACAGAGCAACAAGTCCCGAGATGCAGTTATTCGATACCGAGTCGGCGTAGACTGTCTTTGGAAGTCCCGCTTTGAACATAATCTCCCGGGCCCAGTTTGGCGTGCGCGGGTCAAGTAGCACTGTCCCGAAGACAAACTGGTCAATACCTTTGGGGTAGATATTTAATCGTTTAATGATGGAGCTTGTTACATGCTCCCCGAGTTGCTGCATCGAGAGCTCTTTGAATTTAGTTCCAGCCCTTACAAACGGTGTGCGCACACCGCCGATAATCGCTACACGGGAGAGCTTTTTTTCCATAAATGCCTCGGAGTTCCCTAATAAGGTTAAGTAAGCGCAGTCTAGCGGCTTATGCGACTGGCGAAAAATGGTTTTTATTACCGACTAACCTGCTAGACTCTACGGCCATATGACGGAAAAAGTGAACTTAAAAGTCGGCTCTCTCGTTTATATACCGGGCACAAAAAAGAGTGCCGAGATTATCGGGGGACCAAACGCCAAAGGGGAGTTTCAGTTAGCTCTGGGGGAGATGAAGCTTTGGGTTCTGGCGGATAAGCTATTTCCGGTTGAAGGCAAGGATAAGAAGCGAGCGAAGCCGGTTTTTGAAGGGGGTTCAGCGCACGGACTCAGTGGTGGACTCGGAGGTGGTAACCAGGGACAGCCAGTGCGGGTGGACCTACACGGTATGCGCGTTCAGGATGCGCTTCTGGCGTTAGAACAGGCCCTAAATCAAGCTCTGCTCAAGAACGCTGGTGCTCTGGAGGTCATTCATGGGATTGGCACTGGAGCGCTTAAGAGGGCCGTGATGAATTACCTGTCTAATTCCAAACATGTCTCGAATATCCGTTCTAACGAGCTAAACCCCGGCTCTGTCATCGCCTATCTCTAGAATCTTTCGATTTTCAGTAACATCTTATTACTTAAAGGACCGTTACTTCCAAGCTGTTACCGAGCCTTAAGTTCTCTGTATTTTTGCCGATTTATATAGTTATAGGTTTATCTTTTGTAGGTTTTAAAAGTTGTATCTACTAGCACTACTTCTGACCGCGTTACTTAGCTTAGCGCTTGGGCAACGCCCGAGAGTTCGCACGTGCTCGGCACATAATGAGCGTGGCTCTGTCATGGTAGAGACTGCGATTGTCCTTCCTGTTTTATACCTACTCCTAATCGGCACCATCGAACTCTCTAGCGCGCTTAACGCTTACCGTGCGGTAAGTGAGGGGCAGCAAAATTTGGAGCGAATGCTGGCCCGCACAGCTGACCTCACTAGCTCAAGCGGACACCCGAGCGAGAGTGGTGAAACAGATATGTATGATTACGGAGTTGGCGAAACTCCGACCTCGCACTCGAATGCGCAGATTGAGGTGATGAAGACCCTCATCTGGTCAGGTGCGCCGATAACAAACATCAAGATCAAAAGTGGATACGACCCTGTTAAGCGACGTATTGTGTCGGAGGTCGAGGCCGATTACCGTAGTATTTTTGCGCGATTCCTTAATGGGATTAAGCTAAAAGCGGCGGGACGGGCTCCTTATCTCTCATAGCGTTAGCTTCCTTCAGGACCTCCCTTCGAGGGCCTCAGGGTAAATAGGGCGTATTCCACTCAGTTACTTCTTGTTGGTTGGGCCAAGGAATAGTAAAAAACTCTAGTAAATTTGGGTAGAGGGCTTAGAGCCTATCTGGATTCGCAAACCTAAGGTTTGCGAACTCAAGTGAAATTTTGCCCTAAGTTCTTTATAGAAAGCGCGGGTGTTTATCATATGAGCAATCAATCTTTTCGCTTCTTCAGTAAGCTAACAGAGCGTGGGGCAACGATGGTGGAAATCTCACTCGTTGCTGTTGTTGTGGGAATTGGCTTATTTGGTACTCTTGAGGCGACAAGATACTACTCAGATCTTGCTATCGCGACCCGTGACGCCGACAAAACAGATCGCGCCCTAGAAATTGAATTAGCCTCAGCTCGGCTCCAAAGCCCTGACGGGATTATCTCCCTGGAACGCTTTAATGAAGTTACAGAAAGAGTAAACCATATTGCCCAAGAGGGATGGTCCGCTGAGGGAATAACTCCGCTCTCGGAGTCTAACCCAAAGGGGTATACCGAATTTCTAAATCCGGAGACCGGTAAAGTCTCCGCTGTTGCGATGATACCACCTGGCCTAAACCAGACCCGCATACCAGTAAGAGAACAAACTTGTGGGGGTAGTATTGAACCTGGTGAAAGCGCTGACGGCGAAGGGCGTGATACCGATGCTGAGACTCCAGAGGGGTCTACTCAAAGCATAACTTACGAGGGTCGCTGTTTCGCGCCAATTTCGGGAGACGGCCCCGTGCGCCACCCTGCAGATATTGATGGCTTAACATCTAACAGCGCTTTTTTATTGGCAGAAAAATCTTTCGATCCGATTGTGCCTTTTTTAGGGCTCTCAAACTTAAGAGTTAGGGCTAAGGCGTTTTCGGCATTAACACCAGCCGCTGGTGGAGATGTGCCGACGACTACAACACCTGGCGGTTCTGGTAGTGAAAGCTCCTCGAGTAGTAGCACAAGTTCCAGCTCCTCCAGCTCCTCGTCCTCAACGTCTGCGTCATCTTCTACGTCAGCTTCCTCAACCTCGTCGGCCTCTTCTTCGACATCTTCGTCGGGAGGAGAAGACGACGATAACCGTCCAGTCATTTGTGATAAATGTTATTACTCATACGATCCTGACGGTCCTGGAGGAACTCCCGCTCAGTGTAATAAAATCGGCTGCCCTCCTACCGCTGACGGACTTGACTGCTGGTGGGATGACGCCTCCCCCTCATGTTGCACCTGCCAATCGCGTGCAGGAACGACGACTACTACGACGACCACGACTACCAGTTCTACAACCACAACTACATTGGCCGGAGGATTACCAAAAGTGCTTAAGGTGGTAGGTATTGCGATTGATTGTAATGGGCACGAGGGTCAGACACTAAACGCTAAGGGTCAATGGGTTCCAATAACTTGTGCTCCGCCATGCAGAATTAACCCGACAACAAAGTGTTGCGAGTGCCCGAATTCTTGCTCCTCAGGAACTATTAAGATTTCAATGTTGGAGCTTCAGGTTTTTGGTCTAGGTGGAATCTTTAGTGGCTTACCGTCAGATGTAATTGAAGACGGATGTGTTTTACTTAGCCCTAGTTCAAGTCCGGAAGGAATTGCTGCGCTTAACATGACGCAAATGTCAGGTGACGTAATAGGAACGGTTTCAGGAGAAGTCGGTGCTTATGTATTAAACACCGACAGTCCTTCGATTTCTCAAGCGGACAAGGCAATTCTCGAGGACCTTGGAGTGGGCTCTGTGTCGGGACCGGCTGTTCCGCCAGTTATCCCAGAACCGTAATCGGAGCATTCGTCGCTAAAACCAAATGACGAAAAACGACGAGAACGGCGCGGTAATAGTCATGACAGCCATTGTGATAATGGCTCTTGTGGCTGTTATCTCGCTAGTAGTGACAATTTCCGCCGCCAGCGACTTCAAAAAACTCACTCAACGAATACTTGACCGAGGAGTAGAGGTGGCAGGAGTTGCTGTGCTTAATTCCACTGAACCCACCGTTGAAGCTAAGCTTTTGGCAGCCAAAGCCGAGGCTCGGACGTTTGTTGAAGAGGAACTTGCGACAGAGGAGATTCCAAGAAAGTATTATCGGGATCAGCTCCTCAGTTTCGACCAGCTAAACCTTGAATCCGGAACTTGGTATACTGCCGACCCCGCGCCGTGTGGCGCGGTGCCGTGTTTTGAACCAGACGCGAGTGTCTTGGATGCCCTACGCCTAACTGTTGCTTTCCCTCAGCTCCGCCTTCTTTTTGGAGGTGACATGGTCTTTCCAGGGGCGCAGATTAAAGTCACGCTCGACTCCACTGCCACACTCAACACCGGACAGGTTTCGCTTGTTGTCGAGTAGTAGACTTACGAAGCGCTTTGAATGAGTCTGCTAATTACACACAATAATTCACTAACGCCATAAGGTTTGGGAATAAAGTCGCAGATACCGTCCAAAGAATATTCAGCTAAGATGTGCGAACGCGAATATCCGCTTGAGAGCACGATGCGAATTTCAGGATTTATCGCCCTTAATTGCGGAACAAGTCTCGAAGCATGAATGTCCGGCATTTGGTAGTCCAAGATCACAAACAGCACATCGCCGTTAAGATGGCTTAGGCTCTCCAGTCCGTCTGCACCCGTTTCACAACACACCGGACACAACCCTAATCCACTTATGACCTCACTAATGACCTGGCTCACACCATCGTCATCTTCAATTATTAGAACTGTATTTGATGAGATTTTTAAATCAAAACAAGGCACATCGACGCCTCGCGCAATCGAGCAGTCCTCATCTGGCGAAGGGCTAATGTATCGTGCCATCTTCAGCGATTCTACAGGCCCGATAACCGCTAATCAACCACCCTACCCACTAACTGCTCCGCCTAAATATTAGAAATCCCACTAATAACAGGACAATGAACCGAAATTAGGCAAGCGCACCATAACCCCCAAATAACGTGGGTCCGGGCTAAGTCCTGTCTCTTTCGGGCTCCACACCCGGTCTACTTCGATTTGAACGAGGACGGGCTTATTTGGCTCTAATAACAGCGAGGATATATCAATCGCAGTCCATCCGGAGCGAGAAATGGCAACTTTAACAGACCGGTGTTCCTGTCGAGAGGAAAGGTTGGTGAAATTAATGTTAAGTGGCTTCGAGTCTAGACCTGGGTTTCCTGCGTACACAAACATCTTAGGTTCCACAGCACCGTGTGGGCATACCCAAATTCGAGCCTGCTTTGAGGTCCATGCAGCCGTTGCTCCTTCGGTTAACTCCTCGCCATAAAATCCAATTCGTAATTGAGGTCTCACGCCTGGTCCTGAACTAGCAAATGCGATAAACGGAACAAGAAGCGAATAGCAAAATGTGACGACAAAAACTAAAAGTCGCCAACCGAAGACCTCCTCTCCGTCCCTACCCTTTAATAAACTTAAGCACACACCAAAGATTAAGAACGCGAAATATCTGACCTCAGGAAAGTTCGTGTGCGGGCCTGTGACCAATAGAACAATTAATACTCCAAGTGTCGCGCGAAACAGACTAACTGTTCGCGAGGGATGCACATACCATTCCCCATCGTTACCTATAGCCCGTTTCCTCACATCCCCACTTAGCGCACGACACCAGAGATAAAAAGCGAATAGAATCACCCCCAGACCCATCAATCCCAGTTCGGAAAGCACTTGCAGATAGAAATTATTCGCGTTGTCGCGCCATCCGTTTAGCTCAATCCCGATCTCTCGACCGTTTTCCTCCTGCAACGCATAAAAACGGGACAACCCCACCCCAACCCAGGGGCTTTTCTCCCAAACGCGGAGCGCTATCCTGCTGTAGATAACCCGACTCTCAAACATTGTTTCGGCTTGGTCCCAGTTGATGGTCTGCAGAATTCTAGTAACAGTTGGGGCCGGGCTATGGGACTGCAACTCCCGGTTAAGTCTTGGCTCCCCGAGGGATAGGATTATTAACACTCCAATAGGGACGGCTACAGCGGCGAGAATTGTTCGCTTCTTCAGAGGCTCATTTAGCAATAAATAATAAATCAGGTAGAGATACCAAAGTCCTAACGCGAGGATCATCGTTCGCGACCCAGAAAACGATGCCAACCCCAACACAATTAGCGATTCAATTCGGATAAGAGCCCGCTTCTCTTCTTCCCCCAAAAAAAACAACAGTGGCACAACCAAACCCGCCATAACTCCAAAAGCGTTAGGATCGGTAAAGCTTCCGGGGAATCTCCCTGTTTCAATCCAAAAGGCGCCGCGATTCTGTATGAAGAACTGGACCTGAAGCAGTTGAGGAACTGTCCAGCAGATAACGAAGATACCCCCTAAAACAAGCCCCTTGAAAACGTGCCGAGGTCGAGCCCCAAGGTTTGAGGCCCGCAAGACAGTTACGGATAAGAGTATAGCCAGCGCCATTCGCGCTACTTCTCTGATAGACTCTTCTTTGCCTAACAACTCCGAAGACAACCAACCAAGGGCTGATACCGCCCCAACTTTTTCCGTAACCGTCGAGAGGATTAGCGGGTCAATCCGTCCGTAACATGAAATGAAAGCGCCTAACACAAACGGCAATAGTATGAGCAGGCTCCCTAAGAACCCCAACTCACTAATCACTTCATCTTCTGTGCTGTCACGCTTCCAGGAAAAAAGCTCTTTGAGATTAATTCCTAAGATAAACCCCACTACAAAAACATCAACCGTTCCCAATCCTAATGCTGGAAGAAGAAATAGCGCAGCACAAAATAATATTACCGCCAAAGGAACGGCAACTAAGGCAGAGACAAAAGTAATTCCGCTATAGAGCCAAAAAATCCAAGCGCCTGTAGATGTAGTAAAGTGTAGGGCGGGAAAGAGAACTGCTGTGATGGTTAGTAGAAGAGCGATACTCGCTATGGATTTCCCGGAGGAATGGAATACCATGAAGTCTTCCCTGTTAACTTAGATTGCCTGTGAAATCGGCTCTCATCTACTCCGCTTGCCGAAATAAACAGTTCGACCTGCTCCTGCTTAAGGCGGTTTATAAGCTGAACTGGGCCACCTGCCAATAACTTCTTCGCATCCGTCCCGTATTTGCCAGGAAACTCTGGAATTGTCCCAACCAGGACTGAGGACACATCCCCTCTAAACGCCTTCTCACCGTAGTTCATGCTCCCCACGAGCAGCGCCGCAGAACTCCTTGGTAAGGCTACGTTGTTGGCGTTATGACCTCCCAGAAACTGCACACCAATTCTAGAGGCATCA
>CAYMWO010000122.1:0-8978 GCA_964393905.1 uncultured Bdellovibrionales bacterium | reverse complement strand
CGCACCTAGTGCACTACTTTCCCTTTCCGTTTCTGTTGATGGCGGCAATGTCTTGGATAATACCGCTTGGCCAGGCCTTTAATATCGGAACGCTAATTCCCCTAATGATTCATCCGCTGTGCGTATACGCGGCTGTGCGTTTGATGGGGCTTCGCTTTCCTCAGCCGATCTTAGCGGCGGCTTTTTCGTTACTATTTCTCTATAACGAGGGTTACTCGATGTGGGGAGGGAACACCCTCTCGACACTTGCTGGACAGTTTGCTCACGGTTACGGAATCTGTTTTCTGCTACTAGGGACCGGGGTCTTGTGTTACGAGCTTCGGCACAAGCGGTTTCCATTATTCTCAGCGATAATTTTTACACTGTTAGCAATTAGCCACGCTTATGTTCTACTTGGACTGCCGCTCTTTGCCCTGGCAATTATCGTTTACTATCCGGTGACTAACTTCAGTCGGCGATTATTGGTGACAGCCGTATCTGGCGTGTTCGCCGCGCTCTGCGCCGCGTGGTTCTTGGTGCCGATGATTGATAACTCCCCCTGGACAACTCCGTATTCCCTTAAATGGATCCTGCAGGACCCTTGGAATGAATTGGTGCCGAGAATGTTTTATCCGGCCCTGCCGTTTCTATTAGCTGGGCCATTTTTCCTTGTGGCCTCGCGTTATACAGGTCATCGACGCCAATTGGATAAGGCGGTGTGGCTTATTTGGTTTCTTCCCGCCCTGGGTTATGCGGGTTACTTTTTTCTCTTTCCCAAGCTAGGGCTAGTTGACACGCGGGCCATCCCGCAGATTCAACTGTTCTTTACGATGTTGGGTGGAATCTCCCTAGGGATTATCCTTCGCAAACTGGGCCGGTCCGTAAGTTGGGTAGCGGTGCTGCCGATTATTTTTGGGGTTTTGTGGTGGATTGGAAGTAACACCACCAAATTCACCCCTTGGCTTAAGTGGAACTATAGCGGTTGGGAAACTAAAGCGCTTTACCCAGACCTGCAAGGGTTAACCGCTGAACTTATCAAAGACCATCCACATGCCGACTTCTCAGCTCCCCGCGTGGTATTTGAACATAATGAGCAAAATAACGGGGCGGGCACTACTCGGGTCTTCGAAATGTTGCCGTACTTTGCTGGGCGCGCGACTTTAGAGAGCGTCTACATGCAGGCAACAATCTTGGCTCCGATGACTTTTAGAGTGCAGGCCGAGGTTAGTAAGACACCCAGCTGTCCGTTTCCCAACTATGAGTGCAGTCAATTTAATATCCAGGGAGCTGAAAGCCGGCTGCGGCTTTTAGGGGTTGGAGATTTAATTTTAATTACTCCGCCGGTTTTGGCGCAGGCGAATGCCAGTGGCTATCTTACCCCAAGGGGCAAGTTCGGTATCTGGCAACACTATCAGCTAAAGCGCTCGCCGGAGCTGGTGGGAGTTTTCCCCGCGCCTCCAAAGATAATAAGTAACGCCAACTGGAAGCGCGAGTTTTGGGATTGGTTTACAAAATATCAAGAGGGCGAGAGATTTCTCGTGACAGATTACCGTGGAGAGGAGTCCCTACGCTTGACTCCTGATGCAGTCTGGGCCCCGGACTCAACTCAAACTAATGGTAAGGCCAGTGGAGAGTGCCACCCCGAGCTGAAGGTAGATTTTAATCGGATTACCCTTAGAACGGATTGTCCCGGAAGGGCGCATTACCTGAAGTTTGCTTATCATTCTTCGTGGCGCAGCAATCACGGAGAGAGACTCTTTTTAGTCAGTCCGGGATTTATCGGAATCATCCCACAAGATGCGGAGACGGTGTTGAAGTTTGGAGAGCGGGGAATTTGGGTGGTAGGTGACTGGATATCGATTTCAGCATGCGTGCTAATGCTGGTGCTGGGAATTAAATATTGGGGCAGGCCATGGCAACCGTTCGTTTAAAATCAGCAGTGCGCCGGAGTAAACTCGGCGGAATTTTTCTCTCTGTTATAGGACTTGCGCTGCATTTTTCTGCCCTCGGGGCCTGGGCTTCGTATCTGACAATCTCAGGTAGCTCAACGTTACAGCTGGAGATTACTGAGCACGAGGGCAAGGTCACTGGAAGTTATAAGATTGAGAATCAGGGAGATGAGATGGCTCGGGATGTTTTCCCCAGCATCACAATCGGAACTTGGCAGTGGGCGGGCGCGCCTCACGCATTAAACCCCAAAGAGGTTTTCGTCTGGCAGATTAACCAGAGCTTTAGCTTGGACGCCCTAAGGTGTACGGCCACTGAATGTGGGGGGAAAGACCTTCCGCAGAGAGGTAATATCCCACTTTTGGTGCATAGAAACTATCAGGACCAGAACGGCTACCAATTTTCGGCGGCGGAAGTGCAGATAATTCCCCTTGGTGAGTTGACAGAGTCCGAGCTTGCAGTTGTTCGCGTACCTGAGCTTGCAGGGAAACTGCAATTTGTCGGTAACGGTCAAGAGTTTACCGGAGAATTGCAGATACAGAATACAACACCGGAGACGAAACAGGTCTCGGTTCGTTATTTTACATCACGGGAAATTCAGATCCTATCATCGCCGCAGTTCGTGGAGGTAAAACCCAATAGGATTTTATCAGTGCAGTTTAATGCTAAGAACTTTAGAGGGCTGAACGGGAGCAGTTATGGGACTTTTGCCTTATTGGAGTGGGAGTCGCTTGGATTAAGAAAAGCGCTCGCCGTGGGGGCTCCGATTTCGCTCAAGGAGCCGGACAATTCAATCAACTACCTATTGATTATCCTCATGCTCTTAATCGTGCTGCCCACACTCCTTTATTTTTCTGTGTTTAGAGGCGGAAGGCCGCGGCCTTAGACAAAGGCTCGGGAAAATGCTAGGTAATTTAGTCGTTTACCCCGGCTGACTTTAGGAAGTTAGTTTTCTAGCGTAGAAACAGTGCTTAAAAAAAACTGGCGAATATTCTCGGCGTTGGAACGGGTTCTCGATAACCTGATAATCATCGCCTGTTTTTTTGCTAGCTACTATTCGCGCGATGCGTTTCTGGCTTTGACCTCTGCCCATGCGCTGCCATTTCCTCAAGAGCTAAAGTCGCTCGGTCCAATTGAGGATTATCTCGTTGTTTTAGGGGTGGCGCTTCCGCTCTATAACGCGGTGCTCTCGATGATGGGCGCTTATCGCAGCATGCGCCTGAGCACTGTTGCGGAAATATTTCGCATGACGGTCTTCTCTTCGGCTGTTGTGTTTCTCTGTGAGGGTTCGGTGCTTTATTTGTTAAAGCTCGACCTCAGTCGAAGTTTTGTAGCCTTGTTTTGTGGTATCAGCGGCGTGCTACTATTTTGCGAACGCATTTCGATACTTGGAATTTTGCGGTATTTTCGGGTGCGAGGGAAGAATTTTCGCAATCTTTTGATAGTTGGCACAGGTGCACAGGCGCGCCAGGTTTATCTAGAGATTATGAAGCAGCCCGTGCTTGGAATTAGAGTTAAGGGTTTTGTCGATGTCAGTGCAGATGAGACGGCGGAATCGCTACATATTAATGGCAATACCGTCTATTCGTCAGCCGCGGGAGGCTCAAGCTCGGTTGTTTATGACTTACCCGCGCGGATAGTAGCGACCGCATCTAGTTTTGAAACTGCCCTGAAAAAGCTCGCTATCGATGAGGTGCTTTTTACCGATGTTGTCGGCTCATATTCGACAATTGAGAGTCTGGCGCAGAACGCCGCAGAGGAGGGGATTAGGGTTACTCTCGCCGCTGATCTTTTCAGCCTCAACATCTTCAAGTCCGACATCTCGTATTTTGGGTCTATTCCGCTGATACATTACGAAGCATCGCCCGCCGACGGTGGAGCGCTATTCCTTAAACGGCTGCTCGATATTGTCGTCGCCTTTTTTGGGTTAATAGTTCTTAGTCCGGTGTTGTTGCTTACGGCACTCTTTATAAAACTTGATAGCCGGGGACCGGTGTTCTTCAAGCAGAGTCGGATGGGGTTAAACGGCCGTATCTTTACTCTACTGAAGTTTCGTTCGATGGTTGAAGGTGCCGAAGAACGTTTGCCGGAGCTGTTAGACCAAAATGAAATGACCGGGCCGGTCTTTAAGATGAAGAATGACCCGCGCGTCACCAGAGTTGGGAGGTTTATCCGGCGCTATAGTATTGATGAGCTGCCGCAGCTGATAAACGTCCTCCTTGGAGACATGAGCCTTGTCGGTCCGCGACCGCCGTTACCGGATGAGGTATCGATGTATGTCAGAAAGCATAGGCGGCGTTTAAGTATGCGGCCGGGTCTCACCTGTATCTGGCAGATCAGCGGGCGAAATCAGATCCCTGATTTTGAGGAATGGGCCGCGCTCGACCTGCAATATATTGATAACTGGTCTCTAAGGCGCGACTTTCAAATTCTGCTTAAGACCATACCTGTTGTTTTATCAGGGAGTGGAGCTCATTAAAAAGTTCCCCTGCAGGTTGCAAAAAACGATAAATATCTGTAATTTCTGGCGAATCTTTCTGCGTTAGCGGGATAGATCTTTAAAGTATCGGTTTGGGTATTCGTGGGTATAACAGCATTGGAACGGCGTTAAACCGCCGGTGCCTTTGGGTTTCGTCCCAAATGGGCTGTTTGCTGTAGAGCTAGAGTTTTTTGTCCGGAAAACTGAATCCGGAACATTTAAACGGACATGGCAGTAACGGAACGGGCAGTAAGGAATTATATGGGTAGAGAAGAGTATCAGATGCTTGGTGGTGGTGTCGTCAAGCGTAAGGCAAAACGGCGCATCGGTTTATTCATCGATGGTGTTGGACTTGACCGAGCCACCCGGAGAGTAGACCGAAAGGTTGACCTCAGTAAGCTCGTTCGTGGACTTACCCAAGGACTCCAGCCCGAAGTTGCAAGATACTATACTCTCGTTCCCAACGAAGACGATTCCCGTCAATTTTCCTTTCTCGATGCTGTCGAGCGTGCAGGGCTTGAGGTCATTGTTAAAAGACTTCCGCCTAAGGGCGTAAAGCGCCAGGTTTCGATGGATGTGCACATCGCCGCTGATCTAATCAGTTTTGGTTACGGCTACTTTGATAAACACACAGAGGAGGAAAGCGATAAATCTGCTGCGATTGCGGCGGGCTCTGCCGCTGACCCGGCTTCTGTTGTGGAAGCCCCGGCGCGTGTTCTTGATGCTCAAGGAAACCCACTAATCAATCAAAACGTAAAACGCCTAGCGACAGTAGTTTGTCCGAGTCGTGAGATCAGCTATGCGATGTTTCTCTGCCACACATTAAGTGTGGAGACATCGCTTGCCGACTTTGGTCTTTACGGGACAAGTGACGGATGGAAAGGGGTAGATCGCTGGGTTGATCTCTCAACTTCCGAGATGATCTGGCGCGACTAAGCAGAGGTTATCTCAGAGCAGAGCTTCTTAGTTTTCGACCTTAACAGTCGATCCCACCGGCAACATGTAATAGATCGCCGAAAGGTCCGCCTTCGAAACCTTCAAGCCACCTACGTCTTCACTCCAGACCGGACCCGAATGAATCGGGAAGGTTGGGGTAGGGTAGATTGCATAAAGTCCCAATGCGCCTCGCCGATAACGAAGTTTGTCGTTCTTTGGTGGGACATTAAGCTTACGTTTATGAAAGTAATCATCCGAGGCGTACCATAATGGGCGCTTCTGTTTATGTTGCAGTGCGTACTCTCCTGCAGGGATAGAGACACTGCCCTCGCCATGAAGCTCCTTCACCTTAGCCGAGCCCTTGTAGACTATAAGGGTTTTCGAGGACTTTTTAATCTGTAGCCAGGTTTCGTTATCGGCGGGTACAAACCCCAGTACCGGCGGAATAAAGCCGATAATCGGAGCCATTCCACTTGGAGTGTTTCCAGTCTCAAAGGCTTCATCTGCAGCACTTACCCCTTCATCCGGTACGCGGCTGCTCAGTATTAATGTGCCCGACTGCGAGAATGCGTCATGCGTGGTGAGCTGTGTCTGTAATTGGGCAAATGTTGTACCCACAGAAGAACCAGCAGAGGAAAGTCTCTTCTGCAGAGTGCAACTGCTGCTTAATAAAGCCAGCAGAAGAACTGATATGAGAAATCCTTTTTTATCCATGACTGACGAGTCCTACGGGGAAATTTTTTTAATGAGTAACCTGTGGTGATAAGTGTACGAATCTTAGTTATTTAGGACAAGATTTAAGATCACTACGTGCACACTTTTTCTCCCTTGAACTTGCTTTTAGTCGCGAATTGAACCAAGAATGAGCAGCAATTTTTCAGGAAATTTGTTGGCTTATATGAGATCGCAACTTCTTTTAGTTTTAATCATTTCTTTTTTTCTCTCCGGCTGCTCGATGCAGTTTGGCGACCTTTTCTCGCCTGCTAATGATGTTGCGGGACAGCGCGGTCGTTTGCAGCGGTCAAATCTACAACATGGTGGGACTGCTGTTTACGGAATGGATATGCCGTTTCCTCCATTGCATTTGGTGGACAGAGGAGAGGTTGAGCACTTTGAAAATTATTACTCAAAAGGTAACTCAAAGGGTTTCGCGGAGGCCTTGGAACGGCGCGCACAGTTTGAACCAATGATTGAAGAGATCTTTCGTGAGCACGGACTACCGCTAGAGTTGGTAAGTATCGCGATGGTTGAGAGCCTTTTTCGGCCGGATGCGCGAAGTAAGCACGGAGCGGTCGGGCTTTGGCAGTTTGTGCCAAGCACAGCACGGATGTATGGGCTGGCAATCACCTCTAGAGTTGACGAGCGAAAGGACCCAATTAAGTCGACGATGGCCGCCGCTAAACATCTTCGAGACTTATATAATATGTATGGCGATTGGTATCTGACTATCGCCTCCTACAACTCCGGGCCGGGTCACGTTAACAAAGCAATCAAAAGTGCAGGCACAAGGGACTTTTTCGAACTGGTGCGACTTGGAAAAATTCGGCAGGAAACAAGTGAGTTCGTCCCTCGGGTTTTGGCTCTAGCGAAGATCTCTCGCAATCCCACGGCTTATGGTTTTTCAGAACCGATAAATGTTTACGCGCAGGCCAGCCCTAAATTACATCGCTAGATCATTTTACCAATAGGATAACAATGAGCGAGTTTCGAATTGGCATTGGAAAAGATGTGCACGCCTTTGCTGAGGGTCGGAAGCTATTTATTGGTGGAATTGAAATTCCACACAGCGTTGGGTTTGTCGGGCACTCTGATGCCGACATCTTGTTACATGCAATTGTGGATGCGGTACTGGGAGCTCTGGCTTGGGGCGATATCGGCACATGGTTCCCGGATACCGACGAGAGCTTTAAGGATCGAGAAAGCGACTTTTTCCTGAAGAAAGTCTGGAATAAAGCCTCTTCTGAGGGCTGGAAGCTGGTGAATTGCGATACCGTGCTGTTGCTACAAGCGCCACGGGTTAAAGAACATGTGCCAGAGATGCGGAAGCGGATTGCGGAAATCTTTACGCGCGCCGGTGGTGGCATTACTGCGGCTCAGATTAGCGTTAAGGCCACAACCACTGAGCAACTCGGGTTTATTGGGCGCAATGAGGGGGCGATGGCGACTGCTGTTGTGCTACTGCGCCGCGATTAGTCCTGAGGGATTTATTAGGTTTGCTTAATTGATTTGAGGATCGGAACGCCGGCCTCGGTTTTTCCACTCACCAAAGCAGGATCAACGCGGACAATTTTCCGATCCCCGACATTTATAAGTTCAATCTTTCCTTGCGCAAATCCGGAAACTACGGCCGGTAATAAATTATGCTCTTCCGTGAGAATCCTCGCGGACAGTGTTTCGACCGTATCTCCTTCCAAGACTGGGACAACCGCCTGAGCAATTATCGGCCCGGTATCAACCTCTTCTTCGACAAAATGCACTGTGCAGCCAGCGAACTTTACGCCGGCTTCTAACGCTGCACGTTGAACATCGAGTCCGCGAAACGCGGGAAGAAGCGAGGGATGAATGTTGATAATGCGATCCCGAAACCGAGAAATAAACTCGGGCCGCAGAACTCTCATGTAGCCAGCGAGGACAATCAGCTGGGGGTTGTATTTAGAAACAGTATCCGCAAGTAGAGTATTGTAATCTTCGACTTTTAGTTGTTTTGGCTGACGTTCAACTATCGCCGTTTTAATCCCGGCTGCTGCGGCAATTTTTAACCCTGCCGCGTCAGGATTGTCTGTAACGACACAGGAAATTGACACGGGGATGTGCCCCAGAGAGATCGCCTGAATCAGAGCCCCAAGGTTTGAACCCCGCCCAGAAATCAAAACCACGATTGAGAAGTTATTGCTAACTAGTGACATTGCCGCCGTTTATATCGGAATTACCCGACTCTTGCTAGCGATTACGGTGGTGTTGGTATCCAATATGCATCAAAATCTGTTATAGTGTCGGCCTCAAACATACGGAGCACAACTTTGAAACCTAAATCTTTCATGGCCCTGATCTTTGCATTAATCCTTGTTGCCTTTTCAGCTGCCCCATTAGCTGCACTGGCCGACGGCGAGAACCAAATTCCAGGAAATGATGTTGCGCCGTCAAAGGAGAGCGCAAACTTCGGAAAGTCTTCCGAGTATCTTCCAGGTGAAGAGGTGGTGAGCCCAACCGGACAAAAACTGAAAATCTGGTCGACTAGGGGCCCTGTTCCGGTCAGCCAGGCGCCGGCACCTTTTGACGATCGGGAAAAGACAATTCTTAATGACTCGAACATCGTAGTTGATGAAGGGGTGTTAAACCATCTGTTGGATAATAATCAACGTCCGGCTTCACCGGGTGATAGAACTAACGGAGGAGTAGCTGCTCCTCCCAGGCCCGCGACGGGTTCGCACGACAGCTTCGCCATTGGTAGGTAGTTACTGTTCGGAACTCTCCTGTAGTACCCAGTTTGCATACTCCGAAAATGCATCGGTTATTGGCAAGGCGATGATCTCAGGGGTGTCGTATGGGTGAAGAGTTCGAACCTCCTGCTGTAGAGCGCCAAATCTGTGAGAGGAGGTTTTTATAATCAATAAAAATTCCTCGCTAACTTCTACTG